>NZ_CP108352.1:8158876-8472668 GCF_036237275.1 Streptomyces sp. NBC_01353 | reverse complement strand
CCTTCGCGCTGCGCGCGAAGAAGTGAACACCCGCGCTGCGCGCGGGTGTTGCGCTCCGCTCCGCGGGAGCGCTGGCGTGATGCTGCGCGTCACGCATCAACCTGACCGCTGCGCGGTCTGGTTGATGCTCCGTTCGCTGCGCTCCCGGAGCCTCGCCGGCCCTTCGCTTCACTCCGGGCCGGTGAGTGGTGGGTTCGCTGCGCTCCCCCACCGCAAGGACTTCCGGCTTCGCCTCCAGTCCTATGGCCCGCTTACGCGGGCCAGGCTGGCAAGGAGGGTGGTGGCGGGTGTGGGCTTGCCTGTGCCGGGTGGTGACAGGGGGTCAGCGGCGTCTCGAGACCCGGCCGGCCCCGATACCTGCCACATGCAACGCCAGAGCTATCAAACCGAGCAGCATCACGTTGGTCGAGGAGAACACATCGTTAGTAGCAATGTCCGCCGCGTTGATCAGAAACGCGATGAAAAACAGTACCGCCGCCGCTATACCAAGCATGAACAAACTCCTCTCGAAAGGGGTGCTGCCCCTATGCCCCCAGTCCGCCATCACAAGCCTGCAAGGAGCTGCTAGCCCCGGCCTCATCGATCCGATGCCAGAGCACAGGTTGGTCGGGCGCAGGGGTGGCGCAGGGATCCGTACGGGCGAGGGCGGGGCAGGTGCTCGCCCGGTGCGGGGTGCAGGGGACGGGGTCCCGGGACCTTGGCTCTGGGTCGGTGCGCATCCCGATGACACGGGTCTGGCCCGGGTGTGTCCGTGTCGAGGGTGTCCCCGCAGGTTTGGGTCGAGGCTCGGGGTACATCTCGACGGTTCGAAGCCCGCGGGATCGAGGCCAAGCTGCGATGTGAGGATGGCTAACGAAAAAGTGATGCAGCATGTAGAGATAGCGAAAAGGGAGGACACGCACGGTGGGGACGCCAGTGCCAGTTGTCGGCGATCAGTAAATCTGCGCAGAACTCAACCAACCTGCACAGCTGAGCGCTGAACTGGAGCGTCGCAGGTCAGTCAGCGGCACGCCCTGCCCTCTGGGCAGATCCAGTGAGCCGACTCAGTGCCAACCCGCTCACGCGATCTGTACAGCCCCAGGTCCCAAGCGTGACGCGTGCGCAGCTTCGCTGATCGACGGGTGGAGAGCCCGGAGCGGCACCCGCGGGGCCCGGGCCGGAGGATCGGGAAGCCCTCCCGGTGCGGGGGCGGCCGCCACCAGAACGCGCCCCAGGACCACTGCCATGAGGAACACCACCAGGGCGAGGACCAGGACAAGCCCAACGAGCCCACAGCGCACGTCCTGAACAGCGGGAACGCCTCGTACGCCACACAGGCGTCATCCGCCTTACCCAGGAAACGACACCATCTTTCACCGGCCGAACGACACCCCAAGACCTCAACCACCCACCACTCCCAGGCACCACGCCAGTGAAAGCAGGTGACGCCTCGCAGTAAAAAACCCGCGACGCCCATCAGTCAAGGCCCGCGGTGGCCCCCGGGCACCCCCGGCCGGACCGCCGCGTGCATTCCGGCCGCATCCGGCGGGGCGAAAAGTTCCGGCGCCGGCGCACCGCCTCTGGCCCGAAGAGAGTGAGGCACCCTTGGGTGGTTGCGGCAGGCTGGCGCCTGCCGCAACCACCCAAGGGGCAACACGCTAGGGACAACGCGCCAGGGGCGCCCCTCATTTCAGCGGGTTTGTACCCACGACACAAGGCCTTCAGGATCCTCGACTGGGATCCACCTCTTCGGGCCCTTCAGAGCGCCAACCAATGCCCTCCACCACGCGACAGGGTTGACGGCGGAGAGATACTGCAACCCGCTGCGATCGACCATTTCCTTGTATGCGTCTTGTTGAGCAACGGAAGCAGTCTTGTCCGGTGAGCACTCCCCGAAGGTTGGGACGATGTCCCTCAGCCCGGGCTTCCGCCGCATGGGGACAGCATAGAGGAATAGTGCACCGGACTGTGAAGAGAGCGGCGAGGGCCAGGCATCTCGCCGAGCACCATTGCAGCACAACCTTATCCCAGACGAATCGAGCTCCGACCGAACTTCCCTGAGCGCCTCAAAGAGGTCACTCCCGGAAGCAGACTCGCGTCGGCCGTCTACCAGCTCGATTTCAACCTTCCAAGGTTCGCTCTCGGAGTACTGGGCAATGCATGCTTGCCGGTTTCCCGATGCATCGATGGCGATCAATTTCGTCCTCATGGCTGATGCCCCGGATTCATGATGATCTGATTCGTCGGCATGCCCCACGAATAGCGCTGAGCGCTCACGATCTGGCTCCCTGAAATACCTCCCGGGAACACGACCTCTTTCTCAGCCCTGAAGACATACTTGAAACCAAGCGCCTTGTTCATGCTGATCCCGGGAGCGCCAGGGCGGATTGTGTATACCCACGTGGACCCCTTGGCCTTCTGAGGGAACATCGCCCCAATGCTTTTCCTTGTCGAGGTACCAACCCATGCAGACGGCGTATTGTACTTGCCGTACTGAAGGAGGTCAAGATTCCCATCTGCATTCTTTACCGAGAATCCGCTGGCGAAAACTTCCTCCGGCAATCGAGAATCGCCTCGATAGACGTGATATGGGTTCACTATCCCCTTGCTGGATCCGGCAATATGCGGGAATACCGGAGCTTCCGCTCCGGAGATCCTCCCCGCCGACCCAAGATAAGGAACAACAGCGGTGGCCGCCGACCCAATTTGCGTTCCGTCCCCAAAGGCTGCGGAACTTGGATCGACTCCATTGTCTGCGAATTCCTCCCGGATTGCGTCGCTAGCGCAATCAATATCCCCGAATACCTCCATCATCCCGCAAGCGAATGTTAGGGCGTCTACAACGCCAGTAGCCGCACCGGCTAGGAGATCCCCATCATTACCTCGTGGTCGCTCGTCCCAAACCGTCTCGCAGCCGAAGCGATTGCATTCGAGTCGGTCATGCCCTTGCGGCTGGCCTCCGCTGTCGACGCTCGCCGTGCCCCCTGCTTCTCCTGGGTGGCCACCCATGGGCCTGCCGCTGCTATTTCCTCCCTCCGAGGGGCGCTGCACATCGCCAGGAACTGCACCGCCAAGCTGTGGAGCACCCGGGTAGCAGCTGTTTCCGTATGCTCCGCACACCTCTCGCAGACCTGTTGGGTCAGAGGAGGTTGACGGGTGTTGGTTGGCGTAGCTGTAGCCGTTGAGTGACTGGTGCTGGTCCAGCGAGAGGATGGGGTCGACGCTGATGAACTGGCCCAGGGTCGGGTCATATTCGCGGGCGCCGATGTGGGTGAGGTTGGTGCCGGTGTCGGTGGGCTTGCCGAGGAAGGTCTTGTCGTCGGGCCAGGTTCCGCTGGTGGTACCGCGAGTGGCGCCGAAGGGAGTGGTGTAGCGCTTCGTCAGGGTCTGGGTGGTGTCTCCGGTGACGGAGAGGTTGCCGGTGTTGTGGTGGTCAGCGGCGAGAAAGTGGAGCTTTTCGATGCCGGTTTCGTTGGTGCGCAGGGCAATGGTGGCGCCGGCTGCACTGTAGTAGCGGTTGGCCCACTTCTTGGTGCCCTTGAGGTGGACTTCGGTGGAGCCGAGGTAGAGGACGGTCTCACCGCTCGTGCCGGAGGCGCGGCGGATGAGGAGTTGTCCGTCGGCGTCGTAGAGGTAGTCCGTTGTGCTGGTGCCTTCAGTCAGCTTGGTGAGCTTGCCTTCGGCAGACCAGGTCAGAGACTGAGTGGTGGTGTTGCCTGCCGCTTCGACGCGGGCGGTTGCGTTGCCTGTGGCGTCGTAGGTGTACTGGGTGGTCTCGTCGGTGCAGTTGCCGTCGGTCGTGGTGGCCTTCAGCGCGTGCGTGCGGGTGGTGTCGTAGCAGTAGGTGCGGGTGAGCGGGGTGGCGGTGTTCTGCTTCTCTGTGTCCCGCTGGCCTGCGGCGTTGTAGGTGTAGGACGTCCAGTAGGGGGCGGCTCCGCCGAGGTTTGCCACCGTGCGGCCCGAGGTGGCGCAGTCGGCGGACTTCGGGGTCCAGGCTTCGGTCAGGCGGCGCTGGCCGTCGTAGGTGAAGCACTGGAAGTCGGCGCCGTTGCCGGTGTTGGCGTGGTCGAAGATGGAGGTGACGTTGCCGGCCGGGTCGTAGGTGTAGGCGGTGTCGCGCACCGCACCGCGGGTCTGGTCGTCGACGTCCGCACCGGTCAGGCGGCCGGTGCCTTCCTCGTAGAAGTTGGTGAGGAAGGCCTTCTTGGTGCCGCCGGCGGTGGAGGTGCCCAGGGTGAGCTGCTGCACCTGGCCCAGGTCGGTGTAGGTGGCGCCCAGAAGGTAGCCGGATGCGCCGGAGAGGCCGATGGGCAGGCTGTGATTGTTGTAGGCGGTGCTGATGGTCTCCTGGGCGAGGCCGCCGGCCGCGGGTTCGGTGACGCTGTTGACCGTGCCGTCGAGGCGGTAGTCGACCTTCGCCGTGCTGGTGGCGGTGACTGCGCCGGAGGTGACGAGGGGGTCGTCGGCGGGGAGGGTCAGGGTGGTGGTGGTCGGCCGACTCATGGAGTCGTAGGCGCTGACCTGTGTGGTGTACGCCTTGCTGCCGGTCTGACCCTTGCCGCCCGTGTAGCGGGTGGAGGCGTCGGGCAGGCCCTTGAGGAGCGAGTCGTAGGTCCACTCCGCGAGGAGGTTGGCGTCGCTCTTGCTGTTCTGCCACAGGCCGGCCTTGCGGCCGATCTCGTCGTAGCCGTGGACGAGGAGCCGGCCTTCGGCGTCCGTGGTGGTCTGGATCTGGTCGAGGTCCGTGTAGGACGTGACGCCAGTGCCCTTGTCGGGGTCGGTCGCGGTGTCCTGCCGGCCGTAAAGGTCATAGGTGTACGACCACTTGGCGCCGTCGGGGCCGGTGACCTGCTTCTGCTTGCCATCGCGCAAGTACCCGTACTTCACCGAGGTGTACGAGGTACCGAGGGTCGCGCCGTAGGCGGTGTCGTCGGGCTGGGGTCCTGCGTAGGTGCGGGTCTCGGATGTGCGGCCCAGGACGTCGGTGATGGTGCGGGTGGCGGTTCCGCCCTGCTGGGCCGTGGTAGCCACGGAGTCGCCGGTGTAGGTGGTGACGACCGGGGCGAACTTCTGCACGCCCTTGACCAGGAGTGTGGACTTCACCTGGCGGCCGAGGCCGTCGAACTCCAGCTGAGTCTCCTGAGGTGCGCCACCGTTCTCGGCACGGGTCCAGGTGCTGTTGGGCGCGGTGGTGGAGTCGAAGATGTCGGCGAAGGTCTCGTAGGCGAGGCCGCGGTCGTTGTATCGGATATCGGTCAGGATGCGGCCGCCGTTGGGGGCCGGAGACTGGGACTGGAGCGGGCGGAGCAGGGAGTCCACCAGGCTGTAGCTGGTGGTGTAGGTCTGACCGTCTGCCTTGAGGGTGGAGACCGAGGTCCAGGAAGGAACGTTGGTCTGGTTGATGCCGTAAGCGAAGGTCGCGGTGGCGGTGTCGCCGCCGGACTTGGAACGGTTCCAGCGCGTCGTAGGTGTACTCGGTCCGCTTGAGGTTGGCGTCCAGGGTATGAGTCACCGAGCCGCGCGCGGGGTCGTAGTAGGTGTAGGACTTGTGAGCCTGGCCGTTGGCGAGCGTCGGCTTGGTGACGATCACAGCGGTGAGTGGACCTGCGGCGGCCGGGAAGTAGGCCGTGGTGGTGACCTTGCCGGCGGCGTCGGTCACGGTGAGCGGTCGGCCGAGCTGGGCCGTCGCGCCGTCGTAGGTGACCTTGGTCAGCGTCTGCCAGCCGGTGGGATCACGGTCGGCGGTGTTGCCTGCAACGGCAGCTGGGTAGCCCTTGGCGCGGCCGGTCCAGGTGGGCAGGCCCAGAGTTGGGGTCTGGTCTGCGGTCCAACCGGTGGCGCCGGTGTTGTCGTAGACAGCGGCGGTGTCGGACAGGACGTCGCCGCGCTGGTCCGGGGCCTCAGCGCTGGTGTACTTGTTGGTGATGCCGGTGGGCATCTTCAGCTGGTCGTCGGTGACGGAGCAGGCTTGGCCCACGGTGCGGGTGCGGGAGACCAGGCCGGTAAGGCCCTTGGCGTCGTTGCGGGCGTACCAGGTACGCGTGCAGGTCTCGTCTCCGGCGGTCGTCCAGTCGCCGTGGTTGTCCGTACGGGTGACCATGCCGTAGCTGTCGTAGGTGTGGCTGGCGGCCGTGGTGCGCCATTTCTTGGCAGTGGTCAGGTAGGTGTTGGCGTACGTCCGTGCGGTGCGGACGTAGCCGGCTGTGACGTGTGCATACGACTTCTGCTGGCTGGCGGTCTGCTTGTACCAGAAGTCGTTGATCGTGTTGCCGACGGCGAGGGCGCCGTCGTAGGTGATCTGCTGGCGCAGTCGGCCCGCGTACTGCTCGTTGTCGGTGGCGTCGCCGACGGTCAGGTCGTCCCCGGTGGTGCCGGCGACGTTGTCGATGTCGATGCCCGCTACCGTGACGCTGCGCGTGAGCGGGTTGCCGTTGGCGTCCTTTGCCTTGAGTCGGTCGCCGTGCATGCCCTGCATGTACAGGCTGACGGTCTTGGAGCGGGTGGCTCCGACTGATCCGGTGTAAGCGGTGACCTTCTGGTAGCCGCGCCAGGAGGACCAGGTGCGTTCCTTCTCCTTTGTGAAGGGGTCGTCGTTGTAGTGCCAGGCCGGGCCCTCGTAGGTGTAGGCGTGTTCCACGTTGGGGTTGCGGCCGGCCGGGTCAGCGGTGTTGACCGCGATCACCCGGTACTTGTTGAACCAGTCGAGCTCCGGGTCGCCGCCATTGACCGGCCAGTACACCGGGTAGCAGGACAGGTTGTTGTTGTCCTCGGCTGCGGGCATCTTCGAGCCGCGCACGCACTCGGGCTCGGAGAATGCGACGGTGGTGATCGCGCCGGTCTCGGAGGTGATGGTGGACATCCGAGGGCGGGTCAGCGGCACAACGTCGTCGCTGGTGGAGTCCACGCGGTTCGCGCGCTGCTGGTATGTGAAGCCGATGGTCGGCAGGTCGATGGCGGTGCCGTTCTTGCCGGTCCGCTTCAGCCCGGTCAGGGTCCATACCTGGTCAGAGCTGTTGCCGATGTCCTGACCGTCGAAGATGTCCTGGGTGAAGGTGTAGGAGTCGACCGGCTTGTAGGCATCGGGCTCGGCAGCCGTGGACCACACGTGGGTGTGGATGGCCGAGAGGATCTTCCGGGTGAAGAACGCCGGCCCGGTGGCCTTGCAGTCCGTCTCTGTGGAGGAGCAGATCGAGTCGAAGGGGACGTCGGGCCAGTTGTCGGCGGTGTCCGCGGTCAGGGTTCCACAGCCGCTGCCGCTGTCCTTGCAGCGTTCCTTGTACCCGAAGGTCACCTTGCCTGAGGCAGTTCCGGTAAACAGGGTGGTGGAGCGCTGGCCGTAGCGGATCTCGTTGAGGTAGCCGCCGCGGGTGTACGAGGCGAGCGCGGTCTTGTCGCCGTTCTTCGCGTAGTGGTTGGTGTCGGCGGTGTACCAGTAGGTGGAGGCGTTGCCGTGGACGTCCTCGACCAGGTCGAGGTTCCAGCGCCATGCCTGCTGCTTGGAACGGCCGGAGAACGAAGTGCCGGCGGAGTAGCCGGGTTCTCCCGCGTCGTCGCCGAAGACCGGGACCGTCCAGACCGAGTTGGTGCGTTCACTGCCCGCGCCCGAGAGCTTGTTCAGGCCGAAGGTGTAGGTGGTGCCGTTGCCGGTGACCACCTTCCAGTACTCCCCTGCGCCATCGATGGAGGCGTCGCCCTCGTCGCCGTTGTCGGCGCCGGTCGTGTGGGTGACAGTGGAGGCGTCATCGTCCTTCAGTCGCCACTTGCCGCTGGTGTCGTCCTTGACCAGTTCGGTGGCCTTGCCGTTCAGGACGAGGGAGGCGTTCTCGTACTTCCAGCACTGGTCGTTCTTGTCGGCTTGGCCGTCGTCGTCGCACGAGCCGTACTTGCGCTCGATGTACGAGGAGGTCAGGTCGAAGCCCTCGCCGACCAGCGAGCCCTGGTTGTTGGTGTTCGCCGTGCGTCCGTCGATGCTGCCCGACTCGTAGGACAGTGACAATGAGGGCGCCGGGCCGGCCGCCGCCGGCGGAACGGTGATCGGATAGGACCACGTGAACGCGCCCGAGGAGCTGCCGGCCTCCCAGGAGGAAGAGCTCGACAGCGGGGTCGCCTTGTAGTCACCTGCGCCCTTGTCCGAGCCGCCCGTCGTGGTGGCAGCCAAGGCCATCACCCGTGGAGCGGTGTCGACCCGCGTCAGACTTGCGGTGACCGTCTGCTTCTCGGTGTTGTTCTCCGAGGGCACCGGGGTGGCCTCGCGGCACTCCGCTTTTTGCGGTGTGGTCAGCGCGCACGCCGGCAGCGACACGAGTCCCAGTCGGGTGGCCCAGGCGCCGCCGATCGCTGAGCCGAAGGTGCTGTAGTCGATCTCCACGTCGGCTGCGCCCGGCTGCTGGGCGGCCACCGTGAACAGCACGCCGGTGACGCCGGCTGCCCGTGTGGTGTTCTGGTCGAGCACCTTCACGGTGGAGGTACCGGCCGCGGGGCGCTGCACCATCTGTGCCGCCCCCGTCCCCTCCGTACCGCGAACCTCTACCAACGCGGCGCTCGCAGGCTCGGAAGCGGAGCCTAGTCGGCCGGTGAGGGTCTGTGCCTTCGGCCAGGCGCTGCGGGCACGCTCCTGATCGGCCCGGGTTGCCAGCTGACGGTTGGCCGCCCGCTCTCGCGCGACCGTGGCACGTTCCTTCTTGGCGCCCGGCTCAGTGACGGCATACACCTTCACAGGAATGGACGCGGGCACTTCCGGACGTCCCGGAAGCTCCGCTGCCTGCGCCAAGGGCATCAGGGGCGTGGGTATCGACAACGCGAACGTCAGCGCGCCGATCACGGCGCTTTGGCGTCTGCGTAGACGCGTACGTCTGGACACGACGAAACGACTCCTTTTGATCATTCGATCAAGGTGAGGAAAATGGGGAAACCTGGACAGAAGCCCAGACGGTCAGCCGTGACCGGGGCAGAGCGCTCGATCGCGCCCCGCCCCGTTGCTCAGGCATGTGTGCGAGTGGGGCCCGCCGGTTCAGTTACCGACGACGGCTTCCAGCTGCTGCTCGTTGGTCAGGGCTCCAGCCCACAGGCGGATGTCGCTGATCCGACCGGGCAGGTAGCTTCCCCAGGCGCTGTTGATCCAGCCCTTGCCGACGGTGAAGCCCGATCCGACGGTGGACTGATAGGCCAGCGGGACACTCTCCTGGACGCCGCCGACGTAGAGCCGGATGGTCTGCGAGGTGGCGTCGAACACGCCGGTCAGCCGGATCTCGCCCGCGGGGGTGAGGAGTTCCTCGCTGCGTACTGAGACACCTGTTCCGTCGGAGGTCAGGCGGCCGAAGTGCCAGCGTCCCACCGGAACCTGTTTGACGATCACCTCGCCGGTCTCCTCGTCGATCACGGGATCATCACCCCCGGCGTCGGCTTCGGCGTTCTCCATTCCGGTCTTCTCGAACCAGATACCCCACGAGGAGCCCGCCGCGGTCTGCTGGCCCAGAACCTGCATGGACCCGGTCGGCATGGTCTCCAGCTTCTTCGTGTCCACGTCCACGGCAGTGGACACGGTGAAGGAGCCGGTGTCGTCCACCAGGGGACGGTCCGTCGAGGCGGAGTCGTCCACACCGTCCAGGACGATGTCCTCACCGTTCAGCGAAGCGCCCGAGGCCATGGTCAGCGTGCTGCTGTAGCCGCTGGTGTCCTGAAGGGAGGAACCGGAGCCGCCGGCCGGGTTGTACTGGGCGACCAGTTCGACGTAGCCCCAGTCCTGCGCGTCCTTCGCCCCGGCTTCGACCGCCATCTCCTCTGGCGACAGCGGGCGCTGCCACATGGCCACCTCGTCGAGCTGCCCGGGGAAGTAGTCCACGTAGGAGCCCGCGTACTTGGCGCGTCCGACCTGAAGACCGCCGGTCGAAGCCAATGCGCCTGTGCTGTAGGCCTTGGTTCCCTGCGGGACTCCATTGACGTAGAAGTCGATCTGCTGGGTCGTGGTGTTGACCACAACGCCGAGGTGCGTCCATGCCTTGGGTTGCGGGGGGTTCAGCGCGTTGACGCGCTGTCCGGCAAGCCGGACACACCAGGTCTGAACATCCGCGCAGTAACTCAGGAAGAATGCGCTGGTATTGGCGCTGTCCTGTCCCAGAACTGTCACGTAGGCCGAACCGGCGGTGTCGAGTCGTGCCCAGGCCGTCATGGTGTAGGAGGCCTGGGTCTCGACGACCTGCTTCGTGGTCGATGCCGCTCCCTGGGCGGTGCTGGTCAGCGACAAGGTCCGGTCCTGCGTTTTGGAACCGTCCGCTGCAGTAAGTTCTCCTCGCCGTCCTTGCTCGGTTCGGGTCGCGCCGGAAGCGGTGAGGGTCAGGTTGTTCTGCAGTGCGGTGTTGGTGGTGGAGGTATCCAGGGCCACTCCGGACGCCTCGTTGAAGTCCCAGCGGCCGACAGGTCCTGATCCCTCGCTGACCAGGAACTTCACCGCCGCCTCACCGACACGACCCAGGGAGTCCTTGGCCTGAACGTTCAGGACGAAGGTGCCGGACACCGGAGGGGTGATGCTGGTGGTGTACGACCCTGAGGTAGCGGCCTTCCAGCCGCTCCAAGCCGCTTCAGTTGAGAGCTTGTACTGGTAGTGGGTGTTCGAGTCACCTGTGGCAGGACTGAAGGTGAAGGAGCCGGCCTGCCCCGGAGCACCGGCCGGCACGCAGGAACCGCCCGTGACGCACTCGGAATACACCGAGTTGAATTTCACGACCGGAGCCTTGGGAGCGGTGGGGTCCACCTTGAAGTAGCACCAGGAGGCGCCGCCGCTGCTGAGCGGCTGGGTGTACGACGTGTTCGGGTAGGACTGGGTGTTAACGGTGAAGCGGTAGAGGGTGCCCTCCTTGAGAGCTACGTTCCATTCCTTCGGCTGGTTCGGGAAGTCCTTCGCCACCGTGCTGTAGGAGAGGTGGCCCGTGGTCGGGGCCAGGGAACCCGTCGTCGGCTGCGGCGCATCGAACCATGTGCCGTCCGGGTTCTTCCCGTCGACGTCGAAGTACAGCCGCAGCATGCCGCCGCTCTCGCCCCCGGACACGGCGCGGGGCGTCGCCACGAGGATCGGCGTGAGGTCGGAGATCGTGGTCGGAGCGGACTCGGACTTGCTGCAGATCTGCGTGGAGCCCGAGGGAAAGCCGTGCTCGGCCGGTGTCGCCGGCTTGCTCACGTACGTCACCCTGATCACGGCGTCGTCGTCGAACCGCTTCCAGGCGACCGTGTCCGTCTCGTCCTTCGCCATCAGCATCAGCGTCAGGAGGCTCAGCTTGCCATCGGCGAACGACCGGACGGTTGACGTCAGGTTCTCGTCGGTCTCCTGCGGGTTGTCGTTGAATTCGATGACCGCGCGCGGCTGGGAGGGGGAGCATGCGGTTCCCCGGCCGGCCGATACGTAGCGGTCGCCGAGCTGGTCCAGGATGGCCGGGCCCGGCCACTTGGAGGACGAGGAGATCGGGTTGGTGCGCTCCAGGTCCACCCAGCGTCCGCTGCAGGAGAAAGACCAGGTCTCAGTCAGGCAAAGGTGGCGTCCAGAACGTGCTTGCCCTTGAGTGCCCCAGGCGTGAACTCGAAGTACATGCGGTTCACATAGCCCGAACCGCAGTAGTAGGACACGCCGCCGATCACCGCGGAACCGCACTTGCCGACGCTCATGCCGTTGTCGCCGCCGGAGAAGTTGTAGAAGACGTCACCGTCGGAGGACAGCACCGTGCGCTCCGACTCGTTCAGCTCCACCGACGGGTCGATGTAGAGCGGAAAGTCCTCTGCCTCAGTAGCGGCGATCAGGTCGCTGTCAGGCACGACCGTCAGCGAGTCCTGCGCCAGCTCCACATCCATCACTGCGGCCTTGTCGCCGGCCCCAGGTCCGGCCAGCGGGTCACCCTCCTCCGCAGGAGCCACCGGCTCCTGCGTCGCCTCCTGCGCGGAGGCGCCTTCTGCGGAAGCTCCGGAGAGAGCCCGGAGGCCCGCGCTCTGCGGGCTCGCTCCCGTGGCCGTGGTCGCCGCGGTGTCGTCGCCGGCGGAGTTCCACATCTGGGCGGTCGGCGAGCGGAAGACCACCTGACCGTTGCCGTCCAGCGCTTCCACGCTGCCCACCGCGCCCTCGCGCAGCCGCAGCCCGTCGACCTTCAGGCCGTACTCGATCGACTTCAGCTCGGGCAGTGCCGCCGCCTGGGGAGTCTCGACCTCCAGTACCTGGCGGAAGCCCTCAACTGTCGCGGTGAGGATCAAGTTCACGTCCGGCAGGACGTTGTCGTAGACGACGCGCTCACCATCGAGCCGGGGCTCCGGCAACGAACCAGGCCAGCCCATCGATACCGACTGGCCGTCCTGCCCGATCGTCACCAGGCCTTCGCCCGCACCGCCACCGGAGAACGACAGGTCCACCACGGCAGCCTTCGGGCCGATCGAACCGTCCTCGCGCCGTACCAAGGTCGCGTCCGGCTTCGCCCAGCCGTTGCCTGTGTCCACCCGGACCGGAACGATCGACTTCTCCAGCGTGAACGTCGCGCCATCCGGGTTCGCGAACACGGTCTCGCGCTCAGTCCGCTCCCCCAGCACCTCCACCCGATCACCGGATGCAGCGGCGTCCTTCAACGCCTGCTCGGACTCCGTCAGAGCAACTGTCGGAGCGTCATCCGCCAGAGCAGGGCCAGCCGTCAGCGTCGATGCGACGCTCGAAAGGACCAACCAGGCCGTCGTCAGAGCGAGTACACGCCCTCTTCCATGGGCCCGCTTTGCGCGCCTCAGTCTCACTTTCATTCCCCACCCGTCACTGCAGCAGACACGAAGCGCCCTCGGTCCGGCACGACATGCAACTCACATGCATGTGAAGTGGAGATCAAGAGGTTTTCGTGACGTTCGTGTGGAGTGATCCAATGGGCTGGATGACGCCCTGTCAACGCATCTGACCTGCACATATGAGTCCTGCCTGCGCACACGGATCAGACATCTCGTACCGACTGCCGCGAGCAAAGCGGACACATCCCCCAACAGGGAGTGACGGAGACCACAAAGACTGTATGCGTCGGGGGGGAACCTTCCGCGAAGAACCGCGATGGTGAAGCACAAGCGCCTGCCGCCGAGCGCGAGTTTCGGCGCTCCGGTCGCGTCGTGCCGGGTCAGTCCGCAGCGGGCCGGAGGAAGTCGGCGCCGATGGACCGGGCTGTCTCCTCGACCGCGTCGCGGTTCTTGTCTTCCGCCGTGAACAGGACCATGCCGATGCTGCCCTTGTCGGCCCACACGCACATCGCCCGCAGTGTGCTGGTGGCCACCTCGGTGTACCGCAGGCATCGCATCCAGCCCCCGTACGGGCCGGCCTCGGCTCGCCAGGTGTCGTCGACGATGCCTACCCCTTCCGTGTTCATGGACACGAGTCCGTCTCCGTCGAATACGTACGACTCGCGCAGCTCATGGAAGTCCCCGGTCGTGACGGCCACCAGGTACTCCCCGGCGGCGTCCGGGGCAGCGTTCCCGGCGACGTACACCCGGGCCGTCGACTCCTCCCGCTCGCTGTCGGGCACGGCAGCGAAAGGATCGAACCCCTCGCGGAGATCGAAGCCCTTCAGGCCCCGGAAGGTGTCGTGGGCGACGATGTCGTAACGGGGATACGCAAGGGAAGCGGTGTACGCCGTGGCGCCGACGACCAGCAGGAGGGCGAGTCCGGCTCCGGCGAAGGCGTACTCGCGAGGGGTGACGCGCGGCACGGGCGGCAGCTCCGGCGGCCCGAACCCCTCGCCCCCGGCACCCGCCTCGTCGCCCCGTACGCCTTCGGCCACGACCGCAGCCATCCGCTCGGCAGCCAGCTCACGGGCCACCCGCAACTGCTTGCGGAGACCGAGGAAGGGCAGCCCCATCAACAGCCCCGCCCCCGTCGCCACGCCATACGGCACGGCCGGAAGGACAGTGATGCGCAGCACGACGAGCACAGCGACGGTCACACCGACGGCAAAACGGTATTCGAGACCCCGGCGCAGCAGCAGGCGCGACCAGGTCCGGCCAGGGGCTGCGAGAGCGCCGGTCGTCTCGGCAAGAACAGCGAGCCGCAGGTCGCCCGGAGCAGCCGCGGCCCACTGGGCGGCCTCGGCAGCGGCGGCACCGGGCGTCGGAGCGTCGGCGAAGGCACGGGCCGCGTCGAACGACTGCACCCGGCGCACCGAGACGGAATCCTTGGCGCTGGCGGAAACGGAGCTCCCCGCAGCCTCAGCACGCTGCAACTCCAGGGAATCCGGAGCGAGTTCTCGCAGACGGGCCAGGAGTACGACACCCCGGGAGTGCCGCCCGGGTCGGTCCACCGAGTCGGTGCGGGCACAGAGTTCCGCGTACCCGGCAAGCAGGCTTATGTCGTCCGGGAAGACTTCCAGGCCCTCGCGGAAGACCCGCTCGGCAGCGTCGTCGTGGTCGTCGTCGTCCTCAGCCATGTGGGCCCGGGCGAGCGCAAGGAGGAGGTCGGCGTCGGGCCCATCCGCGTCGAGCGCACTCCGCGCGGCGGCCCGCGCCGCGGCCGGCCGGCCGGCCGCGACGAGCGCGTCGACCCGCCCTCGCACGTCGCCACGCACGTTGTCACTGGTGTCGTTCAAGAGTCCCCACCCTGGTACAGCAGGCCGAACGAACACGGCCGCGAGCGTCACTATCACCCGTACCGGAATCCTGGTCAACCAGAAACCTGCACCTCTGAGCTGCCCTTTTGCCGCACAGCAGGGTGCAATCGGACGCACTCCGGACACCTACGCCGCCCGGTACGTCACCGTGGACGGCGTACCGGGCCGCAGGTGAAGGAGGAGCAGCCTCGGCCAGGTCCGGACCTTCGAGTGACAGGATCCGCGCCCCGGAGACCGGTCAGGCTGGTGGATGCGCCCGCCCGCGCCGGGCGTGGCCTGACGCGCTTTGGCCGTCGCCGCGAGGAGGGCCATTAGGGCACGGCGTACCAGCAGAACCGAGCAGCGGCCATTTCCGAGGCACTGCTCGAGGTGACGACTACCCCCTCCGCCCGTGGGCGGGCTGACCCAGCTATCTTCGTCGTCACTGGTCAACGCGGCGTTCGAGCGAGGTGGGGTACGTGTCAGGGCTTGACGAGTTGAGGCGACTGTTGGGAGAGCCTGCGCCAAGACCGCACTCGTCGAGCGACTGGGTTGAGGTTGAAAACTACCTCGGCTCGCCGTTGCCGACCGACTACAAGGCCTTCATGGACGCCTACGGCAGCGGCATCATCTCCGAAGAGCTCATGGTCTTCCACCCCCAAGGATCTACCCCGCTCCTGCCGCGCATGCGCGAGATCCACGAGCGTGCCAGCCAGTCCCGCGAGCGGCGCCCGGACGACTTTCCTCATCCGTTCCACCCTGAGGAAAACGGTCTCATCCACTGGGGGTACGACTTCGGCGGGGATGAGCACTTCTTCCTGCCGTGCAGCCCCGATCCGAACCAATGGAAGGTCGTCACAGCGGTGCATGAATCCGGCTGCATGACCTTCGACGGCCCGTTCGTCGCCTTCATCCTCAACTTCATCACGAATCTTCAGTTCATGGACGAAGCGGGCAACATCGGACCCGCGACACCTAGCTTCGAGTCCGCCTGACCCGGCGTCCACACCCACGAGCGCCAAGGGCCGTAGCCATCACGAAAGCGCGGTCACAGCCTCCTACTGAGGTTGAACTCGTGGTGTCGTTGTCCTGATCTCAGTGAGGGTGGATCGTTCTCACCGAAGATTGACTGCTGCGGTGTCGTCCCAACGAAGCTTGATCGAGATATCCGGCTGGGAGCCTGGTGCCGTGGAAGACTTCATAGACCAAGGACTTCGCCACTCGATCGCTGAAGCCGACTCTCCGGCCTGGCGCGTCAGGGCAGCTGCAGGGCGACGGCTGGCGGCGGCGCCTCGGATCGAGAGTGTCGCCGGTGTCCTGCACCGTCTCCTCCTGGATGCTCAGGACACCGGAGTGACCTCCGAAACTGCTGCGGCTCTGTTGGCTCGGAGGGATCTGGCCAGCCTACGTGCCGTGCTCGCGGCCCTTGCAGTGGCGTCTGACGAGGGGGCGGCTGATCAGCTCGCTGCGGAACTTGACTGTGACCCTCGCTGGGCGACCGGAGAGGGCGACGTCGAGCTGATCACGCAACTCCCAACGCTGACGTCGGATACAGACCCAGAGGTCCGCAACGAGGCCCTGTTGCGACTATCGCGCCTGCGCTGATCAGACTGGCGGGCAGTGGCCAATCTTGGTCAACCTTCAGTGAGACAGGACAGTCGTGTCGTTGCTCATCTGGGTCTGATGGTCAGGCCGGTCTCGGCGAGGCAGCCGTCTATGAGGTCGCTGCGGTACTGGATGTGTCGCAGGCAGCGTCGGATGCGCTGGATGACGTGTTCGGGCGTGCTGAAGGCGTCGTTGGAGAGCCAGCCGCGTCGCAGGAGGGACCAGATCCCTTCGACGGGGTTGAGGTCGGGTGCGTAGGGCGGCAGGTAGTAGATGGTCAGCCAGTCCCGGGCTTCGGCGAACTCCCGCAGGCCGGCGGCTTTGTGGACGTTGCGGTTGTCCCAGACGAGCACGATCGGGCCGCCCAGCTGTTGGTGGGCCGCGATCAGCAGGTCCCGGTAGTCGCGCCAGGAGAAGCTCTTGCGTCCGTCGCGTCTGCCGTCGTCCCGGCTTGGCCGGTAGATCAGCCTCGACCGTTGGCCGGGTTTGTAGCAGGTCAGTGCGGCGATGGACATCCGTCTGCGGGAACGGCCGCGGACCCGCACCACCGGGGTCCGGCCGCGCTGTGACCAGGTCTTCGCCTGCGGCGGCGTCATGGAGAAGCCGGCTTCGTCCTCGAAGACGAGCCAGGCTCCACGGGCCGCCGCGAGTCTTCCGCGCAGGGCCATACCTCCTTGACCCACCCGGCCACCGCATCGTCGTCACGCTCGATCACGCGTCGGGCCGGGACCTGGCAGGACCAGCCGTTGCGCACCAGCAGTTTCCGTACGCCCTGGATCGTGTAGGTCAGGTGGAAACGGCGGCCGATCACCGTCTTGACCCGCTCCAGCGTCCACCGCTGGTCGACCGGGTACCAACCCGCAGATCCCTGGCGAGCACCGCACTCGCCTCACCCTGGGCGAACCGCTCCGCCGCCTGGAGCCGTAACCCCTCGCGGAACTGCTGGCGTTCGGCGGTCAGCCTGCCCCCTTGTGGATGCCGCACGCCCTCGGTGATACCGCAGCGGACCGCCAGCCGTCAGCCCCTACGACACCACGAGTTCAACCTCAGTAGTTCGGCGGCGCCTACCTTCCATCCCGAACTGCCAAAAATTGAGCCAAAGTTGTACCGAAAATTACCGTAGCGGCGGTAACGGTCCTAAAGTATCGTCGCTGCCGTGATCATTCTATTCGATCACGTGCACGATTAGGCGAAGCTCTGGGGGGTGTAGCGCCTGCGGCCCGTTGGCGTGCCGCAATCATTCTTGCGTGTCAGACCGCGCCTTAATTCTGCGCGGGCGCAGATCTCCTGAGCATGCGTCACCGGCCGATATGGCCGAGTGTGGTTCATCTCGCCGTATGCCGTGCAGGGTCGCCAGCTCTGCCTTTTTTCGGCGTGCAAAGAAAAGGAAAGACCCCCGGCCGGGTGCCAGCAAGCAGTGGCCAGGGGTCCCCATGAATCGGAACCCAACATCTGGAGGATGTAGTGCGCTCCACTGGCATGATACGCACCAAGCGCTTGGCGGCGACACTCGTTGCCGTGCCCGCAGCTCTACTGCTCGCCACGACCCCCGCTCAGGCTGCCGGTACGACGAAGGTCGTATACACCGGCGACGGCGGCTCCGTGAAGGGCGGCAAGGCGGTCTTCGCGGGGTCGACCGATCCGGAGAGGTTCCAGGTCTGCGACACGGAGGCGGACGGCATGGCCGCCCGCGCCTACTTCTCGTGGAGCGGTTCCTCGCATCCCGAGCTCACGCTCATGGACAACAACGGCGCGACCTCGTTCTGCGTCGGCGGAGAGTTCCTCGCGGAGCGTCAAATTCCGGAAAACACCACCGTTCAGATCACGGTGTGCCGGGTCTCGGCGGGCTGGGACCAGGACTGCGTGGTCGACTGGGGCAGGGCCTGATCTGAATGACCCGAGGGCAGCCGCGTACTGTGCGGCTGCCCTCGGGCATGTAGACCCAAGGAGTCATTTCCATGCGGGACTATCTCCTGCTGCTGTGCATTGCAGCGGGCGTAACGACACTGCTGTCGGAACCCATCCGTCGGCTGGCTGTCGCGACCGGAAGCGTTCCCGGAGTGCGAGCCCGTGACGTGCACAGGGTTCCAATTCCGAGAATGGGCGGCATCGCCATGTTCGCAGGCTTGTCTGCCGCTTTGCTAATCGCCACCCGCTTGCCCACCTTCGATAACTCCGACGTATTGAACGACGTACGAGCCGTCTTCTCCGGTGCCGTGGTGGTATGGGTTACAGGGGTGGTTGACGACAGGATTGAGCTGACTGCCCCTGTAAAATTGGGTGCACAGCTTCTAGCGGCCGGTCTGATGTCATGGCAAGGTCTAACTCTCTTGTGGCTTCCGATTCCCGGCATCGGGAACGTTCTTTTGCCCTCGCCCATTAATTTCATCGCCACCGTAGGAGTGGTACTGGTATCGATCAATGCGGTGAACTTCATCGATGGCCTCGATGGGCTGGCAGCTGGTGTAGCTGCCATTGCTGGAGCCGCTCTCTTTCTTTACTGCTACCGACTCTGGTACGGCTATGGCATAGAAGCAGCAGCTCCGGCGACGATGCTTTCGGTAGTCACAGTCGGGCTTTGCGTAGGTTTCTTGATGCACAACGCCTACCCGGCCCGCATCTTCATGGGTGATTCCGGTTCGATGCTCCTAGGGCTGCTCCTCGCAGGTGCCTGCGTCTCGTTTCTGGGCCAGGTGGATCCTGATTCCCTTGCGAGGCAGCTGGGCGGCGAGCGCAACACTGTCTATGCATCAACCCCGGTGTACCTGACATTTCTCCTGCCATCAGTGATCATCGCACTCCCCCTCGCTGACCTCGTAATAGCGGTGGTGCGGCGCGTCCTGCGCGGGCAGTCACCGTTTGTAGCGGACAGGGAACATTTCCACCATCGCCTCTTGCGGATTGGATACACCCATCCAAGGGTGGTGCTGGTAATGTATTTCTGGTCTGCCTTGCTGTCGTTCGGAGCAGTCGCCTACTCGGTACATCTCGAAGATGCAACAGTATCGCTAGTCTCCGGGTTCGCGGCAGCTGGACTCATTCCCCTGCTTGTGCCTTACGTTACGGCTCAAAGGTTGCGATGGAAACGACGACAAGAATGACCAGAATGAGCGCCCCGACCAGAAATCCGATGGCCGCGGAGCGATCAGACCGCTCTCTGTGATCTCGGTCCTCTTCCAGGTTCTCTCGGTCTCGGATTCGCTCGTAGATTTCCGCCGCAGCTGGATCATCGGCAAGTTCATCTGTACCGCGTTTCAGTAGGCGCGCAAGATCTCGATCCGAGATATTCTTCGGCGAATCGGGTGCGGAATCGTCTGCCATAACCCACCTCGCGTTCGTCTACATCGCGTTCATCCACCTCGCAACATCCTCGCATGAGGCATGGGCTTTTCCAAGGGATGTCGACTAACATCGATCGTTCATGAGGGTCCGTCGGCTTGCCGACGAAACCTTTTTTGGTGTGGCTGGTGAAGGGTTTCGGGATTCGGGCAGGCGGTCGCATCGGATGGGCGCCGGTTTCGTGATCGAGGGCAAAGACGAGCAGGTTCGTCCAGTGCCAGGTGCGGGCGAGGCCCCCTCTCCGGGGCGGGCGCGGCCTCCAGCCGACCGAGCCGTTCGTAGAGGGGGCGGAGACTAGAGCGTGTCTCCTTGATGGGTTGATCAGTTGATCGGATGTGTCTGTCCGGTTAGTGATCACTGATGCGATGTGGGACCGGATCGAGCCGCTGATGCCGGGCGATCCGGTCCGTGGACGGCGGTGGGCTGACCACCGCCGGACCTTGGAGGCCATCGCGTGGAAGTACCGCGCGTGCTCACCCTGGCGGGACCTACCCCACGAGCTCGGTGCGTTCCAGACCGCTCACAAACGCCTGATCAGGTGGGCTGCCGACGGCACCTGGCGACGGATCTTCGCTGCCGTCCTCGCCCAGGCGGACGCTGCTGACGAGGTGGGATGGGCCGTGTCGGTGGACTCCACTGTCTGCCGGGCTCACCAGCACGCGGCCGGGGCCAGGAAAGGGGGCACTCGACGAGACTGAACCCGCCGATCACGCACTCGGACGCTCACGGGGCGGCCTGAGCACGAAGGTTCACCTCGCCGCTGACGGTCATGCACGGCCCTTGGCCTTGCATGTCACCGCGGGCCAGGCTGGCGACGCGCCGGCCTTCGAGACGGTCATGGCCCCGCATCAGGGTCCCGCGCACCGGCCTGGGCAGGCCACGAACGCGACCCGATGTCGTCCTTGCAGACCGGGCCTACTCATCCCGGGCAATCCGCGGCATCTTCGCCGCCGAGGCATCCAGGCCGTCATTCCGCAGCCCTCTGACCAGGTCGGGCACCGTCTCCGGCGAGGCCGGGCCGGCGGTCGTCCGCCCAGTTTCGACGCGGAGGCATACAAGCAACGCAACACCGTCGAGCGGTGCATCAACCGCATCAAGCAGTGGCGCGGCCTCGCCATGCGAACGGACAAGCTCGCCATCGCCTACGAGGGCGCACTCCACCTCGCAGCCATCCTGATCTGGACGCGACCACGGAAAGCCGAGGACGCCCGCTCGCCAGGGAATGCCTGACTCAGGGCATGGACGCGGCGTCGACTGCCTTCACCCTGCAGTCCGAGCAACTTCTGAACCTCTTCGCGACGAACAGATGCCGATAGACCGTCACCTGGCGCCGAGGGATGCCACAGAGCGTCGCCCTATCCGCCAGGGCGTGCTC
This sequence comes from Streptomyces sp. NBC_01353, assembly GCF_036237275.1. GTDB lineage: Bacteria > Actinomycetota > Actinomycetes > Streptomycetales > Streptomycetaceae > Streptomyces. Next base: position 8,451,791 of record NZ_CP108352.1, on the reverse strand, counting down.
CAAAGCCGGGGCACCTGTCTCCCGGCATGCAGCGAAGCCCGTCGGGGCAAGCCCGAACGTGAACTTGAAGGATCGGAGGCGGTGACCAAGCTGCGGCATGGCCACCACCCTCGCACGTGGCCCGACCACCGTGAAGTCAAAGAGACAGGCCCTAGGCGGGCGCGGGTTCTGGACGCAGCACGGTTCCTTCCAACGTCGCGGACACCAGCCTTCTGCCTCGCGCAGGACGGCGTCGGCGAGTACCCGGGCCCTCGACGCCGGCGAGTGCCTGGGCCCGCTGTTCTTCGGCAGCTGGTTCGCGCTGCGCCGGACATCGGCGGCGACCGCGCGGGCATGGCCGGTGAGCCGGAGCCCGGGGCGGTCGCCGGGGCGCGTGGGAAAACCGCCTCTCCCCGAGGCTCCGCGTACGGCGGGGCATACGACGAATAGGGAGAACTGTGATCAACCAGCCCCCAACACGGCAACGGAATGGCTGGCGTTAGTCGCACCCGGGCCTGCTGCCGACAGTGGGAGCGCAACCACATCGCATCCGTCCTACTGCCGACAGGCAGACGATGGAACGAGCCTCTTGAGCCCCCGGCCAACGCCCCCGGCGTCGCTCAGCTTGCCCTGGGCATCGCAGTGTCCCGGGCGGATTCCAGTGCGTTGCGCCAGGATGCGACATTGGGTCGGCGGCGCAGCAGGGCGCGACGCTCGCGTTCGGTCATGCCGCCCCACACGCCGAACTCGATCCGGTTGTCGAGGGCCTCGGCCAGGCACTCTGTACGTACCGGGCAGCCCGCACATACCGACTTGGCGCGGTTCTGCCGCGCGGCCTCGGCGAACAGCTCCTCCGGGTCCGCGGACCGGCACGCTGCTTCCTCGCGCCACTGGACCTCCACGCTGGTCACGTCGTCCCCTCCCCCATCGACATCAGCAGCGAGCCTATGCGGCCCGTGGTCACGGACGGCCTGTGGTTTCACCCGTAGCGCAGGACTTGGCTGATTCAGGTTGCGCGTTGCATGACGGGGCACTCTTCGGCTTGCGGGCTACCCCGTGCCGGGTGACTGTCCGCAGCCCCTGCCCGGCATTCAGGCTCCGTCTAGTACGTCCGGTGGTGGAGGCGCGATACCGCGCTCTTCAGTGCCGGGATGTCGTCTGTGGCCACCTCTCGTAAGGGTGACCCCGTAGGAACCCACCTACATGGTGTCTGTGGTGCGTAGCATCCGGCAGTAACACACCAGGCGAAGGAGATTGAGCTGCCATGGCCGAGAACATTCAGTTCGTGTATGCGGAGCGGTTCGCGAAGGACCTCGAGGAGAACCGGTCGGAGCAGGAGGACATCGCCCGGCAGTTCGCTGGGCTCCAGGCACGGTTGGAGCGGCTGAAGACGGACGAGAAGTGGCTGGCCGAAATGCTGGGAACGATGCCGCCGGCCCCGGATGCGACACCCACGGCAACCGAGGCGACACCCGTACCCGCACCGATTGAGCCTCAGAGCACCACCCCGGCGCCTGCTGAACCGGACGAGGCTGCCGTTCCGCAGCCGAGGCAGGCCGCCAACAAGCCCGCCCGGAAGACCGCGTCGAAGAAGACCATCGCCAAGAAGACTGCCGCGAAGAAGGCCACGACGAAGAAGGCCACAGGGTTCGAGACACCCGCGACGAAGAAGACGGCGGAGCCCCCGCTGCGCGAACTCATCGAGGGCATCCTGACCAAGCGTGCCGGTGAGCCCCGCATGGTCAGCGAGATCCGCACCGAACTCACCCAGGCGTACCCCGAGCGTGCGACGTCCATCCAGGTCGTGCGCAACAACCTGGAGAGCCTGACCAGGAAGGGCGTCATCGAGAAGGGAACCCAGCAGGGCTCCGTGATGTACACCAAGCCCGCACCCACCCAGGCAGACACCACGCCTGTTCCGGCCGCAACGGCGGACGAGGACAACACAAAGATCCCCGCGAGCGCCTAGCGAGCTCGTGCATGGTTGGCAGTGGTGTGCCTGCCCCGTGATCGTTGATCACGGCCGGTGTGGTGGGGACTCGGGCCCGTGCAGCGATTATTGGGATCCAACGGATCACGGGGCTGACGCCCGAGGTCGGAGATTGGTCCGTTGTGGCATGAACGGCACCAGGCTGTTCTCACGTCACGCCCACGACGCCGGGCCGTGGGCGCCGGTGCAAACACAAGTTGGTCTTCGTCGATCGACTGCTGGCCACGCTCGTCCACCTTTGCCACGGTGTCACCCATGACGTGCTGGCCTGTTGATTCGGTGTCGACCGTTCCACGATCACGCGCGCAATCGGTGAGGTGCGGCCACTGCTCGCCTCGCGCGGTTGCCTGTCGCAACCGGAATCCGCCTGCGTTCCCTTGCTGAGGTCGTCGACTTTCTCGGCGCGAGCGGGCAGACCGGGATCATTGACGGCACAGAGGTCGGGGTCCTCAGACCTGCCGCGGGTCGGAAGGACCGGGAGAAGTTCATCTCCGGCACGAACAAGCAGTACGCGGTGAAGTCGATGGTCGTCAGTGACGCCGACGGAAGGCTGCTGTTCTGCAGCCCCGCCCAGCCGGCCAGCTGCGCGGACATCACGCATGCCCGCGAGTTAGGGCTGGTCAAGCTGCTGGCAGACGGACCCGACGTCGAAATCCTCGCTGATGCCGGCTATCAGGGGCTCGGCGCCCGGACCGGGGGGCGAGTGATGACGCCGCCACACCGCAAGTTCAAGAAGAATGCCCCGGACTGGTACGAGGAGGTGGATGAACGCCGGCGCAAAAGCCCACTCATCCCGCCGCATCCGGGTCGAGCACGGCATCGCCCATCTGAAGAACTGGCGAGCCCTCGCCCGTCGCCACGGCCGCCGCGAGCACATGACCGACACCATCCAGGCCATCGCCGGTCTGCTGTCCCACCAGCAGACCACCACCCTGATGGCCGAGCAGCGAATGTGAAGACCTGCTGAATCGCGCTACTCGACGCGCAACTGCCAACCAGGCACGAGCTCGTCAGGCTCAGCCGCGCACGACGTTGAGCAGTGCGGCACCGATGCATCGCCAGCCGCGTCACGGCCGCAGCTTGCGGAGGCTGCCGGGTGTCAGGGCGCATCAGGCGACTGCAGCTCGCGCATTCGGCGTCCCGATGGTCAGGCCGTTGGAGCCAGTAGGCTCCCGTGAGCCCGGCGAAGGAGGCAGCGGATTCGCTGTGGGGAGTGGTCACGTGTCGGACAACGACGACGGCTTGAGTCCGCGTCTGGCCGCGCCACGGACGTCACCGATTCGTTAGCCCGCCGCGACCTGAGGTCAGGACGCAATGACCGTGACGACCCGGACTCGGAAGTGGAGTCTGCCCGCTTGGCTTCGTTGATGTCTAGCAACAGCGTTTGTCGACTGGTTCCGGAGTCAGTTGGTGATCATGCGGTTCGTGAATGTCGAGCAGAAATGACGGCGTTCCCGTGGCGCGGCGAGAAAAGGGAAGGCGGAAGCCAACCGGCCGTTGGCAGGATGTCCGCGCTCAACATCCGATGGGAAAGGACCCCACGACCGTGGCTCGTGCCATCACTTTGATCCGCTCCGCCTCCCTGTCCGACGTCGCCGAGTACGCCTACGCGGCCACGGCGCCCGCCGAGTCACGCCTGATCTTCCTCGCTGGGGCGTGTCCGCTGAACGATGACGGCTCCACAGCAGCGATCGGGGACTACGCGGGCCAGGCAGCGAAAGCCATCGAGAACATGGAGGCCGCTCTTACTGCCTCAGGTGCGTCACTCCAGGACGTCATCAGCACACGGGTTCTCGTCGCTACGGCCCGGCGGGAGGACCTGGTGGCCGCCTGGCAGGTAGTCCGGGACTCGTTCGCCGACCATGACGTTCCCAGCACCTTGATGGGCGTCACCGTGCTCGGCTATAAGGACCAACTGGTCGAGATCGAGGCCGTCGCCGCCGTACTCGATTCTTGAGACCTCTTCCAAGGACACCGCAAACGCCAGGACGGCTGGCCGTCGAGGAACGTAGGGGTCAGCCGGCCTTGGCGGGCTCCTCGGCTCGTGCGCGGGTGCTGGCGATGCGGTAGGAGTCTGTGCCGGTCTCGATGATGGTGCCGTTGAAGGTGAGGCGGTCGACGATGCTCACGCCGGATCGCCGCGTACAGCTCGACCTTCGACATCTGCGGCATGACCAGCACCTTTCACCAAGAGCATCCCGATGCTGCCCTGGCAAGAGCCGCCATGCCTCCCAAGCTCATCAACATCACCCGACCGTGGTTCTGGGCGCCTCCCAAACTCATCGACAAGTGACGTCGCTACTGCTCGATATAGCCAGCACTCGGGGCGCCAAGGGGTTTCGACGTCTGTGACTGAGCGCTGCAGTTGGCCCGATTGGCCAAGTGCGTGCTCAGCCATGGGGCTTCGCTGAGGATGCACATGACGCCCCCTCGGCCACGGGGCCTCAAAGCGACTGTGGTGATCGTCTTTCGCATGCCAGCTGGACCGGGCGCTGGAAGGGAAGGTGACCCGGAGGCCGCGGAGGTCGGACTCCAGGCGGGGACGTCGCTCCGGCGGTCGTCCTCGCCGAGGATGGCGAGCATGTCCGCCAGGCTGCCCGCCATGTCGACCGCGGCCACCACGGCAGAGGCGGCTACACGCAGACCGGTGGGTCCGGGTAGGAGCAGCCGGCGTAGGTGTCGCCCTCGTACGTGATGCCCCCTTCCATCGGCTGGTCGCAGGTGGCGCAGTTGACGGCGAAGTACGGGTTGACGCGGAGGAAGGCCGCGTTCTTCAGCTCGAAGATCGCCTTCACCGCGTCCGGCCCGTGTTCCCGGATTCCGAGCTGCAGGAAGTCGAAGGCGCCGAACTCGTGGCCCTGCTTGCACGTGAAGCGGCCGAACCGGAAGGCACCGATGTCCGCGATCCCCAGCTCGGACTCGATCCGCGCCTTCTCCTCGGCCGACACCGGTTCGAGCCGGGAGGCCTTGACGAGCTCAGGCGTCCAGTGCAGGTCCCGGAGGGTGCGGGCCTGCTCACGCGACAGGTAGAAGGAAGCGGTTCTACCGCTCTTGATGGTCTCCTGCACGAGGGCCACGACCGCGTCGTCGTCCGCCGAGACGACAACCTTCCCCTTGCCAACGGCTACTTCGATCTGGGCCAGCAAAGAACTGTCCACGACACATCCTTCCAGGTCTGCACCCTGAATCCGATCCTGCGTTCGCGGAGAACTATTCCGTTCGGCCGCCCTGTTCGGCAGCTGCCACACAGGGACCTCACCCACACGGCAGCCCCACCGGCCGACGCGACACAGCCCTCGCCGAGCACCGGAAAGCGAGGGAGGTGGGAGCATCCCAAGCAGCCCGTGACACCCGTCGCCGCGTTCCCAGCCGGCGCAGCTGGCCGTGGAACCACCCGTCGCGGCCTCTGGTGACCAGGCCGCACCCCGGTGTCCGGCGCGCCTACCCCGCCTACGCACCTCATGCAGGACGGCAGGCTCGAAGGGGAAAGCGGGAAGTGACCGGAGGCTAAAGGTTGTCCCGTAACTGGTGTGGCTGCTGCGGCGTTGACTGGGCATGGGTGGGGTGATCGGCTAGCAGCGCGGTCCCGTCGTCCGGGACCGGCATCATCTGAATCGCCGGGCCGGCAGCAACGCACGCGGCAACGACACCGCGACCGCCACCTGCTGCAGATCACCCGGAACGGGGGCCGTCGGACGCGACGGCCCCCGACTTCGTACGTGAGCCGGCCGTGAAGGGATCCTGGCCTGGGATTTCGCGGCAGACGATGGGCTGGACCGCGTCCGTCCGAGGGAACCGACCTCGAACAGGGCACGCCGTGGTGATCGTGGGCCCGCCGACGGGCCATCGTGGTACGGCAAACCGATGGCGCTACGGATGGGGAACGCGGATGTCCGAATCGACCCGGGCCATGAGCCGGCGCAGTCTGCTCATCGCCGGCGGGGCGTTGGCGACCACCGTCGCTGCCACGGGCGAGTCCAGCGCTCTGGCCAGGGGGGAAGCGGTGCCGCGGGGCTCGGGGAGCGGCGATGACGCCGGCCGGGCAAGGATCGACGTCCACCACCATTTCACCGCTCCGGCATGGGTGGACTGGGCGGAGCGTGAAGGCCTGGTGCGGCGGCAGGAGCTGCTGTGGTGGGCGCGTTGGGATCTGGACTCCACTCTGGCGCTGATGGACCGGGTAGGAATCGCGACCGCGGTCCTCAACCCGACCATGCAGGACCGGTACCGCACCGCGGCGCAGGCCAGGGAAGGTCTCACCGTCGTCTTCGAGGCGATGGCCGACCTGGTGGCCCTACACCCGGGCCGTTTCGCCGTCCTCGCTCCTGCTGTCCTGGACCATCCCGAAGTGACCACGTGGGCTCTCCGCCGCGCCTTCGACGAGCTCGGTGCCGTCGGAGCCAGCGTGAAAGCCAACTACAACGGTGTCTACCTCGGTGATCCCTCGTACGACCGCTTCCTCGCCGAGCTCGACGAGCGCGCCGCGGTCCTCTTCACGCATCCGCTCGACCTCCCGGGCGGAACACCCGGCGTGCCCACCGTCCCCGGAATTCCGAACTTCATGTGCGATTTCCTGCTGGACACCACGCGTGCTGCTGTGAACCTGATCCGTACCAGGACACTCGACCGCTACCCGCACCTGTCAGTCATCCTGCCGCACGCCGGAGGATTCCTCCCTCAGATCGCCACCCGCATGGAGGCCTTCGGCGGCTTCTGCACTCCACCCCTCGATGCTGCCCGTGTACGGGACTATCTCCACCGCTTCTACTACGACACGGCGGGCCCGTCAGCCCCCTCGGGCACTGTGGTGGCCACCGCCGGCGCCGACCGGATCCTCTTCGGCACCGACTGGCCGGCCGCCTCCGCAGACATCATCACCGACTTCACGGTGCCGGCCATCGAGACCGACCCCGTCTTCACCGACCGCCAACGACGCGGCATCAACCGCGACAACGCGCTCCGCCTGCTGCCCGCACTGAGGCGCGCCTATTGATCTTTTCGTTTGTTCGGTGGGTGTGGCGGAGTTGTTGGTGGGATCCTGGTGCGGTGTCTTTCAAGCCTTCGTCTGTTGTTCCTCCTTTGACGCGGCCGCAGTTGTCCGAGGCCCGGCGTGTGCGGGCGGCCGAGTTGTTCGATCAGGGATGCTCGGGTGCTGAGATCGCACGGATGCTGGGGGTCAGTGACGAGAGTGTGCGGCGGTGGAAGCGGGTCTGGGAGAAGGCCGGCGCCGATGCTCTGCGCCGGCGCCCGGCCACCGGTCGCCCGCCCAAACTGGACGATGCCCAGGTTGAGCAGGTGCGGGCTGCGCTGGAGCAAGGAGCCCAGGCCCATGGCTTCGAGGCCGACCTGTGGACTCTGGAACGAGTCGGCCTGGTGGTCGACCGGGTGACAGGGGTAACGCTGTCGAAGGCCTCGGTGTGGCGGCTGCTGACCGGCCGGCTCGGATGGAGTCTGCAGCGGCCCGAACGTCGGGCGGTCGAGCGCGACGAGTCCGAGATCGCCCGTTGGGTCGCGCACGAGTGGCCGCGGATCAAAAGGGGCGGTGAACACACGTGCCTGGATCGTCTTCCTCGACGAATCGGGAGTCTCGCTGCTGCCGCAGGTCCGCCGCACTTACGCACCCCGCGGCCGCACCCCGCTTCTGCGGCACCGGCTGAACTGGAAGCGCGCGTCGATGGCCGGGGCCCTGGGATTCCACGCCGCCGACCCCGATCGCGGGCCTCGCCTGTGCTTCCACCTCAAGCCCGGCAGCTACGACACCGCCGGACTCATCGAGGTCTTGGAGCAGATGAAGACGTTCTACCGCGGCGAGCGGGTGGTCCTGGTCTGGGACGGGCTGTCGGCTCACTGGAGCCGGGCGATGCGGGCCTGGGTCGCCGAGCAGGACTGGCTCACCCTGGAGCGATTACCGGCTTACGCTCCTGAGCTCAACCCGGTGGAACTGCTGTGGTCCTCGCTCAAGAAACGCGAGCTCGCCAACCTCGCCGGCGACCACCTCGCCGATGTCGCCGACGCCACCGAACAAGGCATCCACCGCATCAACGACAACCCCCAACTGCCCTGGTCCTTCCTCGCCCACACCGGCCTCACCCTCCATACACCAACCCCACTGAACTAACGAAAAGATCAGTAAAGCGTGTTGCATAAGGCTGTGATCTGGGCAGTCGAGGCGGTCCGCGCGGTCTGGGAGAGTGTTGGGGCGAGGCCGGCGAGTAGGTCGACGGCCTCGGTGATGTAGCGGTAGACGGTGGTGGTCCCGACGCTGAATCCTGCTGCGAGCGGGCGTAGGTGTGGCCGTTGCGGAGGTGGGCGAGGGCGAGCAGGGCCTGGCGGCCGGCGGTCAGGCGGCGCCATCGGGTGCCGAGAGCGCGGCGGCGATCCCGTTTCTGTCAGGCCAACTACCCAGCCCCCACACCAGGTTGGAAACCGCTCATTGTCAGACCCGTGCGCCATTCGACTGTTGCCCAGAGCCAGCGGATGAGCGAGATCTACTGGAGCTGGCGATCTGCGCCCTTCCCAAAAAGAGCTCCCGAGAGCTGCGCAGCATCGTCCAGCCACTCGATCTGCGCATCCTCGAACGCCCCGACGCATTCCCGTACGGAAACCCACCGCATCGTTGGTGGCAGAGCGCCTTCTGAACACGCCGGCCGGGACGTCTGGCGTGGCCCGTGCCCTTCCCGTGCCCGTTCGGTTGGGAACCAGCAGGGAACAGCGATCACTGGCGGGCAACACTCATACGAACGACCCCTGACCGTTCTTGCTGGTCAGGGGTCGTTCACCTGCGGTGGGTGTGGGATTTGAACCCACGGTGACTCGCGCCACGACGGTTTTCAAGATCGTCGACAGGCTCGACTCGCATCGCGACTCGGATCAGCGGACCGAGCGTTGCGGGCGGCCGAAGAGGTCAGCCCTGCTGCAGCGCGGCAAGACCCTTCTGCAGGTCTTCGCTGTTCATCACCGGCTGGATCTCGATCTTCGCGCCGAGTCCCTCGAAGAGCGGCTCCGCGATCGTGGGCAGCAGTGAACTGTCCTGCATGTCGAAGACGAAGGTGCAGGACCGCCCGCCCTCGCTGGGGCCGAAGTAGGCTGCCTCGGGCTTGAGCCGTTCCGTCATCGACTGCATGATTTTCGGCAGTGTGCCGTTCTTGAGTGCCTCATTCGAGATCTGGGTGTCCAGATGCGCTCTCAGCATGACCCTCATCGCACGCGCTCCTTCCGTCCACCACGACCGGCGCGGTCCCGTCCGCGCTCGCTGAGACCCGGTGACGTCCCGCTCAGCCTCTCCTCGAGTGATCAGGGCAGCAACATCTCGTCCTCCGTCCGTGTCGCAGGTCGCGATCAAGGGCGAGATCGTCGGCATGTACCTGTTCCGACGGGTGTGACTCGGTCGCTGAGGTTGCGGTGTCAGCTGCCCGGGCTGGCCCGTCCCTGGGCCGTGCGAGGCCGCTCGGCAGCGACCAACAGCGACAACCAGTGACAGGTCGGCTACCAAGGTGATCCAGGAACCTGCAGGTCAGGGAGACGCCCACCTACTGGTTTCCGCCTGAGGGTGGCGGTCAGGCAAGATGGGGTGTTTCTTGCCGCGTTGTCAGCCTGTGGCGTGCCAAGTGAGGTGCCGTGCATGACCAACTCTCCTGATCACGTCGACGGCAGAGAAGACCTGGCGTCCTTCGTCCGTTCCCTGCACCGCAGCTATGCCGAGGGCGGTGAGGCATGGGAAAACGCGGACCTTGCTGCGTTCCTGGAGGCCCTGGCGGCATGGATCGATGACGCTGACGGCTGGTACCGCAATGCCGGCCACGAGCTGCCCGCGCATCGTCGTGCCCGCAGCCTTGTGCGAGATCGCCTATGAAGTTCCCATCAGCCGATAGCGAGGTAGCGCCCCACATCTCCAACTGAGAACAACGAGAGCGCCGTCCGCGTGCGTCGCTCCAGCGGACAAGACCTGACGACCCCGGCACTCTTCCGGCGCTGTCTCGGATCAGCACGTCCGCGGCCATGCGCCTGCGGGCCCGAGTCCGGTTGCTCGGCGAGGTAGGCGTTCCAGGCAGCGGGGGCAGCGGACGTGGGCCTCACGGCGTGCAGTCACTCCCGGGAGGGTGATGAAGTCGGCCAGCCAGACAGGCGGGGAACTCCTACCATTTCCATGCGGGTTGAGTCAGCCGCCCGCAATCATGGTCTGTCATGGACCTTTCCGGTGTGGCCGCAGTTCTCGCACTTCTCAGCATCCCCGTGACCGTGCTGGTCTCTCGTTGGCAGATGCGCACCACGCTGGTGCAGTCAGAGGCGAACTACCGGGCAGCTTTGGAGGTTGCGGAAGCCAACCATCGGGCCGCGTTGGAGGTCGCGGACGCCAGTCATCAGCACGCCTTGGAAACCGCCGAGGCGAACCACCAGAAAGCCTTGGAGCTCGCGGCAGCGGGCCACCGCAGTGCTCTGGAAGTGGCACGCAGGCAGGCAGAGGCCGAGCATCTTCGCTGGATAGCCGAAGCACGCACTGCTGAGTACAGGCTGCTCGAGAACACGTTGACACAGTTCCGGCGTCTTGCTCTAGCTAATGAAGTTGACCGCAACGCGCTGAGTGACATTGACCACGAGCTCCACCAGATTTGTTACTCGATCCAGCAACTGGGGACGGATGAGGTGTACCGCGTCGCAACCCACATCCACGGCGCGTTCAGGGCCTTCTCAGCCTTCCACGTGAGTGACACGCACTCAGAGCGCGAGACGTGGTGGCGGGGATCGATCACACCTCTGCGAGCCAAACTGAGTGAGGCCGTGAAGCGTGTCCTCGATGGCAGTTTGGGACAGACTTGATGCAGGTAGGCGCCGTCGTGTCGTCCGGGGTGTGGACGATCGCGTAGTTCCCCAGGCCTAGTCGAGGATCACGCCTGAGCGGGGTGATGTTCGCGAGGCGGAGGCCGCCGCGCTCGCCTCGTCGATGACGTCATCAGCTACACGGCCCGACGTGGTGCATCGGACCTCAGAACACCGGGTTCGACCACGACGAGATAGGCGCGTCAAGAGCTGTCGCGCTCGGAGAGAGCGTCGCCTCATCGAGTCCTACCCTCATCCGGCCGCTGCGTGGCGAGCCGGACCCACTCGAAGCGACTTGACCCTTGAACGAGCAAGGTAACTACCGCACCTCGTACAGCAGCGCTGTACCGCAACCTCAGCAACCGCCCCGGTCCCGTAGCGTCCCTCCCGGGCCCCGGAGCGGCCGGAATGGCCGTCGATGACCGATCCGGCTAGAGCTACGGATCAGAGGGCGACCGTGCCAGCAGCGTGCCAGGTAGGGCGGGGAACAGCGGTAAATGGCGGGTTCCACGCGGAGCCCGAGGGTTCACCATGACACCCGTTTCCGCTGGTCAGACTGCCTAGATGGGCTCGAAGATCGGTGATTCCCAAGCTCAGAGCTTCCGGATGCAGGAGTAAGGCGCCTGCTGTTAGCTACCTTGTTTTGAACTCGACCTTGCCGGTACTCATGCGGAAGTTTCCATTCGAGTACAGCGTTGGGCGGGCCTCGACATGGTTGCCGCTGTACTTCTCCACATGCCGGATCTGGGCACCGTCGGGGACGGTGAAGTCAATCAAGGCCACGGCGACCCAGTAGGACAAGCTGCGATTGTTGAAAAGTGGCACGGTAACGGTGGATCCCCGCCCGTCGGTGACGACCGCCCGGGCACCGTAGGACTTGAACGAACCGGTCCCGTTCTCCACCGCGCTATAGGCACACAGAAGGACGTAGCCCTGGAGGTCTGGACGACGGATCGTGATCGTCTCGCGGCCCGGCACCCGGGAGTCGCCATCCAGAGCGATGTAGGGCGGCGCGACGGGCGATCCGAGCTGTCGGTAGTAGACGACCTGATCTGATTTGTTCGGACGCTTTCCAGGTGGCGTGACTAGCCTTCCAGGGACATAGAGGGCGTACAGATCGAGGTCGGCGCCGGCCCGCCTTCGGGACGCGCTTCCGCCGTTCCACTCGAGTGTGGCCGTCACGATGAGGCTCGGGTCGTCCTTGCGCATGTCGATGGTCGCCTGCCCGGCCTTGGTGAGGGCGACTTTGCCCAGCGGGACGAGAGGGCGAACCGGCGTCGCCGGCAGGACCGGTGCAACCGCCGGTGAGACCCGCGGTGCGTAGGTGGGGGGCGGTGGCGCAGTGGGCATGTGTCGAGTCTCCGTGGGCGCCGAGGTCTGTACCGCGGACGGTCCTGGGTCATCCACAACGATGCCGAAGTCCGAGGCCAGACCCGCCAGCCCTGTATCCCATCCCTGGCCGACCGCTCTCGCCTTCCAACTGCCTGCTCGTCGGTAGAGCTCGATAAGGACGGCCACCGTCTCCCTCTCTACGAGCGGCGGCGGCGCAAATGTGACGCGTGCGTTCCCGCACTCGATGACCGCTCGGGGGGTATTGCTCGCGTCGAAGTGAGTAGCTTGCAGCTCGGGGTCGATGCTGGCGACAACGGCAATGCGGTCGACTGTCGTAGGGACCACGGTCAGATCCGCGACGATTGTCTGCCCATTCAGCTCGATCCCGTCCTGCGACGAGTGGTTGTAGAAGACCAGATCGTCATCGCTCCGCACCTTGCCGTCTTGCCCGAGCAGAACAGCAGAGACATCGATGCCCGTAGTCAGCGAGGTGAGGGTGACGCGGCAAACCGCCGCAGACAAGACGGCGTTGCCGCCCTTGGCAAGAGTGGTAGTCATGTGTGGCCTCTCACGGTCGTTGGTACATCGTGGTGTCTCCGGCCGATCCGTGTAGGACAAACTCTGATTTTCTGCAGCTGAGCCTCTCGAGTCGAGGAGGTTCCGCTCACGCGGCCGACCCTGGCAGGACAGTCGCAGGCTCCCCCGTTCAGTGGATGCCTTCCAGCGTGGCAGGGTGGCCGTGGCCTATGCGTGGACTCATCGGCTGCTACAGGCCGCCACTAGGCCTCTGAACTGCGTAAACGGCTGAGACTCACAGGGCCTCCGGAGTGGTGTGCGCAGGTTCGAATCCTGCCGTGGGCACAGAAGCCGAACCAGCGTGATCAACCCGCTGACCTGCGGAAGTGCGAGACGTTGAAAGCCGGGCCCAGTCCCACTGGGTCCGGCTCTTTGTCGTTGTCTATCACTGGTCGCGCGTGAGTGCCGCCCGACCGACGTCGGGCTCGCCAGGCCCGCGCGGTGAGGGACGTACCCGCGAACGTCCCCAGCCGCCTGCGGCTGCACGATGCCGCGGACCAAGGCCGGTCCTCACTCGCGTACGCAGTTGTGCACGAAGTCCTGTACCGGCTGATCTCAGCGGTTGCCGGTCCAGACGATCCGGTCGGCGAAGCCTCCCCTCTCGCCGGCCTTGCCGTCACGGATCTTCTCCAGGTGATCCGCGTCGACCCCCAGGTCCACCGCGAGCGCGCGAACGACTTCCAGCACATCCGCGAGTTCCTCCGGCGCCGAATCCTCATCCGCCTCGAGGAACTCGGCGACCTCCTCGCCGAGCTTGTCTCGCAGCCGGCTGCGGTATTCATCCCGGCCCGCGATGTAGATGACCGGCTCGGCCCCGTTCTCGCGGATGATCTGCGGAATCCGGTCCCGCACCAACTTGCCCTGCCTGCTGTAGGTATCCACCCGTGCTCCAGCGCCCATCACCGCGAGGCGAGCACTGGCCGCCGCCCCTTCATGCCGCCGCAGCCTAGGAAAGTCGCCTCACGGCTCGCCATGTGAACCGCCAACCCCACCCATTCGGGGGTCCAGCCGCCCCGGCGGCTGGTCACCGCCGTCCCCGCGGCGGCAGGGGGCGGCGGGTCCGCCCGCCGGGAGGGGCGAGCCTCTGCTGAGGCTGGTGGGCAACGCAGTGACGCCCAGCGCGGCGTCCCTGTCGGCCAGCGCCTCGTCCCGTTCGGGTGCTGGAAATCTCGGGTGATGTGGTCCTGGGCAGGTGGACGCCGGATGTCGTCTCGGTCGATCTGGTCCGGCTTTGCTGTTTCGAACTGTTACCACACCTGGGTCGTCCGCCACGACTGGAAGTCCAGATGCCGGTCCTGTTCCTCTGGCCGATCCGGAGTGGACATTCTCCGGCTACGCCAGGACCCTAGGAACGAAACGTTTCAATGGCCGCGCCACGCAAAACAGAGGCTCATCACCACTGCTACCTGTGGCTACTTCGCACGCCTGCCACTCAAGCCTGTTTCCTCACCTCCGTGACTTGCGCCGACGCTGGCCGTCTTGGGCCCACCCTCTCCGCTGTCGGCGGTGGCCGAAGGGGAGGCGGGTCCTGGATCCAAGGCGTCGCGGACGGCGGTCAGAATGTCCTCCGTGTCGGCGCCGAGCGCTCGGGCAGCGGAGGTGAAGTCCCGGGCCAGAGTGGTGAGTTGGTCGACATCGTGCCTGTGCGGCTCGGACGGGAGCGCCGCAACCCGGGTGCCCGCGCCACGGCGGGTGCGGATCAGCTCGGCAGCCTCCAGCTCGCGGTAGGCGCGGGCCACAGTGCCCGGCGCCAGGCCGAGGTCGGCGGCGAGCTGGCGCACGGTAGGCAGGCGCTCGCCCTCGGCCAGCCGGCTGGTGCGGATCAGCGCGGCCAGCTGGGCGCGGATCTGCTCGTACGGCGGTACCTGGCTGGTGATGTCGACGCGGACGGCGGGGTCACTCATCGTCGAAAGTCCCATCGTCGGCTGCCTCGTCGTCAACCGCCCGGGGTACCACCACGGTAACCAGGGACCATCCGAAGGTGAACAGGCTCAGCAGGCCCAGCGGGCAGATCACCACGATGGTGGCGGCGCCCAGCGGGCCGGCGCAGGCCGTCTCCGTGAGCGCGACGAGAATCATGAGCACGACGAGCAGCACCTGGCTCGACACCAGCAGCCCCCAGGCTCCGGTGATCGCCCACGCGCGGTCGCGGCGCTGCTGGTCGTCGCCCGGGCCGTGGGAGATACGGCGCAGGGCCCAGACGCAGACGGGGGTTCCGACCGCGAGGGCGGCGAACATCGGGCCGCTGTAGTACAGGCCGGGCCAGGGACCGAGCGATGCACGCATCCCGTCGCAGGTGACGGTGATGGCACGCCCCGCCCGGTCGGGGTCGGAGGAGGCTGTGACCGCACCGATCGCCAGCAGAGTGACGAGGGACGCCGCCTGCAGAAGAAGCAGGGGCGCCATGCGGGGCGGCACTTGGTCTTGCATCAGGCGCGGGGCGAGACTCGCGGTGCGTACCGCTTCCTGGGGGCGCAGGGTCAGGGCGTCGCCGAGCAGGACACCGCCCACCGCGCACAGGCCGAAGGCGGTGATGGCGAACACGAGGGGGCATCGTGATGTCGCCGCTGTCCATCGTGACCAACTGCTGTGCGGCCACGATACCGATGGCCAGGCCGGACCAGCGGGCGTAGTGGTCGGCGTGGTCGAGGAGCCGGGACCGGAGCGGGGCGGTGTCGAGCATTTGAAGATCCCCCCAGATCATCTTGTATCAAGCAGTGGGTACAAGATGCCCTGGTCGGGATCTTGTGTCAAACGCTCGACACAAGGCGATCCATGGGGAGACGAACGACACCACCTCACCTCCAGCCAGATCACCGACTTGCGGGCTTGGGCCCTTGCCTGGGCCATCGACATCGGCGCGCAGCTCTTGGCTGAGGACACCCCGGACGACACGTAGCACCAGGAAGGTCCCGGCACGAGGTCTCCCCGCCTTCCTGCCCGGAACCTGGTAGAGCCGCAGGCAGGGCGACGAGGGCGCTCGCCGCCACCGCGCGGCCATTCTGCTCCGATCCGGTGGACCGTTCCCGCCCGCGATCTCGTGTGGAGACAGGGCAGGAGGAGACGCTGAAGGGGCGCATCCTCGCCCAACGTGGTCAAGGGTGCGCCCACGACTGCGATTGGTGCCGCGGCGATGTGCTGGGCGAGGCGCTGCTGGGCCGCAAGCAGCACATCGCCGACCTGCAGCAGCAGCTCAACCAGATGGAGGCCGAACGCAACGCGGAGCGCAAGCCGGCCGACGAACTCGCGGCAGCGGATCGCCAGCCGCTCCGGACGGATGCCTGGATGGCTGCGGAGCGTGTCGCGCGCCGCAGCGCCAGCCTCGCCGCCTTCGGCAACGGTCATCTCCAGACAGCGCCGGTGGAACTTGCCCCATCGGTCATCTACGAACGAAGGGAAGATCAACACGCCACGCCGTCAGACGCCTGACCAGTTACGGCAGATCAGTCCGTCGCCTCGCGGACGTCCTTTCCCTGCTCGGCGAACGCCTTGAAGTCCTGCATGTGCTGTTGCGACTGCTTACGGAAGGCGCCGGGCATCAGAAGTCCCACCAGCTTCATTAGAAAGCCGCTAAACCGGTATTCGTTCTCGCTCTCCCAGAGCGTCGTTTCCGGGCTGGCTTCGGTCAGCCGGTCGCGCACGGCGCTCCACATGCCCTCGCCGACGATCTCTCGGTCGAAGTGAACGACGCTCGTTTTCGGGATCTCGCGAAGGTCTGCCGGTTCCCGGCGTGTGATGGTCTCGGTGCACTCGATCTTCCGCTGGCCCATCTGCATCACGACCCGCGACTTGGTGCCGAGCTGCCCGTGCTCCCCACTCAGCGGCTCGTGCAGCACCAGGCCCCGCAGCCATTTCGGCAGGTGTGCCGGGTCGGCGAGCAGCTGGACCACCTTCTCCCGCGGCAGGGCGATCTCGATGGAGACGGTGTATTTCATGGTGCGCATCATTTCCTTTGGGACAACGTGCTTTTGTACTGCTCGTCGTGCTCCTCGACTGAGGGCACTGCATTCTGTGTCCGTAAAGTACGGGGTAGCGAGGTACGGGGCGAGTATCTCCAGTGCCTCTGCCTGTCGGCCCTGTTAGCCGAGCAGCCGTGCCCACTCCCGCGCAGAACCACTCCCCGTGGCCGGCCCAGAACTCCACCGTCTCGGCATGGCCGAGTTCGAGAAGTCGAGAAGCCAGATGCGGCGGAATGCAACCAGACTGCGTCCGGGCCCGATCGTCAAGATCAGCAGCGTCCACAGCGCGTACCGTAGCTACTCCCCCTGACATCACCTCCAGCTCCGAACATCGGCCCCACGCTCGGGGAACGTCCAGTCCGCTCCGGCAGCTACCTCGCCGGACCAGCTGGAACCACGCCAGCGGACGTGACCGCTCGCGACACTCGTACGCAGGAATACCTCACGGTTCAGGTACCGCTCCCTGCCAGCTGGGGCCTCGGGCTGGGATGCGAAGCGACGGGAGGCGTACGCGAACGACCAGGACGCCGCCACGAGCCTGGTCGCGGTGACCGCCCGGTCCAACCGTTCCAAGAGCGACCAGGATCCGGCGGGTGGATGCCGCCGCTGCCCGACGCGCACTGCTGCTACGTCGGCGAGTGGACCGCCACCGAGCTCCGCTGGGGCCGCACCGCCGACCAGGCCGAGGCCGACGCGCTCAAGGTCTACGCCGAGGCGTGCGAGACCACCGTCGTCCACTACACCCCCGCGCCGTAGCAGCCCCGTCGAGGGCTCCTGGCAGACCGCCGGTCTCGTGCCGGGGTGTGCACACACCCCGGCACACCTGACAGCACAGCTGCGAGGACGGCACTGCGCCTCGGCGCGCACCTCACACCCTTGGAAGACGAGTGATCGCTTCAGGGTGGCGTACGGCGAACTCGAACACATTCTCCGCCCAGGCAGTCCCCTTGGCCTTGACCCTGTTCAGCAAGTCGTCCCAGGCGTTGGCAGCCCTGGGGGTGCGGTGCGCGGGTGGTGGATCGAATGCCTCGTGGATCGGCTTGCATGTCTCCACGGTCTCGGCGGCGGTGGCGAGTTGATCAATGACGTCTTGCATGGGCGCCGGTCGATCAGTGGTGCTGAGACGCTCCCAGAGCGCGGTCGCGGCGGAAGCGCACTGTTGAACGTTGCGCTGAAGGTTGAAACGTGCACTGAGCCAGGTCGCATACGGGATCTTGTTGAAGGTGAACTCGCTGACCTGGACAGCGAACTCGGCTTTCCACTGGCTCCGGGGATCTGCCATCCAGAAGGTGAAGTCAGTGGGCGCTCTTTGCTGGATCACCGCGTGACCATCGCTGAGAATGGGTACCCGCGTGTCACTCGCGCCCCCGACGGCCAGCGCACCGGCCTCCGCGAACCAGCCCTTTGGTTCGAGAGACGTGGTGGAACCATTCAGGAAGACAGTCGTGTTCGGCGGGTCGACGCTGATCCAGAGGACGCCGGGTGAGGTGTTGTGGATGACTGAGCAGGTGCGGGCTTCGTCGGTGAATTGGTCGTACACCGCTTCGTAGCCCAGCGGCTCCGACACCCTCTCTCGTGCAAGCGGACACTCTTGCTCCCACGTCAGCGCAGGCACCGCGCCCCTGGCGGGCGTTGGAGCGAAACCCGAAAGGCTCACCGCCAGAGCTGCGGCAGCAGCGCCCGCGATCCATCCTCTGGCAGCGACAGCCATGATCGGCTCCCTACCTCGTCACCCCCGAGGCGGATGCTTTCAGTATGCGTCGGCAGCGCTGCGGGCGCAGGCCAGCAGAGCCCCCGCCCAGGTCGGGCGGGGGCTCTGCTGGGCGATGTACCAGCCCGGCTCACCGTTGGCGTCGAGCTCGATTGAAGACCTCCTTCGGCGCGACGGACACCTTCATCTCTTTCGAAACCGGCCCACGGGCCTACTGCACCATCCGGCGGACGAGCAGGATCGTTCCGTGGGTGGCGAGTTCGGCGACTTCGACGACTCTTCCTGGTAGGGGTGCGTGGACGACGAGTCCGTTGCCGATGGCCATGGCGACGTGTTCGGGCCGGGTGGCTGTGCCGACTGTGAAGACGAGGTCGCCCGGCCGTACGGCAGTGCTTGGGACGGTGTATCCGTCGTGGATCTGCCTGTAGGTGGTGCGGGTGAGTTCGATGCCGGCGACGCCGTAGGCGCGCTGTATCAGTGAGGAGCAGTCGCAGCGGTTGCGGGCGAGCGGGCCGTGGGGGTTGGTGCAGGTGCCTCCCCACTGGTACGGGGTGCCGAGTTGGCCGAGAGCCCAGCGGATTGCGGTGCGGACGGCGGGCGGCGCGTCGAGGGGGATCTGGTAGCCGGCGGGCAGGGTGCCGGGAGGGATCGTGCCGTAGTCGACCGTCGCGGGCCCGGTGCCGGTGCAGCCGGCCCGATGGAGGGTCCCGGCCTGGGCCAGCCCTCCGGCGGCGCCGAGGGTGGGGGCAATGGCCTGCTGCAGGGCGGTGGCGAGTGATTCGTGCTGGGCGTAGGCGTCGGGGAAGCCGGACTTCTGGACTTTCTGGGCGGCGACGGTGAGCGGCATCTGCTCCCAGCCGTTGACAGACTTCAGCGCGCTGTAGAACCTCTGAGACGCGTAGACGGGCTCCAGGATCTGCTCCCTGGTTCCCCAGCCCTGGGAGGGGCGCTGCTGGAACAGTCCGAGGGAGTCGCGGTCACCGTAGGAGATGTTGCGCAGTGTGGACTCCTGCAGTGCGGTGGCGAGAGCGATGACCTGCCCTCGGGCGGAGATCTGCATCTGGATGCCGGTGGCGACGATAACTTTGGCGTTGGCGACCTGCTCCTTGGGCGCTGACAGGCCGGAGACCTTCACATCGCCGGTGCTTCCGGCCAGTACGGCCTGCACCTGCTGGGAAATCTGCGTCGTGTCGGCGTTGCCGGTGGTGCACTGGTGCTGGGCGGCTGCCGCTTCGGCTTCGCTCCCGAGGCCGGTGACGTGTACGGCAACAGCTCCCATCAGGACGATTGCCAGCACGATCAGGCTCACGCCGCCAGCCAGCCACCGCTTGCGCTTCTTGGTCACGAGGAACGCCGCGGGGGCCTGCGCCGACGGGCCAGTTCCTCTTCCTCGCGGTCGGCGAGCCAGGCGTCGAACCCGTCGGCGCCGCTCGACGACCGGCCCGGCGGCGTGGCCGCGCGCTGGGTGCGGCGCTGGACAGCTCGGTGTGCCTGCACGTGACGGCGGGGACCGCTGCCCTGCCCGGCCGGGGACATGCTTTCGCCTGCCGGGTGCGCGCCCGGTGACGCTGCGACCGGGGTGCGCGGGCGGGGCGTCCGCGCGGCGGGACCGGGGCGCGAGCCCGTCGGGCGGGAGCGCCGGGCGGGCGCG
The DNA here is from genome assembly GCF_036237275.1 of Streptomyces sp. NBC_01353. GTDB lineage: Bacteria > Actinomycetota > Actinomycetes > Streptomycetales > Streptomycetaceae > Streptomyces. The sequence continues at coordinate 8,431,776 of NZ_CP108352.1, read as the reverse complement.
ATCGGGCCGGCGGCTGCGGCTGCGCCTGCGCCTGGCCATCGTGGGGCGGTTGCGTCACCGGTGGGTTCGGACGCGGAGTGCCCGGAGCTCCGGGGTTACCGGGGCGGGGCCCTGGGTGGCCGGCGGGCCTTGCTCGGCGGGCGGCTGCGCCGGCCGGCGTTGAGGCGGGATGCGAGCACGGTGGCGCCTACGGTCTGCGGCATCGAGTAGGCGAGGGCTCCCAGTGGGTTGCCCTGGGCGAGGGTGACTCCGACCAGTGCGGTCCGGACGGCGCCGCGGGCGAGCTTGCGGCCGATGGGCTGGTTCTTCGGGACGGTGGCGGTCACCGGTGTAGTCAGGACGGATCCGTGGGTGCCGCCGATGCGGGCACACTGTCATCTTGGCGCGGACGTTGGCGGCGACCTGCTTGGAGCGGGCGGCGAGCTCCTTGCGTTTCTTGATCGCGCCGATGCACACGATGTCGACGACGAGGAACCGCAGTGTGAGTTCGCGCCCCTTCCACGTCTCGTGGATCGGGTCGAGGCTGGGATCCTGACCCAGGTAGACGCTCAAGATCACGAAAGGGGGGCACACCTCCGGTAGTACCTCCGGCACAACTTTGGGTCCGCCTGTGCGGACAACTGTGGAGACAACCGTGAGTGCAACCCTCTTCGAAGGCTCGCCGGAAGACTTGCCCAGACCGCACGGACCTCCCGAGCCGTCGAACGCGCAGGGATGTCGGCCATGTGCCGGACGAGCTGGGATCAGTTTTGCGCGGACTGGTTTGCCGCCGGCGAGGAGACCTCTCGGGCGATGCGCGGCGGCTCGTACCTGTGCCACGACTCCTATTGCAACCGCTACCGGGTGGGCGCCCGCAGCTCCAACACACCCGACAGCTCGACCGGCAACATCGGGTTCCGAGTGGCCGCCGACTCCGCGTAGCGCCGTCCGCCCTCATGGGAAGAGGCCGTTGCGGAGTGTTCCGCAACGGCCTCTCTCATGTCGGCGCGGGAGGTTGGCCCACTGTGAAGAAGTGGGCCAGGGCCCCTCGAGGCCGAACTGTGGTACGTGCGCGCTTACTTGGCGCCGAGACCGGCGTCGGAGACCTCGGGCTTGCCGGCGGCCGTCAGCACCTTGTTGAGAAGCGTCAGGTCGTAGATGCCGTTGAGGTCGGGCTCCTTGAGTAGACCGGTCTTGACCGCGTGGTCGGCCTGCGTCTTCAGGGTGGCGGCCAGCGGGTCGTCGGTGATCTGGATGCTCGGCCAAGCCGGGGCGATGACCTCGGCGGCGAGCTCCTTGCCGGTCTCGGCCTTCAGGGCGGCGTTGGCCGACGCCTTGGCCTTGTCCGGGTTGGAGTTGATCCACGCGTTGGTCTTCACCGTGCCGCGCAGCACGGCTTCGACCACGTCCGGGTGTTCCTTCAGGAAGGTCTGCGACACGATGATGTTCGTGATCACAAACTTCTTGTCGCGCCACAGCGTGGACTCGTCGAGGAGGACCTTCCCGCCCTCGCTGACCAGCTTGGACGCGGTCGGCTCCGGTACCCAGGCGCCGTCGATCGACCCGGACTTGTACGCGTTGGGGGTCACCTTGTTGTCGCTGCGGACCACGGAGACATCGCCCTTGCCGCTCTCGGAGTCGACCTTCCAGCCCTTCTCCGAGATCCAGTTGAGGAACGCGACGTCCTGGGTGTTGCCCTTCTGCGGAGTGGCGATCTTCTTGCCCTTGAGGTCATCGAGGGTCTTGATCTTGTCCGGGTTGACGACGAGCTTCACGCCACCGGATGCGGAGCCGGAGACGATCCGCAGGTTCTTGCCCTTGGACTTGACGTAGCCGTTGATGGACGGGGAGGGGCCGATGAAGCCGATGTCGAGTGAGCCGCCGTTGAGCGCCTCGATCTCGGACGGGCCGGCGTTGAAGGTCTGCGGCTTGATCGTGGTGCCGCCGAGCTCCTTCTGGATCAGGCCTTCCTGGATGCCGACGAGGGCCGTGGCGTGCGTGAGGTTCGGGAAGTAGCCGATGCGGACGGTGTCGGCGGAAAGCTTGTCGCCCTCGGCGGCCACCTCGGTCTTCTTGCTGTCGTCGGCCTGGGAGCCGTAACCGCAGGCGGTGAGCAGGAGGGGAAGCGCCGCTGTGACGGCGATGGCGCGCAGGGTGGTGAGCGGTCTTGCGGCAGACACGGAGGTGCCCTTTCACGGGATGGGTGTTCAGGGAGGTACGGACTTGCGCGACGCAAAGCCGTCGGCATGCACTGCATTCGCCCACTGCCGTCGGCGATGGGATCGCCGTCGCCGGCTGAGAGGCTGGTGTGCGTCGGATGCCGCGGAGGTGCATGTCGAGCCGTGGTCGATGCCACGCCGCGCCCGAAGACATGCGGTCGTGGAGATGCGGGGCTCCCGGTCGACGGAGGGCGGGGCGGCAGTCAGTGCAGGGGTGCGCTCCGTGGAGCCGGCTCTGTGGCCAGGGTCAGACAGGCTGACAGATGGCGCTGGACGTACGGCCGAGGTCGATATGGCGGCGAGAGGTTAGAAGGGGAAGCGGACGACCTGCGTGGTTCAGCGTTCGCATGGCCACCTCTCCCTATCCCTAGTTTTCCCACCGGGTTGGTAGGCATGGTGACCGAGGGCGGCCGTTACCTCAAGAGGATGCCCATATTATGGACAGTTGTGTCTCGCTTTGTAAGAATCCGCTGGTGGCGGGGGCTCGAAACCCGTGGCCATCCGCCCCGCGACGCGGCGAGGTGCGGTACGGCGTCGGCCGGTGTCTGTCGCGGGTGGCCCTCGGCCGCCGGGCAGGGACACCTGCCCGGCGGCCGAGGGCGGAGTTCAGCCCGCCGCCGGCGTGTAGTGGGCGGCGTCGTCGCCCTCGATGACGTAGCTGAGTATGCCGTCGACACCGGCCGGGACATCCCCCGCGACGGTCACCCGGTGCAGGAGGCGCGGCAGGTCGCCGTAGTCGTCGGGGGCGTAGTGCTGGGTGATGCGGTTGTCGAACAGGACGAGGTCGCCCGGCCTCCACGCCACGCGCACGATGTTCTCGGGGCGGGTGACGTGCGACTGGAAGATGCGCAGCAGGTCGCGGGAGTCGGAGGGGTCGAGGCCGATGATGCTCTGGGCGAAGCCTCCGACGAACAGCCCGCGCTCCCCGGTCTCGGGGTGGACCCGGACGACCGGGTGGGCGGTGCGGTACTTCCGGGAGACGAACCGCTTACGGTGCTCGGCAGCCTTCTCGCTCCTCGGGGCCGCGTAGTCGTAGGCGTTGGTGTGTACCGCCCATAGCTTGTCGGCCAGCCCGCGCAGCGGCTCGGGCAGATCCCGGTACGCGGCGCCCGCGTTGGCGATGAGGGTGTTGCCGCCGTAGGGCGGGACAACGATGCTGCGCAGTGTGGATGCCTTCGGCGGCGTACGGACGAAGGTGACATCCGTGTGCCAGTGGTTGGCGCGGATGCCCTCGTCGCCGTCGACGGGCAGGATCTGGGGCTGGCCGTCGACGGACGGCACGGTGGGGTGCGCGGTGGTGAGCTCGCCGAAGAGGGAGGCGAAGCGGAGCTGGCCCGCGTCGTCGAGCTGCTGGTCGCGGAAGACGAGCGCCTTGTGTTCCAGGAGCGCGGAGTTGATCTCGGTGACGACGGCGGGGTCGAGTTCGGCGCCGAGGTCCACGCCGAGGATCTCTGCGCCGATACGGCCGCCGATCCTGCGGATGTCGAAGCCGGTGCTGGTGGTCATGTGCGGGGTCCCTTCGGGAGGTGGTCAGGAGGTGATGGGCAGTGAGGCGCCCTTGGCCCCTGGTGGGCCGAGGGAAGGCCCGACGGCTCGCAGCGCGCCGGGTGTGCGGCCGTGTCCCCAGCCGATGTGGCGGCGATAGCTGCCGAGCAGGCCGGTACGGGCCAGGTGCTCCTCGTCGCGGGCGGTGGGGTCGTCGGGCAGCGGGCGGGTCTGGGGCGCGACGTACAACGCGTCGGCCGGGCAGTTCGCCTCGCACTGGAAGCAGGTCTGGCAGTCGTCGCGGCGGGCGAGCACCGGGATGCCGTCCGCACCCCGGTCGAAGACGTCGGTGGGGCAGACCCTGATGCACTTGTCGCAGGTGATACAGCGTTCCGCCGAGACCAGTTCGATCACGAAGCCACCTCCATTGGTACGTCCGGTGTGGTTGTCAGGGGCTCGGGCCGGGTCCACACCCGGTCGAGGCCGCCTGTGACGATGCGGTGGTGCTGCCGGGGATCCTGCGTCGGGAAGTCGAGTCGCTTGGCCATGCCGCGGGTCTCGGTGCGGGCGAGCGCCGCGGCGTACATCCAGCGGGCGTGCGCCGCCATCGCCGACGCCTGCCGGGCCCGCAGCACATCCCCGCCCTCGGCGTGCAGCGTGGCGCGCAGGTCCTGCCAGACGCTGTCGAGCACCCGCAGTGAGGCGGTGAGCTGCTCGCCGTGGCGCAGATAGTTCTTCTCGTACGGCAGCACTTCGGCCTGGACCGCGGTGACGACGTCCTGGAATCCGTCGGCGGGGCCGGGAGTGCCGGTCGGCCGGAGCCCGGCTCCGCCCGCGGCCGCGAGGCGCCTCGTACCGGCACGGACGCCGAGCGCGAGGGCGTGGCGGGCCGCGCCTTGACCTGCCCACGTGCCGGAGGAGATGGCCCACGCGGCGTTGTGGCTGCCACCACCGGTGAAGCCACCACAGATCAGCTCACGGGTGGCGGCGTCCCCGGCCGCGTACAGCCCCGGGACGGTGGTGGAGCAGTCGTCGCCGGCGATGCGGATGCCGCCGGTGCCGCGCACGGTGCCCTCAGCGAGCAGTGTGACGGCGAAGCGCTGCGTGAAGGGGTCGATGCCGAGCCGGTCGAAGGTGAGGAAGAAGTTCGGCTGCGCCAGCCGCATCGCCTGCCGGGCGGCCGAGTCCGCCCGGTCCAGGCGGCAGTACACCTTCTCGCTGAGCAGCGTCCTCGCGATCACGGACCGGCCGCCCTGGCTGGCCGCGCCTTCCAGGACCGTGTCGTCCTCGCGGTAGAAGGTCGCAAAGGAGTAGAACGCCGTCTTGGTGACGGAGGTGCCCTCGGGCGCGATGCCGTAGGCGTTGGAGAACTCCATGCCAGACAGTTCCGCGCCCGCTTCGGCGGCGAACAGCGCGCCGTCGCCGGTGTTGACGTTGCAGCCCAGCGCACCGCTGAGGAACGCGCAGCCGCCAGTGGCCAGAACGACCGCTCCGGCGCGCACCCGGTACGGCTGCCCGGCCTGGCGCTGGTGTCCCCTGGCTCCGGCGACGGCCCCGGAGGAATCGGTGAGCAGCTCGGTGACCGGGCTGTGGTCGAGGATGCACGCCCCGGCCCGCTGGACGCGGATCCGCATCCTGCGCATGTACTCCGGCCCCTGCAAGCCGTTCCTGAGCTGCTTTCCGTCCGGCCCTGCCGGGAAGGGATAGCGCCCGGCCGCCGCCAGCTCGTTCATGCCCGCGTACGTCTGGTCCAGCACCCGCGCCATCCAGCGCCGGTCGGCGAGAAACCCGCCCAGTGCCTCCCGGCTCGCCATGGCGGCCTCGCGCGCGGCGGGCTCCGGCGGGACGTACCAGACTCCGGTGCCACTCGATGCGGTCGCACCGCTCGTGCCGCAATAGCCCTTGTCGGCGAGGACCACGTCCGCCCCGGCCTGGGCCGCCTTGAGCGCGGCCCACGTCGCCGCGGGCCCGCCGCCGACCACCAGGACGTCCGTGGTGACTTCGAGCCCGGTCATGCGTGCCGTCCCTCTGCCGCGGCCGCCGCGGCCAGCCGGTTGGCGGGGCGCGTCAGGCCGTAGTGTTCGCGCAGGGTGCGGCCTGTGTATTCGGTGCGGAACAGGCCGCGGCGCTGCAGGATCGGTACGACGTGGTCGACGAAGTCCTCCAGGCCGCCCGGCAGATGGGGCGGCATGATGTTGAAGCCGTCGGCGGCGCCGTGGGTGAACCACTCCTGGATCTGGTCGGCAATCTGCTCGGGGGTACCGGCGAGCACCTGGTGGCCGCGGCCGGCACCGAGGCGGGCGATGAGCTCGCGCAAGGTGAGGCCGTCGCGGCGGCCCAGTTCGGCGACAAGCGTGAAGCGGCTCTTGTTGCCGTTGATGTCCCGCTCCTCTGGCAGCTCGGGCAGTGGCCCGTCCAGCGGTAGCCCTGTCAGGTCGGTGCCGAGCATCCCGGACAGCTGGGCGAGCCCGTACTCGGGGATCTGCAGCTCCGTGAGCTCCCGCTCCAGCTCGCGTGCCTCGGCCTCGGTCGAGCCGATGACGGGGGCGATACCGGGAAGTACGAGCAGCTGGTCCTCGGCGCGGCCGTGACGCGCAAGCCGGGACTTGAGGTCCTTGTAGAAGGCCTGGCCGTCGGCCAGGCACTGCTGGGCGGTGAACACGGCCTCGGCGTACTGGGCGGCGAACTCCTTGCCGTCCTCCGACGAACCGGCCTGGACCAGCAGCGGGTAGCCCTGCGGACTGCGCGGAACGTTCAGCGGACCCTGCACCCCGAATGACTCCCCGCGGTGATTGATCTCCCGCACCCGGTCGGTGTCCGCGTAGACACCGCGCTCCCGGTCGAGCAGGATCGCGTCGTCCTCCCAGCTGTCCCACAGTTTGGTGGCGACTTCGACGAACTCCCGAGCCCGCTCGTAGCGCAACCGGTGCTCCAGGTGCTCGTCCTGGCCGAAGTTGCGGGCCTCGTTCACGGTGCCGGAGGTGACGATGTTCCAGCCGGCCCGGCCGCCGCTGATGTGGTCCAGAGAGGCGAACTTGCGGGCCGTATGGAAGGGCTCGTTGAAGGTGGTGGACACGGTGGCGATCAGTCCGACGTGCTCGGTGACCGCCGCCAGCGCGGAAAGCAGGGTGAGCGGCTCGAAGCCGCCGAGCGCGTTGTACCGGGCGTTACCCCATAGGGCGAGACCATCGGCGAGGAACACCGAGTCGAGCAGACCGCGTTCGGCGGTCTGGGCGAGCTGCTGGAAGTAGCGCAGATCGGTGACCCGCTCGGGCTGGGTACGGGGGTGGCGCCAGGCGGCGTCATGATGGCCGGCGTTCATCAGAAAGGCGTTGAGATGCAGTCGGCGTGGGCTGGTCGCGGTCATGAGCTTCCTCGGATCTGGGGGCGGTGAGACGTCGGGGCAGCGAGGCTGGGGGCGACGGGATCAGTCGTCGGCGGACACGCGCCAGGAACTGAGCCGGCGTTCCACGGCCACCAGGAGCTGGTTGAAGGTCACGCCGATGGCGGAGATCGTGATGATGCCCGCGTACATCTGCGGGATCGCGAAGTTGTACTGCGAGGCGTTGATCAGATAGCCGAGCCCCGCCTTCGCCCCGATCATCTCGGCGGCGACCAGCACCAGGATCGACACAGCCCCGGCCAGCCGGACGCCGGTGAACATCACCGGCACGGCGGACGGCAGGATCACCTTCTGGAACAGACGGGGCGTGGACAGGTCCATCGACTTCGCGAGCTTCAGCAGCGTGGGGTCGACATGGCGTACGGCGCTGATCGTGTTGAGCAGGATCGGCCAGGTGCACGCGTACACCACTATGGAGATCTTCGAGGTCTCCCCGATGCCCAACAGCAGGACGAAGACCGGGAGCAGGGCCAGCGCGGCGGTACTGCGGAACACCTCCAGCAGCGGACCGAGCAGAGCGGCGACAGGCCGGTACCAGCCGATCAGCAGACCGAGGGGTACGGCGACGGCCAGGGCCAGACCGAATCCGCTGAAAGAGCGCACCAGGCTGGCGTAGGTGTTGTCGGCGAGTTGACCGTCGGCCGCCAGCGCCCACCAGGCGGCAGCGACCTCACTGAACGGCGGCAGGAAGGTCCGGTCGACCAGTCCGAGCCGTGGCGCGGTCTCCCACAGCAGCAGCAGAGCCACGATCGCCGCGGAATTGGTGGCCCCGGCCGCCAGGAGGGACAGCAGTCGGTGGGCCGCCCGGTGGACACGGGCCTTTCGATCGGGGGCTCGGCGCGGCTGCGGAGAGGGTACCGAAGGTGGCACCGCCGAGGAGAGGGAGGGGGTGTGGATGCCTTCGGCGAGGCTCGCCGGTCCCGGTGAGTGAGTCTCTTCGGTGGACGTGCCGGTCGTGAGGCTCATACGGAAGCCTCCTCCTTCTCCAACTGCTGGGCTCTGGCCACTTCTTCGTGGAGCAGCGACCAGATCTCGTGCCGGTGGTGTGCGAACTCGGAGCTGGAACGGATGTCGTCGGTGCTGGTGCGGGAGTCGAGGGCGACGGGCACGATCTGCTTGATTCGGCCCGGCCTGGACGTCATGACGGCGACGCGCTGTCCCAGGTAGACGGCTTCGTCGATGCTGTGCGTGATGAAGACGACGGTCTTTCCGGTGCGCTGCCAGATGCGGAGCAGTTCGTCCTGCAACGACTCACGAGTCTGGGCGTCCAGCGCGGCGAATGGCTCGTCCATGAGCAGCACGTCCGGGTCGTAGGCGAGGCTGCGGGCGATCGCCACCCGCTGCCGCATTCCGCCCGACAGCTCATGCGGATGCCGGCTCTCGAACCCGGACAGGCCGACAAGGTCCAGGAACTCCCGGGCCCGTGCGACCCGTTCGCGGCGTGGTACGCCGATGGCCTCCAGGCCGAACTCGACATTTCCCTGCGCTGTGCGCCAGGGCAGCAGGGCGTACTGCTGGAAGACGATGCCGCGGTTCAGGCCGGGACCGGTGACGGGTTCGCCGTCCAGCAGGATTTGTCCACCGGTGGGCCGGGCAAGGCCGCCGAGGAGATCCAGCAGTGTCGACTTGCCGCAGCCGCTGGGGCCGACCAGGACGACGAACTCGCCCGCCGCTATCTCCAGGTCGATGCCGTCGACGGCCGTGAACTCCGTGGCCTTTCCTGTGCCCGAACCTCCCTTCGCTGTCGAGTCCTTGACCTTGAAGACCTTCCGTACGCCCTCGAACACGATCTTGAGTGTGGTGGATGCCGGCATGGGATCAGCTCCCGCTCGTCGAAGCGGAGGAGGACGGTGAGGCGGGTGCTGTGCCGCCCCCACCGGCGGTGTTGAACTCATTGGTGTAGAGGTCGCTCAATGTGACCTCGCCCTTCCGGATGTCGCCGCGCTCGCCCAACCAGTCGATCCAGAGCTGGAGTTCCTTGCCGGTGATGCGGCCTGCCGTCTCGGCGACGCCGTAGGACCGCCAGTACTTCAAGGGTGTGGTGTCCTCGTTGCGTCCGCGCTTCTTCACGATCTCCGTCATCCGAGCGATGACCTCCGCATGCGGAGTGCTGCGCGACCACTCGATGGCCCGCCCCACCGCGGTGACGAACGTCCGGGCCGTGTCGGGGTTCTGCTTGAGGAAGCGGTCCGTCATCACGTAGGTGCCGGCGCTGAAGGCGCCGAGCAGGTCGAAGTCCGTGAAGAGCGGCCGAATTCCCCCGGATGCCAGGGCCTTGTCGCGCAGAATGCCGCCGAGTACGGCCACGTCGATCTGCCTCTGGCGCAGCGACTGCTCTGTGTTCACCGGAGGCACCACCAGAGGCTCGACCTTGTCGATCTCCGCCCGGGGCAGGCCGCCTCGCTGGAGATAGATGTCGAGCATGGCCTCCGCGTGTGCTCCGAGGGTGTTCATCCCGACCTTCTTGCCGGTCAGATCGCGGGCGGAGCGGATCGGGCTGTCCTTGAGAACGTAGTAGCCGTTGTAGGCGTGCTTGTCGGAGCCGTAGTAGCTGATGACAGCTTTGATGGGGGTCTTGTTCGCCGCCAGTTTGACGACCGCGCCGTTGAAAGCACCGCCGAAGTCCGTCTGCCCGGTGGCCGCGGACTGGATGTCCTGCGGCCCGCTGATCGTGTTGCCGACCCACTCCAGCTTCACATCCTCCAGATAGCCGAGGTCCTCGGCCAGCTCCGGCAAGGTGACCTGTCCTGCCCAGCCCTGATACCGCAGCGTCCGGGTCTGGCCCTTGCCGGCGGCTCCCGTTGCAGTCGTGCCGCAGCCAACCGCGACCGCGGAGAGACCGAGCAGAGTGAGGAACTGTCGTCGCGTCGACGCCGTCGTAGTCATGGAAGTCCTGTTCACATTCGATGGAGCGGCTGGAGTGTGTTTCTACGGAGTTCTTCTGCGAGTTCTTCTGCGCACGTTGCGAGAACTGTCATAGAGGCGGGCTGTCCGGCATGGGGAAAGACCGGTCAGAGACAGTGCGCCAGGATTCGGGCAGAGCATGACAGGCGCCGAACGACGGAAGAGGAACAACCTCGCCTGGTAATTCAGCGAGGAGTCCGGTCAGTTACCGCAGCGGCACGGCGGTAGCTGACAATCCACGGCGGAGAGAGCAGGAGAGAGGCGCCTTCGGCGGCCTATCGACCGACGGAACAGATGGCGCCGGCTTGGCGTCGGAGGTCGACGTGGAGCCGCGCGGCGAGGTTCTCGGACGTGCTCATGGCCAAGAGGCTTGCAGCGAAAAACGGACACGTCAATGTCTCTTCCGGCTGCGTCTCGCATATTGAGTCCCGTGACATACGCGTGACGTGCAGCGTTCACAATTGCCCGATGCGAGGCTGGGAAAGCGCTTCATGCGGCGAGCCGTTCGCAGGCCCTCCAGCGCACCTCGAGACGATGGCGCGGTCGGTGGGTAGGCCCCAGGAGACGACGTGATCGGGGTCGAGGACCTGTGCGCGGGCGAGGAGCAGGGCGACGTGGTCGGCGCGGTGGGGGACATGTGTCCAGGCCGGCGCGTCGCGCGACGAAGCGGGCCTGGGCCAGCACACTGCGGAGGTGGGAGAGCGCCTCTGGTGCCGCCCGGGTCGCCCGGTCGTCGGCCCCGCCTCGGCGCACCGCGCATCACCCGTGGGGCGCCCCGAATCATGATCGGTGTCCTGCGCGCAGTCACGTCCCGCCGGCCCACGGCTCGACCGGCCGGCGATCGGCGTGGGCGTCGCCCAACAGCGCAGCAGCGAGCCCGCCCGGCGCTCCCCTGCGGGGCACCTCCAGCGCTGCCCCGGGCGGCTAGGGCGCGTATCGAGTCGTGATCAATTTGCGGGATGTGCCTTCGTGGCACGGTCCGGTCCGATAGACGGTCTTACGTGACGCGAGTGCAACTGACCGATCCGGATTGGGAGTTCATCGAGCCGTACCTGCCGATCGGCGAGCACGGCCCGTACCCCGAGCGACTGCGGCAGCAGTTCGAGGGCGTGATCTGGCGGTTCAAGACGGGCGGGCAGTGGCGGGAGATGCCGACGGAGTTCGGCGCCTGGTCGACCGTCCACAACCGCTTCCGGCAGTGGCGTGACGCCGGCGTCTTCGAGGCCCTGCTGGAGGGCCTGATCACGGAAGCCGCGAAGCGGGGTGAGGTGGACCTGTCCATGGTCAGCATCGACTCCACCACCGCCCTAGCCCACCACAACGCGGCCGGGATGCACCTCGACGAGGACGTCGTCACCGCCCTGGAGAAAGCCGCGGCCGAGGAGGAGAAGGCCAGGTCAAAGGGGGCGGCCTCGAAGAGCAAAACGGGCAAGAGACCGAAAGTGATCCCGCGCTGGAAGAACGACGACGCATCCGGCGTCGGCGGAAACTCCGGCTGAAGGCCGCCCTCCTCGGACGTTCCAGAGGCGGGCAGACCAGCAAGGTCCACCTCGCCGCCGACCGCAAGTGCCGCCCGCTGGCGTTCATCCTGACCACAGGCCAGGCAGCGGACAGCCCGCAGTTCATCCCCGTCCTGAAGAAGGTACGGGTACGCGGGCCCGTCGGCCGACCCCGCATCCGGCCGGACGCGGTCGCCGGGGACAAGGCGTACTCGTCCCGCGGAAACCGCGCCCACCTGCGCAAACGCCGTATCAAGGCGGTCATCCCGGAGAAGAGGGACCAGGCCCGCCAACCGGAAGAAGAAGGGCTCCAGAGGTAGCCGACCCGTCAGCCACGACGCCGATCTCTACAAGGAGCGGAACACCGTCGAACGCCTGATCAACAAGCTCAGAGCATCGCGAGGCATCGCCACCCGATACGACAAGACTCCCGACAGCTACCTCGCCGGTCTCCACCTGCGCGCCTCGACGATCTGGATCAAGGACCTCACCAGGACCACCCGGTGATCACGACTCGATATGCCCCTGGGTGACGCGCTGAGGTGCCGGACGCCAAGGGCGGGCAGGAGTTGAGTCAACGGTCAACCAGCCGTGGACGCGGGGCCTCACCCGTGGATTCCGCGTCGGTGTCGTCGGTGCCGACCGGGCCGCGGGGAAGCATCCAGTCCAGCCACTTCGGCAGCCACCAGTTGATCCGGCCGAGGAGTGTCATGGTCGCCGGTACCAGCACCATGCGTACGACCGTGGCGTCGATGAAGATCGCGGTGGCCAGGCCGAGCCCGAACATTTTGGTGGAGGGGTCCTCGGCGACGGCGAAGGACAGGAAGACCGCCACCATGATGAGGGCGGCCGAGGTGATGATCCGGGCGGTGCCCGAGACGCCCTCAACGATCGCCGTGGCGTTGTCGCCGGTGCGCAGGTACTCCTCGCGTACGCGGGAGAGGAGGAACACCTCGTAGTCCATCGACAGGCCGAACAGGATGGCGAAGAGGAACATCGGGATGAACGACACGATCGGAACCGTCGCTTCCAGCCCGATGAGTGCGCCTCCCCAGCCCCACTGGAAGACCGCGACCATGATGCCGTAGGCCGCGCCGATGCTCAGCAGATTCAGCAGTACCGCCTTGAGCGGTACGAGTATCGAGCGGAAGACCAGCATCAGCAGCAGGAACGACATCGCCAGCACGGCGGCGACGAACACCGGCAGGCGTTGGCTGGTGCGTTGGCCCACATCGGACAGGCTCGCGGCGGCGCCGCCGACGTGGGCCCTGGCCGGGCCGTGCCCGATCGCCGTGGGCAGCACGTCGGTGCGCAGCCGGGCGATGGTGTCGGCCGTGGCCTTGTCCTGAGGGCTGGTGGTCGGGAACACCACGAGGGTCGCGATGCCGGTGGCCCCATCGATGTGCGTCGGCGCGACGGATGCGATGCCCGGATCCGCCGCGACCGTTGCGACGAGTCGGTCCAGCACTCCCGGATCACCGGTGGGGTCCGCGGCGATGACGAGGGGACCGTTGGTGCCCGGGCCGAACCCCTCGGCGACGAGGTCGTAGGCCCGGCGCTCGGTACGGCTGTGGGGCAGTGAGCCGTCGTCGGGCAGGCCGACGCGCAGGCCGAGCACGGGCAGCGTCGCGGTCAGCAGCAGCCCCGCCGCGCCGACCGCGTACGGCACCGGGTGCCGACTGACGTGCCCGATCCAGCGACGCCACCCGGCGGCGTGGGCGGCGCCTGCCGCCGGGTCCCGCCGCCGTGCGAGTCGGCCCAGCTTCCTGGTCTGCAGAGCCCGGCCGATCCGGCCGGCCCGGGCCAGGCGCGGGCCCGCCGCGCCGAGGAAGGCCGGCAGCAGCGTCACCGACGCGAGCACCATCGTCAGGACGATGATCGAGACGGCGAGCCCACCCACCGTCATGAACGGCACGTTCGCGACCGCCAGGCCGAGGATCGACACGACGACGGTGCCGCCGGCGAAGACCACCGCCCGCCCCGCCGTTGCCACCGCTCGTCCGGCCGCCGCCTGCGGATCGAGCCCGCGCGCGAGGTACTCCCGGTGCCTGGCGAGCACGAACAGGGCGTAGTCGATGCCCACTCCGAGCCCGACCATGCTGCCCAGGACCGGTGCGAAGGTGGGGACCTCTGTCACCCCCGCCAGTACCGTCATCGTGGCGACCCCGACGGTCAGCCCGAAGACCGCCATACCGATCGGCAGCGCGGCGGCGACGAGCGAACCGAACGCCAGAAACAGGATCGCGGCGGCGGCGAGGAGGCCGATCAGCTCGCTCGCGCCGCCGTCGGGGTCGGAGAAGGCGTAGAAGAGGTTCCCGCCCATCTCGATGCGCAGCGGCAGCTCGGCGCGCAGCCGGTCGCCGAGATCGACGAGGGCGTCGAGGTCTTCGGCCGACAGCCGGCTCTGGTCGGGGTACTGCACCCGGACGACCGCGATCCGCCCGTCGGCCGAAACGAGGCCGCCGCGCACGGAGGTGTCCCCGCCCGTGTCGAGCGCCCCCGCCGGGTCGCTCGTGCCGAGCACGTGCGGCAGCCGCTTCACCTCGGTCTGCAGCCGCGTGAGAGCGGTGCGCGCGCTGTCGTCGTCGAAGAACGTCGCACCGCCGTCGAGGGGGGTGACGACCACTTGGGCGGTCATCCCCTCCTGGCCGGTGCCGGCCCGCTCGATCAGTTCCGCGGCCCGTTGGGAGTCCAGTCCCGGAGCGGTCAACGAGTCCGCGGTCCGCCCGCCGAAGGCGACGGCGGCGAGGACGGCGAGCGTAGCGGCGATCAGCCATGCCGCGATCACCCGCCAGGGATGGCGGGCGGCGCTTGCGCCCAGGCGCAACAGGGCTTTCGAGAGCATCGGGTCCTCCAACCACCTCGTCGGCCGTCCTTGTACGGCCGCCGCTGCCGAGACTCGTCGCCACGGCGCTCCGCGGCATCGGCCCGCGGGCCGCGGATCCGTCGGCCCCGGGGCGGAGTGACGACCCGTCCTTTCGGCCGATGCGCGGCACGCCGCGGTCCCTAGGCTGAGAACCGTGCTCCGAGACGACCTGCGAACCCTGTGGACCGAACCCCGGCCGCCCGACGCGCCCGCCCGGGTGCGGCGGGACTGGGCGCTTCTCGCCGCGGGCCTTGCCGGTGTGGCGCTGGAGGCCACCCTGCGCGAGAACGTCGTGTGGCGGCCGGTGGCGGTGGTGTTCACCGTATGGCTGTGCCTGCTGCCCCTGTGGCGCCGGACCCGCCCGCTGGCGATGGTGACGCTGGCGTTCGGCTCGGTGATCCTGCTTCCGGTGGCCTCGCTCGTCGCCGTACCGCGCGAGCCCGTCGGCCTGTACACCGGCACGGTCGTGCTCGTGCTGGTGTACGCGCTGCCCCGGTGGGGATCGGGACGCGAGATCGTGCTGGGCGGCGCGGTGATCCTCGCGGTCGGCGCGCTGTGTGTCGTCACGGACGGGACCTCGGTCGTCGAAAAGGTCGCGGGCTTCGTCGTCCTCCTGCTGCCCGGCGTGGTCGGGGCTGCCGTGCGGTTCCGGGTGACCGCTCGCGAGCGGCAGTTGGAGCAGGTGCGCTCCCGCGAGCGCGAGCAGCTCGCCCGGGAACTGCACGACACGGTGGCCCACCACGTGTCGGCCATGGTGATCATCGCCCAGGCGGGCCGGGTGCTCGCGGGCACCGACCCGTCCGCCGCCGTCGAGGCGCTGGAGGGGGTCGAGGAGGAAGGGGCGCGCACGCTGGAGGAAATGCGCGCCATGGTCGCCGCGCTGCGCGACCGCGGGGTCGGCGCCGAGCTGGCGCCCCCTGCCGGAGTCGCGGATCTGGAGCGCCTGGTGCGCACCCCGGGGGGTCGCCTCAGGGTCGACCTGGGGCTCGACGGCGAGCTGGACGCGCTGCCCCCGGCCGTGGACGCGGCGGTCTACCGGATCGTGCAGGAGTCGGTGACCAACGCGCTGCGCCATGCGGTCGACGCGACCGAGCTCGTGGTTCGGGTCGCCGCGGAACGGCACACGGTACGGGTGAGCGTGCGCGACGACGGCCGGCGCACCGGCCGGGGTCGCGACGGATACGGACTTACCGGATTGCGCGAGCGCGCGACCCTGCTCGGCGGCACACTACGAGCCGGCCCGGGTACCGACCGGGGCTGGCATGTCGAAGCCGAACTGCCGAGAGCGAGGAGCGAGAGCGGTGTCCATTCGCGTCCTCGTCGCTGACGACCAGACGATCATCCGCACCGGGTTGCGGATCATGCTGAACGCCCAGCCCGGCATCGAGGTGGTCGGCGAGGCCGCCGACGGGCGGGAAGCGGTACGTCTGGCCCGCGAACTACGCCCCGACGTCTGCCTGTTCGACATCCGCATGCCCGTACTCGACGGGCTCGAGGCCACCCGGCTGGTCGCCGGCCCGGGCGTCGCCGACCCACTGGCCGTGGTCGTCATCACCACGTTCGACCTCGACGAGTACGTCTACGGCTCACTGCGTGCAGGCGCCCGCGGATTCCTCCTCAAGGACACGGGACCGGACCTTCTGGCGCAGGCCGTACGGTCGGCGTCCGACGGTGAGGCGCTCATCGCGCCCAGCGTCACCGTCCGTCTGCTCCAGGCATTCGCGGACCTGCCCGCCGGCCGGCCCGTGGCCCAGCCGGTCTCCCCCGTCACCGCCCGCGAGGAGCAGGTGCTCCTCGCCGTCGCTCGCGGGCTGACCAACACCGAGATCGCCGATGCACTGCACATCAGCCTCAGCACGGTGAAGACGCATCTGGCCAGCCTGATGGCCAAACTCGGCGCCCGCAACCGGGTCGAGATCGCGATGTGGGCCTACGAAACGCGCCGTATCCTCCCCGGAACCTGAGCCGGGTGCCGGGCCATGTCCCATGAGTCCCCGCCCGGACATCAGTGCACCGGTCGGCTCACGTCGGCTCCACGTGCCTCACCCGCCCCAGAGCGTGACGTACCAGGAGGCCGGAACTGGGACGGTGAGACACCCGATACGACAAGACTCCCGACAGCTACCTCGCCAGTCTCCACCTGCACGCCTCGATGATCTGGATCAAAGACCTCACCAGGACCACCCGATGATCACGACTCGATACGCGCCCTAGGCGCGTTGGGGTTCAGCTCGTGTGAAGCGGGCCTCGGAGGACGCCACTTCCCTCATGCTGACCAACTGCAGACTTTTCTGGAACCCGCTGCGGCTCGAGCACGTCCGCAGCCACCGCGACGTCGGCGTACCCCTTCCAGTCCCCGTGCAGGAGGCAGTCGAGGTGGCCAACGCAAAGAACGCGCCCGCATCCGGGCCGGGCCGCCCCCGCGCCCTGGCCGCGGCGGCCGCCCTGACCTCGCAGGCCGCGGTCGGCCGCCTGGTCGCCGATACTCTCGACGGTCTGCGTCCGGATTCCTGAACCCGTCAAGGTCGTCACTTCATGTGATCAACCGTGATCAACGATGAGACCGCTGGCCAACGCCTTCCGGCCGCCGGATAGGGTCGCGGCGTGAGCACGGCCCGGGCTGCATTCAGCACGACGCGGATCCGCCAACCGGCGGGCCCGCTGCGGCTGCTGTGGGTGGCGGCCGTGCTGTTCGCCTTCCTCTACACCCATGTCGCCGGAGCCGACAGCGCCTCCGCACACGTCACCGGCGGCACTGCCACCGTGCCCCACCTGGCACCCGCCGACGCCGAGGGCTCAGACCGCCGCGACGAACTGCGGCACGACCGCCACGACGACAATGGCAGCGATCACTCACACCCCGCCGAGGCATGCGCCTCTGGCTACCCGCAGCAGGTCACCGCCCTACCCGGACCGCACCTGGTCCCCCTCGGCGTGCGGACTCCCGCCGTCGACGCGATGACGCCGCAGCCCTGGACCCGGACCGTCCCCTGCGGCCTTCCTCCCTTGCGAAGTTCCCTCAGCTCAGTGGTGCAGCAGGTGTAGATCGCGGCACTTTGCCCCGATCTACCCCGAATCTCGTCACCGCCCCTGGCCCGCTCTCCTGCGGCACCCGCCGGGTGACGATCCACGCCCGTTACACCCAAGGAACTCGCAACATGACCTCCACTCAACTTCACGACGCCTGGACTCCAGAGGGCGTGCCGGGCGCTCCTGCCACGGGGCGGGCCGCCCGACGCAAGGCCTACTCGACACGGAGGCGTTCGCTGGCCGCCCGCTACCTCGGCTACGTCGGCTACTTCGTCGGCGCCGGCCTCATCAGTGGCGCCGTCGTCCACCACCCGCTGGACCCCGACCGCTACACCCGCATCGCCGGCTACGGCGCCCTCGTCTTCCTTGTCGCCACCGTCCTCAACGAGTTCCTCCTCACCCGCGAGCGGCCCGGGCTCCCCCGCATGCTGGTGGTCATCGGATCAGCCCTGCTGCTGTCCTTCGGCATCGGCATGCTCAGCGGCGGCCTCCAGCACTTCGACGACTTCCCCGCCCGCGGCGCTGTCCTCGTCCCCGCCGGAATCGTCGTCTCCTTCATCGCCTACGTGATCAAGGACGCCGACACCCCTTGGCAGCGCATCTTCAGCCCGCTGGGCCTGGCTGTCCTGGTCGTTGCGACCCTTGCGCTCCTCGGCCTGCGCGAGGTCGCGGCCTCCATGAATGCCGCGCCCGACGGCGGCGGCCACAGCCACAGCACCCCAGACGAAACGGCACCGGACGACCACTCCCCCGCCACCAGCCCCTCCGCCGCAACCACTCCCGCTCCGGCCACCTCCTCCGAGCCCAGGCCAGCTTCCGCGGCCCCGGCCCACAACGACGGTCACAGCCACTGACGACCAGGGGCTGCAGGGCCCGCAGAGCCGGGCCCTGCAGCCCCTTCGCCCTCCCAAGGGCAAGTCCTCTACAGCGTCGGCACGGGACCATGAGAACGGTGGCAACGGCTCGTTCCGCGCCCGCTGTGCGTCAGTCCACGGCACCCCCGGACCAACGACCTGCCGGCTGATCCAAGGGAAACCGCACAGTCGTCGTCAGGCGTCTTGGGGTCCAGTTCGAACGTGAAATAGATGCTCAGTCAGCAGGGTCCTCAGGGTGTACTTGACGACTCACCGGCACCCCACGGTGATCGCCCCCGGCGTCCACGGCTCCAGCACACCGCAACCCCGCGGTACCGAACTGAGGCCGCCGGAAATCAGCCCTTTGCCCCGGCGGGCGCTACCGTGCCCTCCCAGGCTCACATGGCCAAGTGCACCTTGATCCAAACGCCGACGCCGCTAGAGCTGTCCATGCAACGATACTTGCGTCTTGCCCCGTGAGACACAAGTTCAATTGCGATGGACCAGGCAGAGATGGATGGCCATTGGCAGTGCCATGGTGGTCACGACCCCTGACCTTCAGCTGATAGATCCACGTCGGTAGACCGCAGTTGAGGCGCCCACAGGCTAGTACTGCAACGGTCTTTGTCGTGACCGGTTGCGGTATTAGCCCTGAGGAACCAGGCCGACACCACGACGCAAGACCCATGAATTCTGAAGCCTCCGGAGCTCTAGCATCCGGTCCGCGACGCGCGCTTGCCTGCGCCGGGCCGACATGCGTACGTGCGGATGGTCACGGCGCATTCCCCGTGGCGTTCACACCGAATCGGTGAGCTGCGGAGTCTCCCCTTCCGGGTAACGACTTCACTCCGCGGGACGGCCCGAAAGAGACTTGCCCCTTCATCGAGAGTCCTCCTGAAGGCGCACACAGGGGTGCGCGCACTGCAAGTCCCGGAGGGCGTACGGATGGTGCTGTCCCGGAAGCTGCTGGTCATCACAGCCGTGGCCAAGCACGATCTCGCCGATATGACGGGGCGTCTGAAGCGGTTGACCACAGACCTCAGCGAGGGCTGATTCCTCGAAGAGGACCGCCGAGGAACGCCCATGGCGAGGCAGACGCAGAAAGGGGCCCTTACTCATGGACGGTCAGTTGGATCAGCGGACGGTGCTGCTCTTGCTCGTCGGCGGCGGCGCAGTCTATACGGCCTTCGAGCACCCGTCGTTTGGCACCGCTCTCTTGGTCGGTGTCGGCGTGGTGACGCTGCTACACCTCATGATGAGGGGTCGGTGACCCGCGGTCCCGGTCTCTGCTCTGCTCAGACTCCGATGGCACGGGCTCCTGTTCCATCATGGTTGGCCCCGAGCAACGGCGTCCTGAAGCGAGAGCGCAGGACGCCGTCGTAGAGCCAGCCTGCGGGCGCATCTATGCAGGTTGGCTTTGCACGTGGGAACGGGCTCTGGCTCAACTTCTGTGGCGACCACCCGACGCTTGGCGCGTCGGGCCGGCACACACGGGGAACCAGCAGGTCAGAGTTGGAATCGTCGAGCCCGGGGAGCAGTGCGGCGTCGGCATGCTGGTCAGCTGCAAGGCCGGCCACGGGCACAGGTGGGAAGAGGGCCATGTCTTTGGTGTCCTGGTAGCGAACCCAGACCAGGTCGCCGGCGCCGGCGGTGTCGTCGTGCTCCACCTGGTGAAGGCTCTCGCGCACTCGGTCGTTGATGTGGAGACGGAAGACCATGTGCAGTTTGCGCGGCGGGGTGCTTCCCGGCCGGCTGACCATGGCGTCCATCAGCCATGTGAATCGGGGCGGGGTGTCGGCCCGGGCGACGTCGAGTCCCAGTTCCTCCTGGAGTTCCCGGGCGAGAGCGTCAGGGAGTGGTTCGCCCGGCTCCACGTTGCCTCCCGGCAGGGTGTACTGCTCGACGCCGTCCTTCACGCGCCTGATGAGCGCGATGTCGTCGCCGTTGAAGACGACAGCGGCAGTGCGGATCTTGATGCGGTGAAACGGTGTCTCGGTGCTCACGGCGCATTCTGTCCTTCGTCAGTGGCGATGGTGCGTGGACCAGGGGTGCGGCGGTTACCCATGCTCGGCCGGCGCTCCTGCTACGCGGAGACATCTCCCCAGGCGCGCACTCCGTCAGGGCCTGCTGTAACAGCCTTCGGCCGGTTCACCGATCCTGCTGATCCACGCCTCCTCCCGAAGGGGTAGCCGCCGCCGTATACCGCGCGGCATACTCGATGCATGGCAGACACGACCGTCAAGATCGACGACACGACTCGAGACCGGCTCAAGGCCCTGGCAGACGACGCGGGCATGTCCATGAAGGACTATCTCGCGAAGGTGGCCGCCGAGAAGGAACAGGAGCGCCTCCAGGACACCGCGACAGCGGCGTTCCGCCGCGCGATCAGCGCACCAGGGATCATGGACCGATTCGACGCCGACTTCGGCGGGCTCCCGTCGGTGACAAAGCACGAGACTCCACGGGCGGCCTGACCCTGTGGATCTGCACATCGACCACCGATGGCTCCTGGAGCGCCAGGAAGACATCCTTCGTAAAGACCTCACGGTCAACGACCTCTCGGTGCTGGTCGGCATGGCCACCCGCCATCGGGTGACCACCCCCCGCCTCGATCAGGCAGACCCCGACGCCTTCTGGCGCGCCGCGGTGTTCCTGGAGGAATGCGTCCTGCTGCGCCCGCTTCCCGCCCGAAACGAGCTCTACGGTTACGGCATCGCCATCTCCTATCTGGAGGCTTCCGGCCACCGCGTGGACACCTCGTACGAGCCGTGGCGCGACCTGATCCACGAGATCCGGTCGCTGCGCCTGGACTCCTACGACATCGCCGATCGCCTGAGGTCCTGGCGCACCTCGTAGAGCGCCGTCGTCAGGTGGAGCAGCCGACCGCCCCCGGCACTCGCCAGGGCGGACGCTGGGCGGGTGGAGGCCCCCATGCCGGTCGTGCTCGCCCAGGCCGTTCCCCGGCTCCCCGACGGCGAGGGCTGATGGTTCGCACTCAAGCTCGACGGCTTCCGGACTGTCCGGATCCGCGACGCCGATGCTGTGCGGCTGCGCAGGCACGCTCCACGGACGGGGCCTTGCAGGCAGCGTCCAGATGCGCCTGGAAGTGTCGTTCCACCCGCTTCCTGCTCTCAGTGGGAGTCGCCCGGAACGTCACGATGTGGACCAGTGGTCGGCGGTCGCCCTCCACCCGCCGGCGAGGTGCCGGGCGCCTGTGCGGTGGCGATGCGCGGGAGCGCGTCAGGGTGCTCGCGGGTGAGCCAGGCGACGAGTTCCTCACGTACGGCGCAGCGCGTGGTCCACACGTCGTCGGCGTCCTTTGCCGTCACCAGCGCGCGGACCGTTATCCCGGTCGGGGAAGTGTCCGTGACGGCCAGGTCCCAGCCCCGGCGGTCCCATGTGGGGCAGGTCTCCAGGAAATCCCGGAGGTGTGCGCGCATCAGCGCGACGGGCGTGGAATGGTCGCAGTGGACGAGGACCGTGCCGGTCATCTCCGAGCCGCCGCGCGACCAGTTCTCGAACGGACGGGAGGTGAAGTACGAGACGGGCAGCGTGACCCGACGCTCGTCCCAGGTCCGTACGGTGAGGAAGGTCAGCGTCACCTCCTCGACGACCCCCCATTCGCCGTCGACCACGACCGTATCGCCGATGCGCACCATGTCGCCGAACGCGATCTGGAACCCGGCGAAGAGGTTTCCGAGCGTCGACTGCGCCGCAACACCGGCCACGATGCCGATGATTCCGGCCGAGGCGAGCAGGGACGTGCCGAGGGCGCGGAAGGACGGGAAGGTCACCAGGGCAACGGCCGTGGCGATCACGCCGACGGCGACGGCCACCACACGCATGATGAGCGTGACTTGAGTACGAACCCGGCGCACCCGGGCCGGGTCGCGGGACCGGCCGGCGTAGCGCGCGTACGACGACTCGACGGTGGCCGAGGCCACACGCACGGCCAGCCAGGCGCCGCCGCCGATCAGGCACAGCAGCAGGACGTGGAGGACCGCCGCCCGGTGTTCCCGCAACGGCGCCCAGTCCGAGGCGCGGTGGGTCCACCTCAGCAGCGCGGTGAACAGGACGACGTACAGCGGTGTGCGGCACCGGCGCAGCAGGCCCCAGAGCGGGGTCTCGGGATGGCGGGCGTCCGCATGCCGCAGAAACACGTCCGCCACGCGGCCGGCGGCGAAGGTCACGAGCGCCGAGCCGCCCAGCACGAGCGCCAGTCGAAGAAGGCTCTCCATGGCTCCCCAGTCGATCAGTCGTACACGTCCAAGAACCGTGCCTCTCGCCTCACCGCCGAACCGCCTGCCAAACACGCTGCGTCCCCAATCTTGCAAGCCATTGCAGCTGTGTCCACGGCCTGTACCCGCCCGTCATCGCTCAGTGGGTGTCTCCGAGGTGAAGCAGTGGCCGAGTTCGGGGGCGAGGCCCTGGTAGTGACGGAAGTTGAAGATGAGCGGGCTCCAGAGGGTGGGGTTGATGTGCTGGGTGCCGGGCACGACGATGCGCCGGTCGGCGTGGACGCGTGCGACCGCGCACTCCACGATCAGGAAGTGGCCCTCCGCGTCCGGTGAGCTGCGCCGGACCTGGGCCTCGAGCTGGAGCGGGCACTCGGCGACGCGCGGAGCGCGTACCGTCTCGGACGGCACAGGTGTGAGGCCGGCCGCGGCGAACTTGTCGGGCTCGTAGCGGTAGCCCCGTGCCCGCTTGGCGGCGGGCACGGGAAATGCTCCGGTGAGCGGGGCGAGCCGCTCCACCGCGCCCCAGAGGCCGGGCGACGGAAGGTTGATCACGAGGTCCGGCCGGGTGGCCAGGTTGGCTGCGGTCTGGCTGTCAGCGCCGAGGCCGAGCACCACGGTCTGGCCGAGCGCCCAGGCAGAGGAGACCGGGGTCAGGTTGGCCGAGCCGTCCTCGTTCTCGGTGGTCAGCAGGGCGACGGGGGTACCGAAATAGAGGATGCTCGGGGTTATCGCGATGTGCGAGGGCGCGTGTGTCGCAGTCGTCATGGACTGGAACCCTAGGGTCCGGACCCTTCGTCGGCGGCCGAACTGTCGCCGGGCGAGACTGTGGGGGTGACCAGTTTCGACGGAACCTACGCAGACGGCCCCGACCTCGCCGAGTTCGCGGGGCTATTGGCGGACCGTACTCGGGCGGCGTTCTGTCTGGCGTTGCTTGACGGCCGTGCCTGGACCGCGTCGGAGCTGGCACGCACCGCGGGCGTCGCCCAGTCCACCGCCAGCGCGCACCTCGACCGGCTGGTGCGGGGCGGCATCCTGGCCGAGGAGCGGCAGGGGCGGAATCGGCTGCTGCGACTGGCGACCGCGGACACCGCCGAAATGATCGAGAACCTGGCCGCCCGGGCCCCGTCCCGACCAGCCCCGGTCCGCTCGCTGACTGACTCCAACCGCCGCCGCGCCCTGGCGCACGCCCGTATCTGTTACGACCATCTCGCGGGCGCGCTGGCCGTGGCGATCACCGACGCGATGACCGAACTCGGGCTGCTGGCCTGGGACTACGGACCGGCCCTCACCGCGACGGGCCGGGACTGGCTGCGCGAGCTCGGCATCGCCGATGAACGCCCGAACGCCTCCTGGCGACCCCATGTCCGTACATGCCTGGACTGGACGGAACAGCGCCCGCACCTGGCCGGCGCAGTGGGCGCGGCGCTCTTCCGACACGCGCTGGACTCATCCTGGCTGGTGCACCGGAGCACGACCCGGATGGTCACAGTGACCGATGCGGGCCATACCGCGCTGCGCACACGGCTCGGCCTCACCGACGATGTGCTCGCCTGTTCAGCGGCGCATGCCGGGGCGCCGACGGACAGCGGTCGGCGGCGCGTGCGGTAGTTCTTCAACCGTGTGCTGAGCGCAACGGCTCCGTTGGGGCGCCGAAGCGGTGAGCCAGGGGGCGGCAGCCAAGGTCGCGGGATGACCCGTCGGTCGCCAGGCGGGAGTAGGCCGCTGGTGCGGCCTCACTGTCCGGGAGTTGCCTGGATGAGGAGGAGAGCAATGTCGTCGTGGCGGGGCGCTGATGTTGTGGCGAATTCGACGAGCGCGTCAGCGACGTCGTCCATCGTGCGGCCTTTGAGCTGTGCGATCTGGCGGGCGAGGTCGGCTGTCGTGTCGTCCATGTCGAGGCCGGGGATTTCGATGAGTCCGTCGGTGTACAGGGCGAGCACCGTGCCGGGAGACAGGGGGATCTCGGTGGTCGGATAGCTGGCGTCGGCGTCAATGCCCAGCAGCAGACCAGGGCTTACGTGGAGCACTTCGGTGCTGCCGTCCGGGTGGCGCAGGATCGGTGGAGGGTGTCCGGCGGTGGCGAGTTGCGCGCGGTGCTGTGCGAGGTCGATGCGGGCGATGAGGCAGCTGGTGAACAGCCCCGGGTCGAGGTCGAGCAGAAGGCGGTTGGTGCGGGTGAGGACCTCGCCGGGGGGTGTGCCGGCGGTTGCGTGGGCGTGGACGGCGGTGCGGACCTGTCCCATGAGGGCGGCGGCGGTGATGTTGTGGCCTTGGACGTCGCCGATCGCGACGGTGACGGTGGTGTTGTCGTGGCGGATGAGGTCGTAGAAGTCTCCGCCGATGTCCATGCCGTGGCCTGCGGGGAGGTAGCGGGCGGCTACGTCGAGGCCCCGGGCGCTGGGAAGGGTGTGCGGGGGCAGGGCTGATTGGAGGGTGTGGGCGAGTTCGTGCTTGGTGTCGTAGAGGCGGGCGCGGTCCATGGCCTGGGCGATGAGGCCCGCCAGTGAGGTGAGCACGGCGCGTTCTGCCGGGGTGAAGGGGTGGGGCTGGTCGTAGGCGAGGACGAGGGAGCCGACGACGCGGTCGGAGGCGATGAGAGGCAGAAAGGCCCAGGAGGCCATGTTGTCCTGATGGATGGCTGCCGGGTACTCGCGCTTCAGTTCCGTGAAGCTCGTGAAGAAGCTGGGGATACCGGTGATCAGGCCCTGTGCCGTCGGCGTGGGGGAGGTCAGCGGCTGGGCGTCGAAGCGGTCCATGAGCTCGGCGGTGTATCCGCGGTAGCCGATGATGCGGAGTCGGCCTTCTTCTGCTGTCAGCAGGGCCAGGGCCTGTGGGCCGAAGGCAGGCACGATCTGGTCCGTGACGAGATCGACGACCTCGCTCAGCCCGACGGCCTCCGTGAGTGCGGCGGCCAGGTACATCAAGTGGTAAAGCGACGTCGCGCCGGGCGGCTCAGCAGAGGGTGACGCATGCCGGTGTCCCTCCGGCGTCTCAGGAGCTGTGACAGGGCTGATGTGGACGCTGATACCGGAAGGGTCGGGGTAGAGCTGAAACGACAGCCACTTGTCAGGTGGGCGCAGAGCGGTGAAGGACGTGGGCTGGCGGCTGACCACCGCTTCCCGATAGTGGTCTTCGAAAACAGGCTCGCGCATCCAAGGCAGCACCTCCCAGGGCGGGGCACCTCGAAGGACCGCAGCGCCGACGCCGACGAGGTCGGTCCCGGCGGAGTTGATGTACGTGATGCGGCCGTCCAAGTCCATGGCGCAGCAGCCGATGGGCAGGCGCTCGGCGAAGTTGACCGCGGCCAGCGCCTCGACGCGTTCGGGGGCGCGGAAGTTGGGCGGGGGCAGCACCCGGGGCTTGTCCCCCGGCAGAAGCGCCAGTTGCCCGCTGTCGACGGCCTGCTGAAGCAGTACCCCCGTCGTGCGGCAGAAGGTGTCGATCGCTTCGCGTTCGACCGTGCTCAGTTCAGGTGGGCGAAAGATGGGCCAGAGCAGCACGAGGCCGCCCGACGTGGTGGTTCCGTTCGTGATCGGGGCGGCGGCAAGCATGAAGTCATAGGGCAATACGAGCCCGAGCCGGGGATAGCGTTGCGCGACCTCTTCCCGGCCGACCAGCCACACCAGGCGCTCCTCCCGTATGGCGTCCGCGACCGGGATCGGTGTGCTGAGGTCGATCCGCGCCCACGGAGCGGTGATCTGCGCGGGGGCTCCTGACACCACGGCCAGGTGCAGGACGCGCTCATCCGGCGGAAGCAGATAGACGAGCGCGATGGAAGCCCCGGTGGTCCGGACCACGTCGGCTACGGCGGCATCGAGCTGCTCCAGGGTGGGTCCTGCGGCGGAGGCGGCCGGCGACTGCATGCCCTCAGCGCCCTTCGGCAGCGGTTGGCGAGGGCCGCGTACGCCCGAAGCGGCTGCGGGCAGCCTCTGCACTGATGGCCAGGGCAGCATCGATCTGCGCGTCTGCACTGGCTGTCGCCACCGGGATTCCCGCGCGCCGGACCGACCGCGTGGTGCGGTTGCCGCAGCCGAATCGGGGCTGCAGGCTCCACTGCCTCGGCAGGGTCCCGAATACGCAGTCGATGTGCCGCTGCAGTTCGCGCATCGGGGCGAGCATGACCTCGTCGTGCGGGGTCAGCGCGGTGACGAACGTGGTCTCCAGGACGTTCGTGCCGTGCAGACAGCGGCGTTCGCTGCGGTACGGCACAGACGGTTCCATGAGGAACCGGCCGCCGCGGTCGGCATAGAGGACAGTGCCGAACCCCGCGGGCGAGTCAAGATCCAGCAGCCCAAGCCAGTCCCCCGACCCGTCGCAGACGACCAGTGCGGTTGACCGGCCATCGCTGATCACCGCGTAATCGCGCAGGCGAACGCAGCCACCGGTCCGCAAGACCGTGCTCGGCCGCCGGCGATGGACGGCTCCCATGACTTCACCATCTCATCGGGTCCGCTCCACCGCTCCTGCATGCGGCTGATCACAGTGCCCAGGCGATCCCAGGGAAGCGGGGCAGGGGTGGGTGGCGCCGCGGGGTACCCACCGGATGGGACTCAGTGTGCTCCGCGCCTGTTCATCGCTGCCGCTTGGTGTGGTAGCGCTGGGCGAGCCGGGCGAGGGCGACGGCGCCGAGGAGGAGTCCGAAGTCGCGCAGGGCGATGTCGTAGTGGCCCGGGATGGTCAGCAGGTTGATGATGATGCCGGCCAGCCAGCCGGCCACCAGCCAGCCCCCGAAGCGAGGAGCGAGCGCGACGCAGAGTCCGGCCACGATCTCGATCGCCCCCACGGCATACATGGCTGCCTGGGCACTGCCGGGAACGATGTCGTCGATCCACGGCGCGAGGTAGGTGGGCCAGTCCGCGAGGAGGTTGGTGAACTTGTCCAGCCCGAACAGGATCGGCGCCACCGTGAAGCCGACACGCAGGATCACGAACGCCTGGTAGCCGGGGTCGGTGAGCATCGCCCGCTGCGGGGCAGCGGAGGTGCTGCTTGTGGTTGCGGAGGACATGACCCTCTCCTTCTATCGGCAAGGTTCATTAACAATAGAAGCCCCGCTTCGCTCTATAGTCAATGGCTGTGGGTTTTACACTGGTGTTGTGGACACCCCGAAGGACGTACGCGACCCCGACGTCTCCGCCATCGCCGCCCTCGACGAGCCGACCCGCAGGAGGCTCTACGACCACGTGGTACGCCAGCCGAGCCCCGTCAGCCGGGACGAGGCGGCCGCCGCTCTCGGGCTGGCCCGGAAGACCGCCGCGTTCCACCTGGACCGGCTCGCCGACGAATCACTGCTCGACGCCATCTACGAGCGCCGCAGTGGACGCTCCGGACCGGGCGCGGGAAGGCCGGCCAAGCTCTACCGACGCTCGGCGAAACAGGTCGCGGTCAATCTGCCGGACCGCCGCTACGAGCTGGCCGGACGGCTGCTCGCCCAAGCCGTGGAGGAATCCGACGCAACCGGCGAGCCGGTACGCATGGCGCTGCACCGCAAGGCCGAAGAACTCGGCACGCAACTGGGCGAGCAGAACACGACGAACGTCTTCGACCTCCTGGAGCGGTACGGCTACGAGCCACGCCGCGAGGACGATTCCATCGTTCTGGCCAACTGCCCCTTCCACACGCTGGCCCAGGAGCACGCCCAGACGGTGTGCGGCATGAACCTCCACCTGCTGCGCGGCGTCCTCAGCGGCCTGGACGAGGCAGGACTCGAGGCATGCCTGGCGCCCAGCCCCGGACGATGCTGCGTCCGACTGCAGCCGGCCGCCTGATCAGACCGAGCCCGCCGAATCACGCCCCGTGCGAGTGAAAGCGGCAGCCTCCCACTTTGGGTACGGCCCGTAGGGCGTGTATCGAAGGATGAGGTCAACCGGCCATGTGGCGAGGACAGGACGCGGGGCTCCGGCTCGCGACTGATCGCCACCCGCCTCACCCAGGTGCGGTCGCCGCTGCCATGAACATCGGCAGCGCCAGGAAGAGGCGGTCGGCGTCGGCCCGCGCACGCTGCTCAGCGATCCAGCTGTCCGTCTGCTCGCGCGTGCAGCGCCGTGGAGCAGGCTCCTTCCGCCAGTCCGGTGAGCACGGGCAACATTGCCGACCCGGTGAACACGCCCGTATGCGCCGCGACCGTCACGTCGCCGAAGGAGGCGTCCGGCAGCAGGTTGCGGTACCGGCGAGCAGCACGCGGGCCGACGGTCAGGTCCGCGCGGGCGTGCACGATGGTTCGGGTGAGAGCCGGATCGTCAGATTCGAGGACGAAGGTGATGGCCCGATGTGGACGGTCGCCTCGTAGCGGACCGCGAGCTTGTCGTACCAAGTCGCCACGGATACGCAGTTTCAGGGCTGTCGGCCGGCCCTGCCGTCCACCGTGAAGGGGATGGCAGGGCCGGCTGTTGGGTTAGGCCACGGCTCCGAGCACGTCGTAGACGGCCACCGCGTCACACAATCGCCCCGATCAGCCGCGCCTGCCGCACCGCCCACCGCAGTGCCTCTTGTGAGGCAGGTGAGCCGTCGACGCCCTCGGCGACGTGTGGATTCGGATCGTCCGGATGGTCATGGCTACGCCCGCCTTGCTCAGTGCCGCCTCCGCTGGGGCGACGACCCCGCTCGGATGACGGGCTCCGGCGCCGGTACGGGGCCGGGCAGAGGGCCGGGCTGCGGGTGCGGCTCGGGTCGTGGGGCGGGTGGTGGCTGGGGATCGGGTTCAGGTTGCGGTGGTGCCGGCGGGGTCGGGTCGGGCCCGCCCGGCGAGGGGACCGGACCTGGCAACGGCCCCGGCTCCGGACCAGGCCCCGGGCCGGGTGCCGGGGTAGGACTCGGGGGTACCGGATCGTTCGGAGGAGTACCCATGGCTTTCTCCCTCCCGATCGGGCCCGCCGTGAAGCGCGGGCTCTCGCCAGGCGGCTACCCGGGCGCTGCCTGCTGACACAGACGCACGGACAAGGAACGGTTCGTCCCGCCCGCGCTCACACACATTTCCGCCGACTGGGGAGGTGCAGGGCAGACGGCTTGTCGGTCGGGAGGTGCCGCCCATGACATGACATCTGCGCATGACCCTGCTGGGCATGGGCGATGAATTCGCCACGCTTCGCACGGCCCGGTTCTGGTCCGCCACCGACGCCGCTCCACGCCTTCGACGCCGGGCCAGGGGCGGTTCCACCGCAACGCCTGGACGGCTGGCCTGGCTGGCTGGTCACCGACGAGCAGGCCGCACTCCGCTCGGCCATGCGCTGCGTGGCGGCGGAGCGTGGTGTGTCGCCCGCATGGGCGATCTGAACCTCGGCGAACTGCGGATCAACGCGTGCCCTGTGGCCCCCACCTCCCACCCCACATGCGGCTACCGGATCGAGATCTCGGCTCCCCAACATGGACGACCTCGTCCACCAAACCGCCGGGGGCTAGCACCGACTCCTGGACATGAGCCCTGTGAATGCCGACCGGCTGGAACGCGGATTCACCGCGTCCTTCACCTCGCCGTCGCCCTCTCCTGAGACCCCGCCGTGCCGCCGCGTCTCCCAGCAGCACGGCGGCACGGCCTTTGGCTCGGACGCACACAATCCGGCCCAGCACCCACACCGTCAACCCCAGCAAACGGCCTCAGAGCCGTCGCTCACCGTTCCCAACCTCTGTAGGCACAAAACACCTAGCCGCTGCCCGCGCGCGCCCCTTCTGGCCCGCTCTCGGCGTACGGCAGCGCCCTGCCGTTCCTGGCTCCCCGGGGAGGACCCAGGCGAGCCCGCTGAACGAGGCCGGGGACGGGTCGGCCGTGGGCAGCTGCATCCTGACCGACGCGGGCGGTACGCGAGGAGGAGGGTCTCGATCGCACGGCAGAGGGCGGTGTGTCTCATGGGCAGTTGTGTGGGGGCGGCCCGCCGCAGCGAGCACCGCCCTGCGGGGCCGGACAGCGGCGAGCACTACCTGATCGAGAACATTCCCCCCGGCCGGACCGATCCGCTCGGCGAAGGGCAGTTTCCTGTGGGCACCACGGGTTACACGCCAGTCATGGCCACACACGAAACACGCCGCCACACTCTCGCGCTCGCCCGCGCGGCGCTACCTTCGAACAGGGGGCCCGGCCGCGTCTTGTCGGCGATGGAGCGCGTCGAAAACTCCCCCCGGGCCGACCGGGCCGTCGACGCCCTGCAGCGGGCCGTGCGGGGCCTCCCGCTCGGCAGCGCTCGGGACGCGCTCCACGGGAGGTGGCTCGGGCATCCGGTCCACCCACTCCTGGTGCAGTTTCCCATCGGTGCCTGGCTGTCGGCCGCCGTACTGGACCTGCTACCCGGCGAACGCCGCGCTGCGCGCATCCTCGTCGGTGCCGGCCTGGTCGGGGCGGTGCCGTCCGCGGTGGCGGGCTGGACCGACTGGGCCGAGTTGCGCCGTCCGCAGATGCGCGTGGGGCTCGTCCACGCGGCTGCCAACGTCACCGGCGTTGCCTTCTACGCGGCCTCCTTCGTCGCCCGATGCCGCGGCCGGCACATGCGCGGGAGGGCGTGGGCGTTCTGCGGCCTCGCCGCTGTCGGCACCGGTGGGGCGATCGGTGGGCACCTGGCGTACCGGCAGGCTGCGGGAGCGAACCACGCCGAGGAGGTCACCGCCCTGGTCGAACCGGGCTGGCACGACCTCGGTGAGTTCGCGGCTCTGCCCGCGGGCCAGCCCCGGCAGGGTCACATCGGTGAGGTTCCCGTCGTGATCGTCCGCGAGACGGGCGGGGACGTCCACGTCCTGGCCGCGCGGTGCAGCCACATGGGCGGACCGCTCGACGAGGGCGCGATCGTCGACGGCTGCGTCCGCTGCCCCTGGCACGGCAGTACCTTCCGTCTTTCCGACGGCTGGAACGTGACCGGTCCCGCCACCGCGCCGCAGCCCGCGTTCGAAGCCCGCGTCGTCGAGGGTCGCCTCGAAGCGCGTCTCCGCACCCGTATCCGAACAAACGGCGCGCCGAGCACGATGGAGTCCGAGGACGACATCCTGGCGCAGCTGCTCCAGCAGCACGACCGGATTCGGCAGCTCCTCGCCGAGACTCTCGACGCGGACGGCGGGGCGAAGCAGGAGTGCTTCGACGAACTGCGCGGCCTGCTCGCCGTCCATGAGGCCGCCGAGGAGATGATCCTGCGGCCCGCGGCCAAGCGTGTCGCCGGCAAGGACGAGGCGGACGCCCGTAACGAGGAGGAGTCCCGGGCCATCGAGGTGCTCGCCGAGCTGGAGGGACTCGACGTGCACAGCAACGAGTTCAATGCCCGCCTCATCGCCTTTCAGCAGGCGGTCGAGGACCATACACAGCGGGAGGAACACGAAGAGTTCCCTGCTATCCGCGCCCGATGCGACATCGAGGACCGCCGGACCATGGGACGTCGCCTGCGCATGGTCGAACGCATGGCCCCCACGCACCCCCACCCCACCACTGCCGGTTCGACCGCGGCACAGTGGGCGATCGGACCCTTCGCCGCCCTGATGGACCGCGCGAAGGACGCCTTCCGGAACTCAGGCGGTCCGTGAGGGGATCCAGCCCGACCCACCCGCCCCAGGGCACGAGCGGATATATGCCGCGCCCATCGCGGTGGCCCGCGCACAAGGACTGTTCAACCTGGGACTGTTCAACCTGGCCGGCGACCTCTTGCCCCTGGTGTCGCTGCCCACCTTCGAACGTGTCAGAAGGCGCGGGCGAGTCGCGCCCGTCGCCTCAGCCCTCGCTGGAGACCTGGCAGAGGAGGTGCGGCAGGACCGGACCAGCCTGCGCGGGACGATATCCGCGCTCGGCTTCCGGAGGTTCCGCAGCAGGGCGGCGGTGGGCTCATGCTGGAAGGGCTGTCCGCCGAAGCAATCATCGGCGCAATCACCGGCGCCCGGCCCCGGCCGCAGCTCCTACTCGTGGGCCGATTTCCAGAATCCGTCAGCTTGCAGGGCCGGTGCCCCAAGGCCCGCAGCAGGGGATCCCTACCGCGCACCTCGCCTTTGCCCTCGTTGTTCCTGCGCGGTCGTACTCTCGGCCCGGCCTTCCTCCTGGAGCCCGCGGCCTTCCGCCCGCAGCTCCGGATTCTGCAGCGCTTTCCCGTCGGATTCCTTCATGAGCCCGCGTACTCGCGTGAGAGTGGCTTTCACGATTCCCATCAGTTTGATCTCCTGCTCCCCAGGGGCAGGACGCCAAGCCACGGATGCCCGCGCCCGGCCGTTGACCGTAGCTTCAGCCTCGGTCCCGCCGCTACTTTCAGTGGGCGCCCGCGTACACGCGGCTCGCGAACTCGGCGATCTGCTTGTCGGTGAGGTTCTGTGCGAGGTTCGCCTCCGAGATCATCCCGCAGAGACGGTGGCCGTTTCGCACGTCGATCACCGGCAGGCGCTTCACCTGGTGCTCCTCCATGACGTGCAGGGCGTCCGTCGCCGAAGCCTCCGCGTCGATCCAGTGCAGCTCACCGCCGAGGGAACCACACTCGACCTGGGCCGGGTCCTCTCCGCCGGCCACACACTGAATGACGATGTCCCGGTCGGTGACCATGCCCTGCAGCTTGTCGTCATCACCGCAGATGGGCAGCGCACCCACCTGCATCTCGCGCATCATCCTCGCCGCATCCCGCAAGGACTCGTGCTCACCGACGCACTGGGTGCCCGCCGTCATGATGTCGCGGGCCTTGAGCGGCTTGTTCTGTGCCATGATCGCTCCTCCCGTCGTGGCCTCACGGTTGCAACACAGGGCCCGTTCCCCGTTCTCCCGTCCCCACACGCATGCCCGACGGCTGCCACCACGCTCTGCTGCCCCGAGTCGAAGGTGCCGCAGCGGCGGGCTCCTTTGAGGCTGTGGCGGACTGCCCGCACTCCGGGGTCCGCTTCAGCTGGGGCGGCGAACGCACGCCTGTAGATGGCTGCGCCCGCCCGCGGAAGGAGGGAGTCCGGTGGACGGTTCGCCGGGGCGGGAGGCCGCTCGCACAATGGGCTCTCTTCCCGGGGTACTCAGACCCTCCGACTGCAAGGTCTCCGCATCGGCATGAGCAGGGCGCGTCTGAGTGCAGTTTGCCTGCTCACTTTGGCGCATCGTGCTCCGCAGACGCCTGCTTGGCGCCGGGTCCAGACGCCCTGCCGTCGGTGCCCGAGCCGTTCCTTGTCGACTAGGGGCCCAGCACCGCCCACTGGTCATCTGAAAGATCCCCTCGCCCCACACCGAGATCATCACGGCACAAGGCGAGACACGGACCCCAGTTCTAAGCACGGCCTAGCCGAGCAGCAGGCTTCTGGTCGTAGGCGCCGGAGTGCAGCAGATCCCAACGCCGCGCGGCAGCGCCGCTCACGTCCCCGACGGCCGCGGCTGCTCCGGCGGAACCGAGCTCTCGGCAACCGCCATCCACTGGTCCAGGTCGGTCTGGGTGAACTCTGCCCACGGTGGGATTCCGGGGAGCTGGCGGAGGAGGTCGTAAGCCTCGGGGATCTGGGCTCCGCGGAGGACCGGGCAGTGGCAGCCGGCGATGACCTCGGCGTTCAGGTGTTGGAAGTCGCTGACGACCGTCCCGAACTTTTGGGCGTCCAGCAGGGCGACCCAGGGAGAGACCAGGCTTCCGCCGAAGAACTGGCCGTCGCGGAATTCGTCTGGCGACAGCGCCGCCATTTCGGGCATGGGGGTCGGCACGTTCGTGGCGAAGGTGTCTACGGCCCACAGGACGTTGGCCTTCGAGTCGAAGAGGGCACGGGTTGTGGGGTTGTCGTACAGGGGCGGTCGCTTGGCGACCAGGGTGCGATCGCCCGCGTCGATCGTGTCGCCGTCGGTCATGAAGCGGCACCGGTTGATGGGAGTCTCCCACTCCTCGGCCATGCGGCCGATGGAGAACCATGTCGTCAGCAGGGTCGCGTTCGGGCATTCCGCGAGGACCGCCAGGAGGTTGCCGGCGTGGTCGCGGTCGTCGTGGGTGAGGAAGATCCACCGTACGTCCAGGGGATCCACGACGGACCAGGCTGCCTCCAGCCACTGGGAGCGCACTGCGGGCGCCCCGGTGTCCACGAGGATCGGTTCGGTTCCTCGGATCACCATCGAGTTCATCGGGAAGTGGCCGACCGGCGGGGCCTCGAGGGCCCACGGGATGACGAACGTCTCCTCGGCGATCTTGTACGGCTGTAGAAGGTTGAACGATTCCATGGTTGTCATCGCTGCTCTCCCTAGGACGGAGTCGCCGCAGCGTCCATGAATCCAGTGCAGCCCCGTGCCGGGCTGTCGTCAAACGCAGAACTCGTGACGGTCGGCTTCGGTGAGCGACGAGGGGTGCGCGGTCGTCGCTGGCCGGTCCCGGGCCGTGTTCTTTGGGTGGGCGGCCGCTAACGCCCGTGGGTGCTGTGCGGGACTTTCAGAACACCCCTACTGATCTTTTCGTTAGTTCAGTGGGGTTGGTGTATGGAGGGTGAGGCCGGTGTGGGCGAGGAAGGACCAGGGCAGTTGGGGGTTGTCGTTGATGCGGTGGATGCCTTGTTCGGTGGCGTCGGCGACATCGGCGAGGTGGTCGCCGGCGAGGTTGGCGAGCTCGCGTTTCTTGAGCGAGGACCACAGCAGTTCCACCGGGTTGAGCTCAGGAGCGTAAGCCGGTAATCGCTCCAGGGTGAGCCAGTCCTGCTCGGCGACCCAGGCCCGCATCGCCCAGCTCCAGTGAGCCGACAGCCCGTCCCAGACCAGGACCACCCGCTCGCCGCGGTAGAACGTCTTCATCTGCTCCAAGACCTCGATGAGTCCGGCGGTGTCGTAGCTGCCGGGCTTGAGGTGGAAGCACAGGCGAGGCCCGCGATCGGGGTCGGCGGCGTGGAATCCCAGGGCCCCGGCCATCGACGCGCGCTTCCAGTTCAGCCGGTGCCGCAGAAGCGGGGTGCGGCCGCGGGGTGCGTAAGTGCGGCGGACCTGCGGCAGCAGCGAGACTCCCGATTCGTCGAGGAAGACGATCCAGGCACGTGTGTTCACCGCCCCTTTTGATCCGCGGCCACTCGTGCGCGACCCAACGGGCGATCTCGGACTCGTCGCGCTCGACCGCCCGACGTTCGGGCCGCTGCAGACTCCATCCGAGCCGGCCGGTCAGCAGCCGCCACACCGAGGCCTTCGACAGCGTTACCCCTGTCACCCGGTCGACCACCAGGCCGACTCGTTCCAGAGTCCACAGGTCGGCCTCGAAGCCATGGGCCTGGGCTCCTTGCTCCAGCGCAGCCCGCACCTGCTCAACCTGGGCATCGTCCAGTTTGGGCGGGCGACCGGTGGCCGGGCGCCGGCGCAGAGCATCGGCGCCGGCCTTCTCCCAGACCCGCTTCCACCGCCGCACACTCTCGTCACTGACCCCCAGCATCCGTGCGATCTCAGCACCCGAGCATCCCTGATCGAACAACTCGGCCGCCCGCACACGCCGGGCCTCGGACAACTGCGGCCGCGTCAAAGGAGGAACAACAGACGAAGGCTTGAAAGACACCGCACCAGGATCCCACCAACAACTCCGCCACACCCACCGAACAAACGAAAAGATCAATAAAGCGTGTTGCAGAAGGCTGTGATCTGGGCATTTCCCTTGTATGCGTGGGGTGTTGAGGGCTGAGTCGTTGTGGGTGGAGACGTTCACGGGGTTGCGGATGCGGCAGTTCGATCGGTTGTTGAAGGTGCTGCGCGAGCGGAGCAGGAATGGGCCCGGTGGCGGCCGTCCGTGGTGTCTGCCGCTGGCTGACCGGGTGCTGCTGGTCGCTGTCTACTACCGCACGAACCTCACCATGAGGCAGCTCGCGCCGCTGTTCGGCGTCTCGCCCGCGACGGTGCGCCGGGTCATCAAGCGGCTGCGGCCCCTCCTCGCCATCGAGCCCGCCTCCCGCCCGGCCGACGCGGTCGAGCGGCTGTGGATCGTGGACGGACCCCTGATCCCGGTCCGCGACCGCACCCTCGGAGCCTCCTCACGCAACTACCGCTTCTCGGCGAACGTGCAGGTCATCATCGATGCCGACACCAAACTCGTGGTCGCCGCGGCACGACCGGCCCCGGGCAACAAGGCCGACGCCCAGGTCTGGCGGAACTCCGGCCTCGCCGAGCACTGCGAGGGTGTCACCGTGCTGGGCGACGGCGCCTACATCAACACCGGACTCGTCGTCCCACACCGCAAACGACCCGGCCGGGACCTGCTCCCCGGAGAGGAAGCGGACAACGCCGAGCACCGACGGGTCCGCGCCCGCGTCGAGCACGCCTTCGCCCGCATGAAGCACTACAAGATCCTCCGCGACTGCCGGCAACGCGGCACCGGCCTCCATCACGCAGTCCAAGCCGTCGCCCACATGCACAACCTCGCCCTCGCCGCATGACCAGACAGGCACGAGCACGACCCTGACCTGCCCAGACACAGCCTTCGCCAACGATCGTTTCAAACTGCGATCCCTGGACGGCGGCGTCTACTCCCCCATCACCGTCTCCGCCTCGCCCGACTGGTACTTAGCCGCCCTGCACCACGGGTACGTGGTGTGCTTCTACGGCCCGCAGTTCGGTGTGCGCGCCCCGCCGGAAAGCACGCCGGACCAGTACACCGATGCCAAGCTGCTGTGAAGAGTTCCGCACCGCCCGTGGCCGCGGCCTGGTCGTCGGCGGCATCATCGCCTACAGCAACAACCGCTGACTATCACCACCTTGGGGTCACCCGACAAGACGGGTGACCCCAAGGACGAGCGGCTCCTCGCCCATGCGGCCATCGGCGAACTTTGCGGCTGGACTCCGGCGGCGCGGCCCGCGTAGTCCACGGCGCCGCCCAGTGCTCGCGCGACGCTTCCCGGGGCGCGGCGATACGGCGCTCCAGCACCGGGGGCTCACCGGTTCGGTGAACACGATGGCGACCGGCGGGTGGCTGATCAGGCCCGGGGCGGGCTGTCCTGGGCGGGGAATGTCACGGCCAGGACGAAGGAGTGGCCGGCCGGGTCGGTGTAGCGGCGCAGGTCCGTGCGCCGGTCGAGGGTGCCGTTGAGCGTGGCTGCCACGGGCCGTGCGCCGAGCGAGACCGCCTCGCGCTCCGCCTCGTCGAGGGCGTCCGGTGCCACGAGGATGTGCAGGTGTGCCTGTTGGGAGTCCTCGGGGCGGGGCCAGCTCGGTGGCGCCTGCCCGAGGTCCCGGCGGATCCCCAGCACGACACCGGAATGGCCGGAGACAAGCAGCAGGTCCGAGTCGCCTCCGGCGGGCTCCACGGCGGCGCCCAGCAAGGTCGCGTAGAACCGCGCCAGGGGTTCCGGGTCGGTGGAGTCGAGGACGAGGACACTGGTCTTGGGCACAGTCATGAATCCCGTCTGCCCTGCGCGTCCGCTGCCAAGCTCGCCCGCCCCACGGAAACTCGACCGGCAGCTCGATGGAACCGAAGACGGCGCACGACAACGAACGCCGACCTGCGCAAGGCTCCCCCTCACCTGACGCAACGCATCAGCTCAGTGGGTCTGGCCGTGTGACCGATCGGCCGTGTCGGCGTGGCGGTACGGCAGGCGAGAGCAGGATGGGACACGTTTCCCCGCTTGCCCCTCCGGCGCCGACAGGAGAGCTCCCCATGCTCGAACGCAAGCAGCGCAAGAACCGGACCGACATCACCTTCGTGCTTCCCGCCGACAGCCCGCCCGGCCCGGTCAGCGTCGTGGGTGACTTCAACGGCTGGGACCCGCATGCCCACCCCCTCCACGTCCGGGAGGACCAGACGCGGGCCGTGACGGTGGCGCTCCCCCGAAGGACCAGCCACTCCTTCCGATATCTGGCGGCCGGCGACTACTGGTTCAACGACGAGGCCGCCGACGGCTGGGACGGCCCCAACAGCCGACTGCACACCTGAACCCGCTACCCGGCCCACCGATGCGTCCGCCGATGGGTCGCTCAGGAGGTCAACCACAGCCCCGCCCGTGGCCAGGGCCCACACCCGCGGCCACGGAACCCCTTCCTTGCCGATGAGGACCACAGATCTCAGCCCGGCTGCTCGATGGAAGGGCAGGCAGCCGGGTGGGAGTTCCGCACTTCCGTTTCGCCTCTGGTGAAGCCCGGCAGATTCTCAACGATCTGCCACTTCATATCCGGAAAGGCATGGCTATGAGCGAATTCGACATCTGGGTCTACCAACCGGCCGCGGGATACCAGCAGGGGAACGACCTCATCGGCTACAAGGTCGAGGCCACCGACGGTGCCATTGGGAAGGTCAGCAAGCATTCCGAAGAGGTCGGAGCCTCCTACCTCGTCGTCGACACCGGGGTGTGGATCTTCGGCAAGCACGTTCTGCTGCCTGCCGGAACGATCAAGCTGATCGACGCCGCCGGGGAGACGGTCCACGTCGACCGGACGAAGGACCAGATCAAGGACGCTCCCGAGTTCGACGAGATGAAGCACACCGGCAATCCCAGCTACCTGGAGCAGTTCGCCCGCTACTACCGGCAGCCGCACATGTAGCGGCGTGACCGTGGCAGCCACATGGCTTCGGCCTGAACCAGGGGCAGTTCCTGTCCGTGCCGCGCTCGCCTGCTTCGGCCACCCTCTGCCCTGCGCCGCTTGGAGACCACTGAGCGACGGCGCCGTCTTCTCTCCCGGTCATCGGCCTGGAACCCAGACTGCTGAGCCGGGTGACGACCGTCGACTCGGCGCCGCAAGAGTCGGGCCACCAAGGGTGGCGTCGGCCACCCACTCCGCGTCCGACGGATGCATGGTGCAGCGTGTCATCCCTATGTCAGCGTGAAAAGTACGTTCGGGTGCGTCCGCGGCGGGAGAGGAGTACCCGATGCAGTGGTTGGTGACAGGCGCGGGCGCTGCCATGGTGCTGCTGATCCTGCGGGATGTCTTCCACACCCTGTGGCATCCGACGAGTCACGGGGGGCTGAGCCGCCTGGTCATGACGGCGATCTGGAAGTTGTCGGCCGCCCTCGGCCCGCGCCTGGGCGCGTCAGGGCTCACCGGACCCCTCGGACTGGTGTCGGTCGTCGCCCTCTGGGTGATGACAGTGGTCGCCGGCTGGACGCTGATCTACTGGCCGCACCTGCCCGAGGGGTTCGTGTACTCCGACGTCCTGCGCCCCGCCGATCGCGTGGGCCTGCTCGACGCCGTGTACGTCTCGCTGGTCACGCTCTCCACTCTCGGTCTGGGTGACATCGCGCCCACCGAGGGGTGGCTGCGCGTCGTTGCTCCGATGGAGGGTCTGGTCGGTTTCGCTCTCCTGACCGCGACCGTCTCGTGGATTCTCGGCATCTATCCCGCACTGGCCCGACGCCGTGCCTTTGCCCTGCGCATCTCCCACCTCTTGCGCGCCTATTCGCCACAGCGGATCGACTCCCCCGCAGGGGCGGCGCTGCTCCTCGACCTGGCCGCCGGAGTCTCGGTCGTGTCCGTCGACTTCCTTCAGTACCCGGAGTCCTACTACTTCTACGACGGAGACGACCGCACCTCCCTCGCCCGCCACGTCGGATGGGCCGTGCGCACCGCGGATCAGGCCGCAGATGCCCAGCAGCCCGACGTTCGCGCCGCGGGAACGGTCCTGCGCACAGCGCTGGAGGATCTGGCCGACATCCTGGACCAGCGCTTCCTGCACACGCACGGTCCGCCCCGGCAGGCGCTGGATGCCTACACGCGCGATCACGGCCGGCGGGCGGGGAGAAGCGAGCCCCGTCCCCGCTAGATCCGAGCTCTAGGGCGAACCGGCGAATGCGCCCCACCTGCCCGGGTAGGCGCGGAGCACACCCTGGACGGCGCGCAACAGGGGCCCGCCAGAGACTCGCGCCCGCCTGCGCCTTCCCGCTGCGGGCCGGATCGGGATCCGGCTCAGCGGGATAGTCGGATTCGCAATGGAGATCGCACACGAGTCAAGGAGTGACCATGCCTCGCGGTTCCAGCCCCAAACGAGAGCGTCAGTACGAGCACATCAAGGAGAGTGCCGAGGAGCGCGGCGAGAGCTTCAAGCGGGCCAAGGAGATCGCCGCGCGCACCGTCAACAAGGAACGCGCGCGCTCCGGCGAGTCGAAGACCGCGAGCCGTTCCTCGACGCAGGACATGTCGTCCTCCAAGCGCGGCGGGCAGCGTTCCCACAGCGGCTCGCAGGGACCCACCAAGGAGCAGCTCTACAACGAGGCGAAGCAGCGCAACATCGAGGGCCGCTCGAAGATGGACA
This sequence comes from Streptomyces sp. NBC_01353, assembly GCF_036237275.1. Taxonomy (GTDB): domain Bacteria; phylum Actinomycetota; class Actinomycetes; order Streptomycetales; family Streptomycetaceae; genus Streptomyces. The sequence goes on along the minus strand of NZ_CP108352.1, from coordinate 8,391,207 downwards.
AAGCGGAACTCAAGCGCGCCCTCGGCCACTGAAGCCCGGCTCAGTCGGCCGGACCGAGGTAGTTCGAGACCGGCCCGCTCCGTGGTGTTCAAAGACCTGACTGTTCTGGAGGGATGGAGTGCCATGACGTCCTTCGGGTACTTCCTGGCCTGCGAGGAATTCACCCCGCGACAGCTGATGGAGCAGGCAAGCCTGGCTACCGACGCCGGATTCACCAGGCTTGCCATCTCCGACCACTTCCACCCGTGGACCGACGCCCAGGGCCACAGTCCCTTCGTGTGGTCGATGATCGGCGCACTCTCGCAGACCACGGACCTGCCGGTGACGACACTGGTCACCTGCCCCGTCATGCGCCTGCACCCAGCGGTGACGGCGCAGGCCGCAGCGACCTCCAGCGTGCTGCTCCGAGGCCGTTTCACGCTGGGCGTGGGCACCGGAGAAGCCCTCAACGAGCACGTGCACGGGGACCGGTGGCCCTCGTTCGACGAGCGGGCGGACATGCTGGAGGAGGCGGTCGAAGTGATGCGGCGCCTGTTCACCGGACGGCAGGTCAGCCACCGCGGCCGGCACTACACGGTCGACAACGCCCGCCTCTACACCGCCCCCGATGGGCCCTTGCCGATCCTCGTCTCCGCCTTCGGGCCGAAGGCTGCCCAGCTGGCCGGACGCATCGGCGACGGCTTCGTCACCATGAGCCCGGACGAGGACGCCATCGGCCGGTTCAGGGACGCGGGCGGTGCGGGGAAGCCGGTGGTCGGCGGTCTGAAAGTGTGTTGGGGCGACGACCGGGAAGCGGCGGTGTCCACCGCCCATCGTCTGTGGCCCACGGAGCAGCTGCCGGGAGAGCTCAACCAGATCCTGCCGACCCCGGCCCATTTCGAGCAGGCCGCCGGGCTCGTCGCCCGGAGCCAGGTATCCGAATCGGTTCCGTGCGGCGCGGACCCGGATGAGCATGTGAACGCGATCCGCGCCTATGTCGAGGCGGGTTTCGACGAGGTCTATGTCGGCCAGATCGGCCCTGACCAGTCGGCTTTCTTCAACGGCTACCGCGACAAGGTCCTGCCCGCGTTTACCGCCTGACCAAGTACGTCGCCTGGCCGGGTACGCCTGGGTCGAGGCCCACATGCCGTGTGGGACATGAAAGCCGCCACCCGCGCGGGCGTGAACTGTGTGGGGCTACGCTGCGGCGGGATCCCGCGCGCGGCCTGGAGTAGGCGGGCGCTGTCGCTTGGGGACAGCGATCCTGCGGACCTGCTGGCCCATCTCGACCACAGCCCGTTCTCGGCGGGGTCAGTGTGACGGACCGAGAGCGGATTGGGCCTGTAACGGCGTGTGACGTACCGCAGTGTCGCCGCTCGCCTCAAGGCCCGCACGGGCGCGATCGATCGACTCGTCCATAAGCTCGACGACGGGGCGCCGCCGGCAGTCGTCGGGATCGAGTCCCTCGCGAGCGCCTGGGCGGCGGCGAGCCGATAGGCGGGCATGCCCTCTGTTCCCGCGGGCCGGGATCCCGTGCGGATCAAGGTGCGCAAGCCAGTCCGGCCATGGTCAGGGCTGCAGGTTCCGGCTTGCGGAGGCGGGCTGGATCCGCATCCCGGGACGGCGCCGGTGAACGGTCAGGTACGCCATACCCCGCTCGCCCGCGACAAGACCGCGGGTGGAGCCGTGGGGCAGCCAGACGAGGCTGCCTTCGCTCAGCGGACACGTTCCCTCGGAGGTGACCAAGGTGCCCTCTCCGGCCACGACCAGCAGGAGGACGTCCAAATCCGGCTCGATATGGGGGTCGACGCCCCGTTCGGGCGGGATCCGGACGACATTGGCATCGACCTGGCGGCCGGGCTCCGCCAACCGCCACACCGCACCGGTAGTAGCCGGATCGAGCGCATCCAGCATTGCGGTCTCGAACAGAACCCGAGGCACCGGACCCCCGTCTGCTGGGCCCGAAGACTCTCCGTCTGCCACCATCACCACCGCCTCCGTCCGAAGCGCCTCGGTTGCCCGCCACGGCGCAATCCGGTCCTCTGTCGGGTTAACGCCTCTCACCGCCAGCCAGTGTGGCCTCCACACAGCCACGGGCATTCTCCACCGGCCCATCGACCAAGCGCTCGTATTGCGGGCGTGACGGGCCCGCAGGGGGCGGGATACGTGCGTGTGCTGAGCAGGTCAGACTGCCCGACACACGCGGTTTCAGGGGTGTCGGCCGGTGCTGCTGTCCCCTCTGGAGGGGATGGCAGGGCCGGCCGAGGGGGTTAGCGGCGGTGGTGGTTGCCCCAGGACTTGCTGGCCACGACCCGGCCGCGGTCGTCGCGGAGGGTGGCCTTGTCGCGATTGTTGTCCCACACGTAGTCGCGGCGGCCCTGGAACAGGTCGGTACGGGTGTCGCGCCCCTCGCCGGTGTGGATCCGGACCGTGGCCCGGCCGGCGAGGCGGTAGTCGTTGAAGCGGTGGCGGTTACCGTTCCAGCGCCGGGCGGCACTAGGACTGGAGGCTGTTCCAGCAACCCTCCGCCGTCGGGATACCCGATATCCAGCTCGTTCCGTGACACGTTCCTCGGCACAGATGCCCAGAGCGCTGCCGCGATCCGGTCGGCACATGGCCCGGACGCGCCTGCGAGCCCGGCGACTCGCCCCGCGGGCGGGGAGGCGATCCCGTACGCGGTGGAGGCGCCGACGAAGTGCCCGCCGGGTCACGGGTGTTGGTGATCGGTGGGGAGGGGCTTCGGGTGGCGCTGCCGGCCAGCGGCGGATCACCCGTCGGCCCTCGGATTACCTCGGATTGCCTCGGGCCTTCACCGGCCGCCCAGAGCAGCACTTGTGCGTCGCAGCCGCTTTCGGCATCCGATGCCGAGCGTCGGGATCGCCACGCGTCGGCCGCGCCGTGAGTGCCTGCGGTGCGCTGCCCGGCACCGTGGCCTTGATCAGCTGGTCGCCGTCAATGCCGCGCGCGCGGCGGTGAGGATCTCCTCCGAGAGCGGGGTGCCCTCGGTGGCGCGGGCCAGGACGAGTGCGCCGACCATCGTGCACAGCCGGGTGATGCCGTCCTGGTCCTCGGTGGCGAGCCACTCCGCGAAGTCGCCCACTCCCTCGGTGTAGACGCGGCGGGCCTCGCCATCTCCGGGCTCGCGCGCCATGTCGCCGGCGAGTGCGGCGGCGGGGCACCCGGTCGCCGCGCTGTCGCGGTGCTCGATCGAGAGGTAGGTATCGATCAGCTCCTGCTGGGCGGCGTCGCGCTGCCCTGCATGCTGCTCGAGTCCGTCGTTGCGGAGCCGGGTGAGTTCATCGAACGAGTGCGCGGTGGCTTCGTCGATGAGCGCCCCTTTGGAGGCGAACTGCTTGTAGAAGCCGCCGTGGGTCAGGCCGGCCGCCTTCATGAGGTCGGCGACGCTGACGTGGGTTCCCTGCTCCCGGAACAGCCGGGAGGCGGCTTCCACGACCCGCCGGCGGTTCTCCTCCGCTTCCGCCTGCGATACGCGGCCCATCAGCCACCTCCCGAGTGGATGTCGATTGACATCTATTCTAGACTGGGATTTAGATTTCAGTCGCAATCTAACTCGCGTGGGTCGCTTGTCGCCCGCAACGCTGGGAGTAGGCATGGAACCGAAGGAAGCGGTCGCGGTGGTCACCGGCGCGAACCGGGGGCTCGGGCGCCATCCGGCCATCCAGCTCGTGGAACGCGGGGCGAAGGTGTACGCGGCGGCCCGCCGCCCCGAGACCGTGGACCTGCCCGGCGTCATCCCGCTGCGGTTGGACGTGACGGACAAGGAGTCGATCCCGATCGCGGCCCGCGCCGCATCCGACGCGACGCCGCTGGTGAACAACGCGGGCATCTCCACCGCCACGCCGCTGATCGCGGGCGGCCTGGACGCGGTACGTCTGGAGATGGAGACGAACTTCTTCCGTCCGCTCGCCGTGACGCGGACTTTCGCCCCCGTCATCGAGGGCAACGGCGGCGGCGCCGTTCTCAACGTCCTGTCCTGGCTGCACCCGGCCGATCTCGGGTCCCATGCCGCGGCCGAGGCCGCGGCATGGGCGCTGACCGACGCGGCCCGGGAGGAAATGGCGCCCCACGGCATCGCCGTCTCGGCGCTGCACGTCGGATACATGGACACCGACATGGCCGCGGGCGTTCCCGCCGATCAGAAGACAGACCCCGCCGATGTCGCCGCCCAGGCCCTGTACGGCATCGAGATGGGCATGCCCGAGATCCTCGCCGACCAGACCACCCGGTACGTCGGGCAGAGCCTGGCCGCTTTGCCGAATGCGGCGTGAGGCGCACACCGCCGCACCGCTCCCTCTCATCCATTTCATGAAGTAAGGACACCTGATGCGTTACACGACCTTCGGACGCCAGACCGGACTGCGTGTGTCCGAGTTTGCGCTCGGCACGGCGAACTTCGGCACCGGCTGGGGTGCCGGCGCCGAGCCGGACGAGGCACGCCGTATCTTCGACCGGTTCGCCGAAGCGGGCGGCACCTTCCTCGACACCGCGGACACCTACCAGTTCGGCGAGTCGGAAGAACTGACGGGCAAGTTCATCGCCGCCGACCGTAACCACTTCGTCCTTGCCACCAAGTTCGCCCTCGGGGCCGCGCCCCAGCCGAGCGTCTCCCGGACGGGCAACAGCCGTAAGAACATGGTCGCGTCAGTGGAGGCCAGCCTGAAGCGCCTGGGCACCGACTACATCGACCTGCTCTGGGTGCACTTCCCCGACGAGCTCACCCCCATGGACGAGATCCTGCGCGGGCTCGACGATCTGGTGAGTGCCGGCAAAATCCACCACGCCGCCCTGTCCAACTTCCCCGCCTGGCGCGTCTCGCGCGCCGTGACGCTCGCGGACCTGAAGAACTGGGCACCCATCGTGGGCATCCAGAACGAGTACAGCCTCGTCGAGCGGACCGCCGACCGCGAGCTGCTGCCGATGGCCGAGAGCCTCGGACTCGGCGCCGCCCTGTGGTCCCCGCTCGGCGGCGGACTGCTCACCGGAAAGTACCGCCACAGCACCAAGGGGCGCCTCAGCGACCTCGGAGCGGTCATCCACATGGAGAGCACCGACCAAAAGACCGCCGTCGTCGACGCCGTCCTGGCCATCGCCGAGGAGACCGGCGTAACGCCCGCCCAGGTGTCGGTGGCCTGGGTGCGGGAGCGTGCCGCCCGGTCCGCGACCTCGCTCGTCCCGATCATCGGGCCGCGCGACCTCACCCAGCTCGACCACTACCTGGGCGCTCTCGACGCCCACCTGACACCGCAGCAGTTCGCCCGACTCTCGGAAGTCAGCGCGGTGCCCCTCGGAGTTCCCCACGAGGCGATCGCCGGGTCCCTGGGCGGCATCCAGGGAGGCGACACCAACCGAGTCATCGCCCCGGCCGCACCGGTGGGCTGACGCCTCCCCCATCGGCGAGGGGCTCCAAAGAACCGAAGTAAGACCGACCGGCAGATGGATCACTTGAGGCGTCGGGTGGTGGGGCGGCCGTCCCAGCGGTAGCGGCTCGTCGAGCGTCGGATGAGCATGCGGAGCGTGACGAGAGTCGCGGCAAGGTGGAGGTAGAACGAGACGACCGCGCCGTTCCTCTCGGTGCAGCGCCGGAGCTTGCCGTAGCCGTTCATCCACGAGTGCGTCCGTTCCACGGTCCACCGCTTGCCGGCCTGGATCGGGGCGGGTACGCCCTTGCGGGCGATCTCACCGGTGAAGTCCAACTCCCCGAGCAGAGTGCGGGACTTGTTGTTGTCGTAGCCCCGGTCGAGGTTGACGTTCACATCCTCGGGCAGGGGTCCCACCTGTCCGATGGCCGCTTCGAGGGTCGGGCCGAGGAGAGGCGAGTCGTGGCGGTTGGCCCCTGCGGCGACCAGGCCGAGCGGGACGCCGCACGCGTCGGAGGCGAGCGAGCGCTTCAGGCCCTGCTTCCCGCGGTCGACCGGGGACCGGCCTGCGCACTCGCCGCCGCACGGGGCCTTGGTGATGCAGCCGTCGACGGATATCTCGGACAGCTCCAGGCCGATCATGCGGTCGTACGCCTGGAGCGCGATGGCGTGGACGGCCTCGGAAATCCCTTGCGCAGCCCACTCTTTGAGCCGTCGGCGGATGGTGCGGTCGGAGCATCCGGGACTGGACAGGCGCTCGTAACCCGAGCCGTGGACCAGCGCGAGCACCACGTGTTCGAACACGGTCCGGTCGGGGATTCTGCGGCGGTGGCAGCCGAGCGGGTGCCCCGCGGCGAACTCCGGCCGTGTGGGTAGGAGTGCGGCGAACTGGTCCCAGAGGGGTTCGAGCAGACAAGATGGCAGCGCGGGCACGGCTGTCCTTCGTGATCACTGAGCGTAGAGAACTCCATGATCACGTGGACCCGTGCCCGTTCTACCGCCCGGGCCACCTCGCCGACACCTATTGCCGGTCGCTCTAAATACCAGAAAGTGCTTCGTACCGGGAGAAGCCCGGGACGGACAGAGATCCCGCCCCACGCGGACGGGCAACGGAGACGACGATGAAGACCTTCATGATCGAGCGGTACGGCGACAAGGCCGGCGTGCAGGCCGCCGAGATGCCCGACCCGCAAGTGGCTGCCGACGACGTCCTGGTCCGGATCCACGCGGCGAGCATCAACCCGCTGGACCTCAAGATCCGCGACGGGGACTTCAAGGCGATCCTGCCGTACCGTCTCCCGCTCATCCTGGGCAACGACCTCGCCGGGGTGGTGGTCCGGGCGGGATCGGCCGTCACACGGTTCGCGGTGGGCGACGAGGTCTACGCCCGGCCCGACAAGGACCGCATCGGCACGTTCGCCGAACTCATCGCCGTCCACCAGGACGACGTGGCGATCAAACCGGCCACGCTCACCATGCAGGAGGCCGCGTCCCTGCCCCTGGTCGCCCTGACCTCCTGGCAGGCACTGGTCGAACGGGCAAAGGTGCAGCCGGGCCAGAAGGTCCTGATCCACGCGGGCTCCGGCGGCCTCGGCACCATCGCCGTCCAGCTGGCGAAGCAGCTGGGCGCGCACGTGGCCGCCACCGCGAGCACGGCCAAGGTCGACCTGGTGAAGAAGCTCGGCGCGGACGTCGTCGTCGACTACAGGAAGCAGGATTTCGAAGAGGTCCTCGACGGCTACGACGTCATCCTCGACAGCCTGGGCGGCGAGACGCTCGAGAAGTCCCTGCGGGTACTCAAGCCCGGCGGGGTGGTCATCAGCGTCGCAGGCCCGCCCGATGTGGCCTTCGCCCGCGAACTGGGCGCGAATGCGATCCTCCGTCTGGCGATGAGCGCGTTGAGCTTCAAGACCCGGCGCCGCGCCCAGCGCCGCAACGTGACGTACTCGTTCCTGTTCATGAAGGCCAGTGGCGACCAGCTGCGCGAACTCACGTCGCTCATCGAGGCCGGGAAGATCCGTCCCGTCGTCGACCGTGTCTTCCCGTTCGATCAGACGCGGGAAGCCATGGAGTACGTCGAGAAGGGCCGCGCGAAGGCCGGCAAGGTCGTCGTCACGATGAGGTGAGGGCGGCCCCGCACCAGGCAACCGTGTCAAGACCCCTCCAGCAACAAGATTCCCGCCCCCACTATCCCTAGGACCCGGTCATGAGTGCACCGCGGAGTTCCCCCAGCCCCACCCCCACCCCGTCGTCGTACCAGAGAGCGCCGACCCGTTCCGTGTCCGTGCGCGGCGTCGACTTCGTCTACCGGCAGCTCGGTCCGCAGGACGGCGTACCGCTGATCCTCCTGAACCACCTGGCCGCGGTTCTGGACAACTGGGACCCACGCGTCATCGACGGACTCGCCGCCCGACGCCCAGTGATCACCTTCGACAACCGCGGAGTCGGTGCGTCAGGCGGCTCCACGCCCGACACCATCGAGGCGATGGCCCACGACACCGTGCTGTTCATCAGGGCCCTGGGATTCGACCAGGTCGACCTGCTCGGCCTGTCGATGGGCGGCTTCATCGCCCAGGTCGTCGCAGCAGAGGAACCACACCTCGTACGCAAGATCGCCCTCGCGGGCACGGGCCCCGCCGGAGGCCCCGGCATCGACAAAGTCACCGCACTCACCATCCGAGCCACGCTGCAGGGCGCCCTGACCCGCAAGGACCCGAAGCAGTACCTCTTCTTCACCGACACCGACGGCGGCCGACGGGCAGGGCGCGCCTTCCTGGAACGGCTGAAGGAACGCATGGACGACCGCGACAAAGCCATCTCACTGTCGTCGTTCCGCGCCCAGCTGAAGGCCATCCACCGATGGGGCCTCCAGGCGCCGGCAGACCTGTCGCGCATTCACCATCCGGCCCTGGTGGCAAACGGTGAAAGCGACCGGATGGTGCCAAGCGAAAACACCCTCGACCTGGCCGCACGGCTGCCCCAGGGCGAACTCGTACCCCTGTACTCCGACGCCGGACACGGAGGGATCTTCCAGTACCACGACGAATTCGTCTCACAGGCGCTCGAATTCCTCGAGTCGTAGCCGGGCCGGAGCTCGACAACGATCGACGCGCGGGCCCCTCGTCACGCCTTCCACTCCGACCAGGCATCCCAACACCAGGCGCCCACCAACGCAGGATCCTCCTCGGCCATCTGGGACGGGTGGTGACGACCGGCTGGGCCTCGTGCTCCGGTCGGTGTTCTCGACGCCGGTCACGGAATCAGAGAGACGGTCAACGCGTTGATGAGCTGGGCGAACTCGGTACGTTGCCGGTCGGTCAGTGTGGCGTAGAGCGGCGCCTGCATCTCGTCGGTGAGTCGCTCGGCACGCTGCCGCCGGAGGACCTGTGTCGTGGCAACGGCATGCGGCTGTTGCCAGCCGTAGTGGGTTGCCTGCTCGACACCGAGGTTGATGACCATGGCCGCTTGGGCGCTCAACCCACACAGGCGCACCGCCGCCAGATGGCAGGCGCCACGGTGTTCCCGTAGTACGTGTACGCGCTGCATGGCCGCGCCGACCGGGTCGTTGCCGGGGCAGGGTTGCGCGCGCCAGCCGGCGAACAGGGGCAGTGCGTCGGCGTCGGCGGCCTCGATCAGCCGCTGTGCCAGGTGGTTGAAGTGCTCCACGTCGACGTCGCCGGGGATGTGGGCGCGTCCCCACGTCCGGACGGCCAGCGCATAGCAGGCGGCGGCTTCCTCCGCCGGCATCACGGGCCGTCCCGCCAGCCAGCCCGCGGTAACGAGGTGGGGGCCGAGGAAGCCCTGTACCGCTTGGACCACCGAGGCCGGTGCCTCGCCGAGCACCCCGAACCGTCCGCGGCAGTAGAAGCCGCGCCCTGGGAGAAACCCGGCACGCAGGCCGACGGCGGCGGTCGCCTCGTCGGACATGAACTCGTCACCGAAATCGTGGATGGGCCGGGCAACCGCGGCGATGCAGTCGAAGATTTCCATGCGCTGAAGGTCACTCACCCCGACTCGGTAGGTCAAGGGGATGATTTCTGAGCGAATCCTTTAGGTAATCTATCGAGTCATGCTGGATATCCGCCGTCTGCACATGCTCAAGACCGTCGCCGCCCGCGGTTCCATCGCCGCGGCCGCCCAGTCCCTGGCGCTGTCCGCCGGTGCCGTGTCCCAGCAGCTGTCCGCTCTGCGGCACGACGTGGGAGTCGATCTGCTGCGCCCCGACGGGCGAACCGTGGCACTGACGGAGGCGGGCCGGGTACTCCTCGAACACGCCGACCGGATCCTCGCCGCCATGGAGGAAGCCGAGAGCGCCCTCGCGGCGGTCAAGGGCACCGTCGGCGCCACCGCCACGCTCGCCGCGCTGCCGTCCACTGTCGCCAGGATCGTGGCCCCCGCGCTGGCCGCACTGGGCTCACACCACCCGCAGCTCACCCTGACCTGTCTTGTCACCGACCAGGCGCAACTGCGGGAACTCACGCTCGGCACCGTCGATGTCGTGCTGGGACAGCGGTATCGCCACCTGCCCGATGCGACACCCCGCGGTATCGATGTCTCGCCGCTGCTCGACGATCCGCTGCTCGTCGTCACCGCGGCCGACCAAGCCGACGAGCGGCCCGTCGCCCTGCGGGAACTGGCCACGCACAATCTCGCCGTGCCGCCGCCGACCACGGACTGCGGACAGGCCATCCTGCAGGCCTGCCACCAAGCCGGCTTCACACCCACGCCCCGCTACGTCACCGCCGACATCGCCGCCCAGCTCACCCTCGCGCGGGCCGGTCTCGCCACCGCGCTCGTCCCCCGGACGGCCATCGACCCGACCACGCCCGGAATCCGCACGGCATCCATCGAGGACCGCCCGATCCTGCGCCTCCTGTTCGCCGCGACCCGTCACACCGAGACCGCGAACCCGACGACCACAGCCGTCATCGCAGCGTTGCGCACAGCCGCGCGGCAGGATCGCACCACACACCTCCCGCCGGAGAACGCTTCAACTTGAGCCAGTCTCTGGAGCAGCCGGTGCCGGCTGGGTGAGGGTGAACAGACCGGGTTCGGGTTCGGGTTCGGGTTCGGGTTTTGGTTCGGTAAGAATGCTGCGATGACCAGGCGTTTCAACTTGGCGCGCATCCCTGCGGTGTGCGACGCCTGCCACGCGAAGGCCAGAGAGAGCCCGCATTGAGCAGATGACCTCGCCGTGAGACGACTTCCACGCAGCGACCCACCGTTCCCTGGTGTCCAGGTACCCAGCTGGGTCCGGCACCCCGTACGGGCTTTCTTCACGCGTTGTGAAGTGAGTTGTTCACGGGTTTGGAAGGCGCCGTGGGCGCCGAGGCCGATGTTCACGAGAAACGGCTCTTGCACACATACCGTGAACGAACTCGGCGGCAGACTCAACCAGTTCCATCTGTACGGTGTTGATACTGGTCAGCCAGCAGATGGAAGCCGCCCAGTAGCGAGACTTCAAGATCCTTCACGGAACGTGCGCCAGAACCCGAGCAACGACAGCACCCGCTGGCGGGGTTACGCAGTGGAGCGCCATTCCCCTTCGAGGCTGCTGAAGATCATGGAGTCTCGCCAGTCGTCGTGGAGCTGCGCCGTGTGGCGCAGGCGTCCCTCGTACGTCATACCGATCTTGGACAGCACTCGGGAGGAGCCGAGATTCCTCGGGTCACAGGTGGCATGGATCCGATGAAGCCCCAGCTCGTCGAACCCGTGCGCGAGCAGCTGCCGACCGATTTCTGTGCCGATGCCCTGCCCCCATACCCGCGGATGCACGATGTATGAGATCTCGCCCTGGCGCTGCTTATGACTGCGGACATTCAGCTCGCCCATGCCCACCACATCCCGCCCGACGCGGGCGACATATGGGAACCGGCGCTGAGGGGTATCCGACCAGGCCTTGACCGCGGAGTCCACGAAGTCCTGAGTCTGGTCCTCTGTGTTCGGCCCCCAGGACTGATAGCGGCAGGCCTCCGGGAGGCACGCCCACGAGTGAACGGCCGGCCAGTCGTCCAAAACGATCTTGTCCAAGGTTACCGAGTGGTGACTCATGCGACGATCATGAACGGGTGGCCGCGCGAAGATCAAGATCGAGGAGCCCATCCCGCTTCGCCGACGGCCATGCGGGAGAGGCCCGGTGCTGTCAGTTCTCGTGAACATTGCGACGCGCTCCCTGGCCGAGTGTGCCTCCCCAACCGACGTCGAATTGCTGCTCCTTCTCGTGGACAGAGCCAGCCAAGCAACCGGATGCTCGGCACCCGGCTGCTGGTCCAGAACTCCCGGTCTCCTCGGAGACGTCGGCGGGGCAAGAAGTGGGAGGACAACGCCGCAGAAGGCATCGGCTGTGACCAGGCGTCCATCTAGTACTGCAGCCGCAGTTGCGGGGGGCGGTGGCCGCGGCGTCGGTAGTGGCTGAGCCGGGCTCGCACGCTTTAGCGCACGGGGTGGGAGCGCACGCTGAGTACCGCGTTCGGGTCGGCGTCGTGTTCGCGTGTGAGGCGCACCGGCGCGCCGCCGGGGTTGTCGAACAGGCGGATGCCGTCGCCGAGCAGGACCGGCGCGATGTGCAGGTCGATCTCGTCGATCAGGCCGCGTTCGAGCAGCTGTGCCCCGATTCGCGAGGGCTGGCTCGGCGAGATCGAAGGACTCGAAGTCAGCCTCACCGGAGCCAACGACAAACTCGCCCAGCTGGACGACGATCTTGCTCGCCCCAGCCACATCGTCGACCTCGGTATGCCCACCGTCGCCTTCCGACCGCCAGAGGGAAGAGGGTACTGAGATACGCCTTTTGACCTGTCCTCCGAGCCGGGCGGCACGGCGAAGGAGTGTCTTCACCCTCGGGCGGCAGGATCCGGCGCCTGGGGGCGCCTGGACTGCCGCCTCACCGCGTCGAACGGCATCGGTGAAGCCCCGCGGCGGGTGGGAGTCAGAAACTGATGTACGTATTGCTCTGCCTGGGAGATGATCTCCGCCGTGACGAACGATGTGGGGGCAGTAGCGGGCTCAGGCGACGATGATGCCCGTGCCTGGAGCGCCCGGTTGGGGTGGGCATTTGATCTCATAGCGGATGATCCTGTTGCCCGAGCAGCGGCGGTTGCCCACCTGGAGAAGGCCAGGAGGAACACTTGGGACGCTCTTGATCGGTCCAACGAGTTGTGGCAGCTGACGTTGCCGCTGGGGACGGAGGAGCAGTACCGGGAGTCGGCCTTCAAGCGGGCGCGCGAGCATTACTACGACGTTCGCAGACACTGCCTTCCCGACGGATTGTGGGAAGGAACCGGCGGGGTGGGTATCAAGTCCTGGCCGGGTCTGCCGTACGCGCTTCTCTTTCTGGAGTGGGAAGCGCGGTATCCGCAGGAATGGACAGAGCACGCCAAGGCTTGGGGAACCAAGCAGGCCCTCATCCGCAGCGTGGCTGTCCCCGACCACAATGAGACGGTCAGGGCGAAACTCACTCGCCTCGTCGAAATCGTCGTCCAGCGGGCGTACCGGTGCAAGGATCGCGAGTACGTTCGCGTTGCCCGGGCAGTCGACAGCGAGGACCTGCGCCGAAGGCTCGGTACGGCGGTCTATTCGGACAATCCCTGGGCTCGGCTGCACGCCAGCTACCTTCTCTGGCTTCTCGATCGGCCTGAGGTACCGAACACACGCCATGCCTGGCGGACCTGGCTGGCATCAGCATCGGGAGAGCAGCCAGCCCCGGTCGCTCCTCGGTAGTTCAGAGAACCGGCGGCCGTCACCGGTGGAAGGTAAATGCGTCGACAGCGCCCCTCGGTACCCGGCAAAGTGGCCGCCCGTGACGAGCAGTGAGCTGTGGACCCGTGCGACCGCCGACCGCTACGACGCCGAGGAGACCGAGACGTCCTCGGCCGCCGTTCTCGGACCGACTCTCGCCTTCCTCGCCGAGCTCGCCGGAGACGGCCGGGCACTGGAGTTCGCCATCGGGACCGGACGAGTGGGCGTCCCGCTCCGGGAACGCGGCCTGCCGGTAGTGGGCATCGAACTGTCCGAGCACATGGCAGCGGTGCTGCGGCGCAAGATCGACGAGGACACGCTCCCGGTAGTCATCGGGGACATGGCCACCACCGTCGTTCCCGGCGAGTTCACCCTGGTCTATCTCGTCTACAACACCATCACGAACCTGCTCACGCAGGACGAGCAGGTCGAGTGCTTCCGCAACGCCGCACGTCATCTGGAGCCCGGCGGCCGATTCGTCATCGAGCTGGGCGTGCCGCCGCTGCGGTTCCTGCCGCCCGGCCAGGTCGCGGTGCCGTTCGACGTCTCCGAGCAGCATGTCGGCTTCGACACCTTCGACCTCGTCGAGCAGATTCTCGTCTCGCACCACTTCACCCGCGACGGCGACGACGGCCGGTATCGTCGCGACAACTCCCGGCACCGCTACGCCTGGCCGGCAGAGCTCGACCTGATGGCACGGATCGCTGGGCTCGAGATGGAACGTCGCGTCGCAGACTGGGATGGGGCGCCGTTCACCCAGGACTCCGCGAAGCACATCTCCGTGTGGCGCAAGCCAAACTGAGGTCGGCCACCGGGCCGTCAACGTAAGCCAAAAACCACTCCAGGGTCAGTGACGATCACACCCCCACGTCACACCACCGGCACAGACACACCCGGCCGACGACCCGTCACTGCCACCACCCAAGTGCTGGATTTCGTTGCCGGTCAAGGGAATCAGGCCATGAGGGGCGGGCGGTTACGGCGTTCGGCGGCTGCGGTGACGGTGAGGAAGGCGTGGGCAAGCATCGCGAGGGTGACCCATCGGTGCCAGGCGAGAAGCAGCAGAAGAAGGCGAGTTCGCCTGTTCGGCGGTTGCGGCGGACCAGCAGGCGCCAGTGGCCGAGGCTCCCGACTGGCTGTGGATGTCGACCTCGGTTCCGTCGTGATACCGCTCGCCCTTCGCGCCCGCACCGGCCGAGAGGAGCTGCCAGGCCCGCTTGGGGATCCGCGCGGCGAGGGCCTTCGCCTGGACTTCCCGGCGTGGGTGACGAGAGGGTGGGTGCTGGACACGGCCAGGACATAGCCGGTCCGTCGGTCTTCAAGCGATGCCCGACGGTGCGGGTTGTCGCCGTAGACCTCGTCTCCCGCGACCCAGCGGGCGGGGGTTCCCGCGTCCAGGTCCGGGCGACCATCCGGGCGGCGAGCTGGGGCTTGGTGGCGAAGGCCAGACCGTCGGGGATGCCGGCGCCTCGGCAGCGTTCCGGGTCCTCGGTCCATGAGCGCGGCACATACAGGGCCCGTTCGATGGCTGCTTGTCCGCGTGCGGCGGAACCAGTAGTCGAGCCCCTCGACCCGGTAGCGAGCGCCGGCAACGAACCGCAGCTCGCCCACAAGCCGACGCGCGCTGTCCGGCGCCTGGCGGTACGGCGCCAGCAGCAGCTCCAGCTCGTCATGACGGGCGTCGATCCCGCCGTGGTCCGGATGGCTCTCCGGTCCGACCTCGCCGGCCTCACGACGCTCGTTCCACCTGGCGAAGATCGCCCACTGCTCGCGTTCCAGCTCCACCACGGCCTCGCTCGCGGGCCAGACCTGGTACTCATCGGCTTCGTCGGCGTGGTCGTAGTCGTGGTTCTGGAAGTAGTGGGGCTTCCCGTTGATGTCAGCAAGGCCGACGCGCGGTCCGTCGTACCACTCCAACTCGGCGTACACACGCTCGAAGCCGTCCGCTATCAACTGCTCTTCGTTCCAGGTCTCAGCCACGCGGCTGGCTAACGGCGAGCGGCCTCCGCATCCATGATCACGATCTACGGACTGGAGACTAGGTGGTAGCGCTGGACGGCATGGCGAGGCCAGGCGCTCGGGGGCCGGTGCTCGAGGACGGCTGGGGCGAGGGCGTTGTGGCCGTGAGCGAGGCCCCCGTGCACCCACCCGAACACCACAGCGCGGCGGCGGGTGCTGGAGGCCCTGGGCGAGGCATGCGCGGCGGCGGGCGCTGGAGGCCTTGGGCGAGGCATGCAGGGCGGCGGCGCTGACCCCTGTCTGCGACCACGACCAAGACAGCACACCCTCGACCGGCAAAGACGCGTCCGGACCTTTAGGCCCGGACGCCGCCTTCAACAACCACAGCACTTCTCAACACGATCCAGACAGGCCCAAGCCGCACCACCGCCTGCCAGCCCGAACCGCTTTCCCCGTCCTTCTCAACCAACCCCCAGAACGACGCCAGGCCGCGGTTCACACAGGGAACGCGGCCGGGCGCTCCGTCGACGGGGGCGGCGGGACGGGGCGTTTCAGCCCGGTCTTTTGGGCTGAGATCAACAGGAGGTAGTGGGGGTTGAGCATCAGGTACCGGCGCCACAGCCGGCTCGGTTCCGAGGCCAGCCGCCACAGCCACTCCAGCCCGTGACGCCGCATCCACACGGGTGGCCTGCGCAGGATCCCTGCGTGGAAGTCGAACGCGGCACCGATCGCGAGCAGGGGCATCGGCAGCAGCGGGCGCATGGCGTGCACGAAGATCTCCTGACGCGGGCAGCCGAGCCCGACCAGGACGATCTTGGCCCCGGAGGCGGTGATCCGGTCGGCGATCTCCCGGTCCTCGCCAGGGCGGGCCGTGCGGAACTTGGATGCCTCCCGACCGGCGATCTTCAGTGCCGGGAGCGTGTTCTGCAGGTTCAGCGCCAGGCGGTCCAGCGTCTGCTCCGTGGAGCCGTACAGATACACCGGTAGACCCTCGTTGGCTGCCGCACGCAGCACCTGGAGCGTCAGGGTCGGGCCGGACACCCGCTCGGTCAGGCCCGCGCGGTGCAGCGCGTTCAGCGCCCAGCGCACAGGCTGGCCGTCCGGAGTCACCAGGTCGAAGGAGTTGAGCCGGGCGCCGTGTTCATGGTCGAGCACGCCCGTCATCACGCCGTGGACGGCAAGCGCGGTCAGCGCGAAGGGGCGGCCCTGCCGGGCTGCGGCGACCACGGCGCCCACTGCTTCCCCGTAACTGGTCACGTCGACGAGGACGCCGAGAACGTTCCGCTTCACCGGGCCGGTGCCCATCTGTCCACGTTGGCCTCATGGATCTCCTGCATGATCATGGGCACGTCGTGCGTCAACTGCCAGCCTGGGTAGTGCTGTTCGAAACGTGCGTTGGAGCTGATCCACCAGATGTGGTCGCCGGTTCGGGGCGTCTCCACCTGCTCGACGAGCATCTCGTTCCCCGAGATCTTCTCTGCCAGCGCGATCGCTTCGAGGTTGGAGGCGTTGGAGTGCCGGCCGCCGCCCAGGTTGTACACCTCGCCGCTGCGTGGGGCACGGAAGAACGCCTCGAACGCGGCGACCACGTCGTGACTGTGGATGGCGTCCCTGACTTGTTTGCCCTTGTAGCCGATGAGTTTGTAGGTGCGCCTCTCCATGGCGCAGCGCATCACGTAGGCGAGGAATCCGTGCAGTTCGGTGGCGGAGTGGCCGGGTCCGGTGAGGGTACCGCCACGGAAGCACGCCGTCCGGAGTCCGAAGTAGCGGCCGTACTCCTGGACCAGGATGTCCGCGGCCGTCTTCGAGGCGCCGAAGACCGAGTGCAGGCAGGTGTCGATCGACATGTTCTCGTCGATGCCGGCCGCGTAGGGGTGATCTGGAGCGATCTCCCAGCGCGTCTCCTGTTCCACGAACGGCAGGGAGTTGGGGCGGTCGCCGTACACCTTGTTCGTGGAGCAGTGGATCACGGGGGCTTCGGGGCAGTGCTCGCGTACGTTCTGCAGGATGTTGAGGGTGCCTACGGCGTTGATGTCGAAGTCCAGGAACGGGTCGCGTGCCGCCCAGTCGTGGGACGGTTGCGCGGCGGTGTGGATGACGACGGCGATGTCCTGGCCGTAGTGGCGGAAGAGTGAGGCCAGTGCATCCCGGTCGCGGATGTCCACGTCGTGGTGGGTGTAGACCGGGCCGAGGTCCGCGGACAGGCGTGTGACGTTCCACGCGGTGGACGCCTCCGGTCCGAAGAACCGTGCCCGCATGTCGTTGTCGATGCCGGCGACGTCAAGTCCCAGGCGGCTGAAGTGCCGTACCGCTTCTGATCCGATGAGACCGGCTGAGCCGGTCACCACAGCGACGCTCATACCATCACTTTCCGAGAGGAGCTGACCAAGGTTTTCTGTTCCGGTTTCCGGCGGAGTTGACTGCGTCGCGACCTGTCTCCCGCGAGCAGGATTCCGGCCGCCCAGAAGAAGGGAGCGGCGCCGAAGGGCGACTCCAGGATCACGCCCAGCAGGGCGACGATGAGAAGTGAGATCACGAGCAGGACGCACACGGACGTCAGCTCGTCGGGCGGTCCTCTGCGGATGGTTCGGATGGTGATGAGCAGGAGACTGGTCAGAGTTGAGACGACGAGGACGAGACCGACGAGGCCGAGCCGGGCGAAGACGGTGAGCAGGTAGTTGTGCGGGGAGCGCACGCCCATTCCCCGGCCGATGGGGAGGTCGCCGTCGGACTCCTGGAGGAAGTCCGGCCCGAAGCCGACGCCGACGGCTGTGCGGGAGGGGTCGTCGAGGGTATAGGTCACGACACGCTCCCATGCGAACAGCCGTGCGTGCGTGGTGCCGTGGGCGTTCTGTACCAGCTCGGGGGCGGCCGTCGTGTCCGTGCTCAGAGCGAGGAGGCGCTGGCCGGCCGGGGACATCGGCAGCGCCACGACCAAGGTGAGCAGCGCGGTCGCCGAGAGCAGCACCGCGCGGGGGGTGATACGGCCGTTCTTGCCCGCCCGGAACAGGGTCGCCACCAGCACGCACGCACAGCACGAGAAGAGGCCTGCCCGGTTCACCTGGGCCAGGCCCGTCACGAGTGCGGCGGCAGCCAGCGAAGCGTGCAGCCAGACCCGGCCCCGTCTGATCCGCAGGATCGACAGGCCCGCCAGCACACCGAGCACGGCCACGTCGAAGTCGGTCCTGATCTCGAAGATGCGGGTGCGGCCCACCTCGGGCAGGGTGGCGACGTACGCCGGTGCGAGTGTCGCCACGGTCATCCACGCGAGGTGCAGCACCAGGGCGCCGTGCAGGAGCCGGACGGTGCGTTGCCTGCCGCGCTCGCTCACCCTCTGGTAGCCGCTCGCGGCGAGATACGCGATCGCGGCGTAGACGAACGGCGCCGCGTCGCGGGCGGCCGTGCGCAGGTCGCCGTGGACGGTGAGCAGCTGCGCCCCGGTCACCAGCAGCAGCAGCCCGAGCGCGATTCCCGGCCCGTGGATGCGCTGTTGCCGTTTCCCGGACAGAGGGATCAACCACAGGGCGTGCAGGAAGGCCGCTGCCAACAGGATGTCGCCGATGTAGAGCGGCCCCACTTGCATGTGCGAGAGCCACCGGCCGCCGGTGAGCATGGCGGCGACGACCACGACCCCGGCGATCAGCCTGTTGTCGCCGGCGGGTTCGCAGGTGGCCGCCGTGGGCGGGGGCGGGCGGAGGGCGGTGCCCGCGGGGTGGGCCACGCCGCATCCCGGGTGCGCCGGGTGTGTGCTCATGCGGTGGTCAGGGCGCGGCCGCCCGCGATCCGTGCCGCCTCCTCGTACACCGTGGTGATACGGGAGAGCCAGGCCTGCTCCGTGAAGTGGTCGGCGTAGACCTGCCGGCAGTGGGCGCGCAGCGAGGGGAAGAGGGTGGCCGCCTCGGCCAGGACCGGGGCCAGGGGCTTGTCCCATCCGGTGACCAGGCCGGTGCCGTGTGTGCGGACCGACTCGGCCACCGACGAGCCGTCGAAGGCGAGGGTCGGGAGCCCTGCCGCCAGTGCTTCGATCTGGACGCAGGGCTGGACCTCGTACCAGCGGCTTGGGAAGACCAGGCCGCGCCAGGTCGCCATTCGCCGGCACAGTTCGGTGCGGTCGACTTGGCCGAGGAAGCGGACGGAGGAGGGGGCTGCCGCCCGGCACTCGGCGAGGAGTTCGCCGTCGCCGACGATGTCCAGCGGCTCGTGGGCCGGCCACTGACGCAGCAGTTCCAGGACGCCCTTCTCGGCCGACAGGCGGGCGGCGACGAGCCAGCGGCCGGTGTCGTCGCCCGGCGCTTCACCGGTTTGCGGCGCGTCGACGAAGTTGGGTACGAGCGTCAGGCGTTCTGCGGGCACGCCGGCACGCTGGTACGTCTGCTCGCTCAGCCGGGAGTTCACGACGATCCGGTCGGCGCGGGCGAGCAGCGGGTCTCGCGTCGGGCCGTTTCGTCCGGCCCAGGCCAGAGGGAGGGTCGCGGCCCGGGAGCCGCGGTAGCAGCCGAGCTTCAGCGCCGCCCAGGGCTCGCCGTCGGGGCAGCGCGTGCACACGGCGCCGGCACGGTAGAGGGTCGCTGCGGCGCACATCGGCCGGTAGTTGTGCAGGGTCGCGACGAGCGGGCCGTCCCAGTGCCTGACCCAGGAGCGCCCGAAGTTGGGGAAGAGGTTGTGGACGTGCACCACCTCGGGGCCGTAGGCGCGCAGACGGGCGAGCGGGTTGTTGCCGCGGCCGGATGCGACGCGTGCCGCCGCCCGCAACGGGTAGAGCGGATCACGTGCCAGTTCGTCGGTGTGTGCGGCGAACAGTTCCACCGCGTGGCCCGCAGTGCGCAGCGCGCGCACCTGGTCCTTTACGAGCTGGTTCTCTCCGCTGGGCTTCCCCGCGGTGTAGAAGCTGTGGACCACCGCGATCTTCATGACAGGGCACCTTTGGTCGTCGGCATTGGCTTCTCGTCGTCGTCGGCAGGGACGGGCGGGCGCCGGTCTGCCGCTGCCCTCGCCCCAACATGTCGGACAAGAGCAGGCAGAACCAGGCGGGCCAACAGACAAATTCGCGCACTAAGTGGTCGTCTCCGATGTTTCGGGGAGATCCGCGCGCTGAGCCCACCCGCTTGGCCGAGTGCGACGGGTCGGGCCACCCGGTCGCGGAATCGGCGCGGTCTCACGCCATGCTGCTCATCGGGTGATAGTTCAGCGCGGACGAGCGCCGTCGGCAGCGTCTGCGGGTGCCCGGCGGACACACTCGATACCGTCCGCCGTTCCGCCACACCGCGAAAGATGCCCTGGCCCGCACGGCTATCCGGCGTCGGTCTCATGACGTGGACAGGTGCGCGGACCGACAACGATCCGCTGGAACCCGTTAGAGAGGGGCACCGTGACTGTTCGGGGAGAGGTACCTCATGTGCCGCTGTCGGGGCACCACCAGGAGCAGCCCGACCGCGAGCCACCGAACCGCAAGCGACGACGCCGCAAACCCACCTGGTACCGGCCGGCAGCGATCGCCGTCGACGCCGTGGGGGCGTCCGTGCCGATGTACACGGGCCTCCGCCTCGCCGGCGAGGCGTATGCCCTGTGGTACGCGGCGGCGGTGGCCGTGGCTTGGGTTCTCGTCCGGGGCTCGCGCACGCGCTACGCATGGCGCAACCTGGGGGAGCGCCGGAACGCCGACACCCTGCTGCGGGACTGGGTGGTCCTGCTGGCGCTGCTCACCGCGGTGAGAGTGGCGACCGGCGAGGATTCCCCCCTTCTGCCGGTGCTGAGCGGCCTCCTCGTGTGCCTCGCGGTCACCGCCGTCTGCCAGAACCTGACACACCGCCATCTGGTGGCGCAACGCCGCGCCGGCCGGTCCGTCCGCCGTGCGCTGGTGATCGGTGAGGCGGCCGCTCTGCACGATCTGCTCCGTCATCTCGCCCGCCGTACCGACCACGAGTTCGTCGTGGTCGGAGTGTGCCCGATCGGCGACGACTCCCCCGATTCCGTGGCCCCGGTCCTGGCACGGCTGGAGAAGCAGGCCCCAGCGCAACTGTCCGGTGACGCCTCGCCGGTGCTGGCAGCGACCCGCGCACTCGACCCCGATCTGGTCTTCGTCATGTCCGGGCCCAGCATGGCCGGTGAGCGCCTGCGCCGACTGTCCTGGGCCGTGCACGAGGACGGTCGCCCCCTCGTCGTCGTGCCGGGCCTGACCGAGGTGACCCAGCGCCGGGTCGACATCACGTCCGTGGCCGGTCTGACGCTGCTGCACGTGGCTCCGCCCGTCCGCCGCGGCGCCGCCGTGCTGCTGAAGGAGGTTACGGACCTGGTGGGTGCCGCACTGCTCCTGGTGCTGCTCACCCCGGCGCTGGCCGCGGTGGCCGTCGCCGTGCGCCTGGACTCGCCCGGAACGGTGCTGCACCGTCAGATCCGCGTCGGGCGGGGCGGCCGCCGGTTCAACTTGGTGAAGTTCCGCACCATGGTCTCCGCCGCCGAGCAGATGAGGGAGGAACTCACCCGGACCAATGAGCACGACGGCCTCATGTTCAAGATCCGCCGTGACCCCCGGATCACCCGCGTGGGCCGGGTATTGCGCCGCTTCTCACTGGACGAGCTCCCTCAGCTCTACAACGTGTTGCGGGGACACATGTCCCTGGTGGGTCCGAGACCGCCGCTGCCGAGCGAAGTCGCGCAGTACACCGACGTGGAGCTGCGACGACTGAGCGTCAAGCCGGGGCTCACCGGACTGTGGCAGGTCAGCGGGCGCTCCGACCTGTCCTGGGACGAGACCGTCGCCCTGGACCTGCGCTATGTCGACAACTGGTCGCCCGCCGTCGACTTCGGCATCCTGCGCCGCACGGTGCGCGCCGTCGTCGAAGGCAACGGTGCCTACTGACCGCCTGCGGGCCGGCGCCCCGTGAGCACGGCAGGAAGCAGACCGCGCTCCCGGGCGACCCGCACGCCCTGCAGGCTCCCGCCGTACCGCACACAGCACACCACCAGCACACCCGCGGTCACCAGCTTGATCGCGAGGAGCAGCGCCGAAGGACACCTGCTCCCGAGCACGTGCTGAACGGACCACAGCACAGCCCAGGTCAGGGTTGCCAGAAAGGCCGCCTGTGCGTATGCCACCGCGACCGGTCGCCGGGTCGCGGGGAAGAGCCGGCTCAGCCATGCCTGGAACAGGGCGAGTCTGACGACCTGCCCGATCAACACCACCACCATCAACGCGTAGATCCCGCCGCCGACGACCAGCGCGACGGCCGTGCCGCCGACGAGAACCGCCAGTTGCACCAGATGGATGACCACCTTGGGCCCCACCACCCCCATGGCCTCCACCAGCGTGCCCAAGAACTGCGCCACCAGAGCGAGCACGCTGACCAGGCCCAGCAAAGGCACCAGTTCCGCGCTGCCGCGCCACTGCCCGCCGAGCAGCAGCGCCACCAGCTGTTCGCTGCTCGCGCCGATCACCGCCCACAGGGGAAAGAGGCTCTGGGTGGTCAGAGAGACGCAGTCGGCGTACGAGGCGCCGAGCCGACCGGTCTCGTGCCGGATGCGGCTGAACGCGGGAAGGAGAACCTTGCTCGCCGCCGCCTGGATCTGGTACAGCGGCAGTGATGCCAGGAGTGCGGCGCGGTCATAGAGCCCGGCGGCCGTGACCCCCACGTAACGGCCGATGGCGAGCTTGCCGAAGTCCTCCGTCAGGTATTCCAGGAACCCGTTCACGGAAATCTTGCCGCCGAAGCCCAGGATGTCCCGCATGGCTGGTACGTCGAACAGCGGAAGCAGCGAGTGCCTGACCAGAAGACAGGGCAGCAGGGCCTGCAGGAAATACCAGCAGAGCGTGCCGTACACGAGGCTCCACACGCCCGCGCCGAACAGGGCGGACGTAAATCCGACGACGCAGTAGCCGACGGCGAAGGAGAAGAAGTCGGTGAGGGCGACGGCCCGGTACCGCATGGCGCGGGCCAGCAGTCCGGCGGCGGGGGCGCCCAGGGCCATGAACACCAGCATCAGCGCGGTCGCCCGGATCACACGGGTCAGTTCGGCGGGACCGCGGACCAACTCGGTGGCATACGGCGCCACGCACCAGACCGCCGCGAAGGAACAGGTGCCGACGGCGAGCGCCAGCGTGAAGATCACCCGGACGTCGCGGTCCGTGATCGAGGCTCGCTGAACCACCGCGGAGCGCAGGCCGCCCTGGGCGAAGTGGTGGGCGAAGCGCAGCACCAGGTGGGCCAGGGCCATCAGCCCGAAGTCCTGGGGGGTGAGCAGGCGGGCCATCACCGCCGCGTAGGGGAGCTGCAGGACGATCCCGGCCACGCTGGCGAGATAGGTCCAGCGCATGCCCCGGACGGTGACGGAACCAAGCTGCGTCATGGGGTGGTCGCTCTCACCTTCGTCACGAAAGATCTGCGTCAGGTGCGCACCTTTGCACGGCGGCAAGCCTTCCCGCGCCCGACGCGCGAGGTGCCCTTTCACACGTACGAGTGATCGGCCCACGTGCGGAAGGATTGTCTGCTCATCGGTCACGTCCGGGATGCGCGCTCATGCTCCGGAATTCCATCGGATCGGGATACCGGCCAAACGGTGCACAGCAGGCTTCCCGCGCGAAAGATGTGGCGAAATCAGATCATATCCTTCCGATGTTTCGGGAGGTTATCCCCTTCTTTCGGGAAGGAAATCTCCGTCCCTTCCTGCATTCATGGAGATGAATCATGCGCGTAGCTGTGACTGGCGGGTGCGGTTTTCTTGGTTCACATCTGTGCGAGGCACTGCTGCGGCGTGGAGACGCCGTGGTGTGCCTGGACGACCTGAGCACGGGGCAGCCGGAGAATCTCGCGCACCTTCGGACGTATCCCGGGTTCGAGTTCATCCACGCGGACGTGAGCGTCGCCGCGGACGTGCCCGGTCCTGTCGATGCGGTCGCCCATCTCGCAAGTCCCGCGTCGCCGCCGGACTATCTGCGGCTGCCGCTGCAGACCCTGGCCGTGGGCAGCCGTGGCACCGAGAACGCCCTCGAACTGGCCCGGCGCAACGACGCCCGCTTCCTGCTCGCCTCGACCAGTGAGGTCTACGGCGATCCGCAGATCCACCCGCAGGACGAGGAGTACTGGGGGCACGTCAATCCCGTCGGACCGCGCAGCGTCTACGACGAGGCCAAGCGCTACGCGGAGGCCGTCTCGCTCGCCCACCACCGCACCCTGGGCGTCGACGTGGGCATCGTCCGGATCTTCAACACCTACGGCCCGCGCATGCGTCCGCACGACGGCCGGGTGGTCTCCAGCTTCATCAACCAGGCTCTCCGCGGCGAACCCCTGACGATCTACGGCGACGGCAAGCAGACACGCAGCTTCTGCTACGTCAGTGATCTCGTTCGCGGTCTCGTGGCGATGCTGGACTCGTCGGAGACCGGGCCCGTCAACCTCGGGAACCCCGAGGAGTGGACGGTGCACGACCTCGCCGAACTCGTACTGGACATCACGGGCTCGGACTCGGAGATCCGGTACCACCCACTCCCCACGGACGACCCGGTCCGCCGCCGCCCGGTCATCACACGCGCCCTGGAACACCTCGGCTGGCGACCGGAGGTACCGGTCGAGGACGGCGTGCGCTGGACCGTGGAATGGTTCCGCGCCACCTGACCGAGCGCCTTGCGCACCCTCACACTCCTGACGGCATCAAGAGAGGTGACCCATGCCCGGTGGCACCACTGTGCTGGTGACCGGTGGCGCCGGATTCATCGGCAGCCACACCTGCGTCGAACTCCTCGACCACGGCTATGACGTGGTGGTCGTCGACGACTACTCCAACAGCTCGCCCGGCGCGCTGGAACGCGTCGCGAAGATCGCCGGTCGCCCGCCGGCCGCCGTGTACGAGATCGGCCTGCACGACCGGCGCGCGCTCTCCCGCGTGTTCGACGAGCACGCCATCGACGCGGTCATCCACTTCGCCGCGAAGAAGGCCGTCGGCGAGTCCGTGGACCTGCCCATCACGTACTACGACACCAACGTCGGCGGCACCACGGCACTGCTGCGCGCCATGCACGACCACGGAGTGCACCGTCTGGTGTTCTCCTCGTCCTGCTCGATCTACGGAAACGCTGCCAGGGTGCCGCTCACCGAAGCGGACCCGGCGGACCCCACCAACCCGTACGCCACCTCGAAGTGGCTGTGCGAGCAGGTGCTCGCCGACACCTGCCGGTATCTGCCCGAGCTGTCCGTGCTGTCGCTGCGCTACTTCAACCCGGTCGGCGCGCACCCCAGCGGACTGCTCGGCGAAGTGCCCCGGGGCACGCCAGGCAACGTGATGCCTTATCTCGCCCAGGTCGCCGCGGGCCGGCTCCCGCAGCTCCGGGTCTTCGGCGGCGACTACCCCACCGCCGACGGCACCGGCGTCCGTGACTACGTCCATGTGATGGACGTCGCCGAAGGCCACCGTGTGGCACTGGAACACCTCGATGACGAGCACGGCATGCGCGTACTCAACCTCGGTACGGGACAAGGCACTTCGGTACTGGAACTCGTCGCGGCCTTTCAGCGCGCCTGCGGTACGCCGATCCCGTACGAGATCACCGACCGCCGCCCGGGCGACGTGCCGGCCCTCGTCGCCGACCCGAGCGCCGTGGCCCGGGCCTGGAACTGGACCGCGACGAGGGACCTCACCGCGATGTGCGAGGACGCGTGGCGGTTCCAGGAGCTCAACCCCTCCGGCTATCCGGCCTGACCCATGAACCGGACCACATCCTAGAAGAAGCGAGTGACATGCGACTGACCGTCATCGGAACGGGATACCTGGGCGCCGTGCACGCCGCGTGCATGGCGGACATCGGGCACGAGGTCCTCGGCGTCGACATCGACGCCGAGAAGATCGCGGCCCTCGGCAAGGGTGTGGCCCCGTTCCACGAACCAGGTCTGCAGGAGGTGCTCGGCAGAGCCGTCGGCTCCGGCCGGCTGCGCTTCACCACCTCCCTTGCCGAGGCCGCCGAGTTCGGCGAGGTGCACTTCGTCTGTGTGAGCACCCCGCAGCGCCGGGACGCACCATCCGCCGACCTGCGGGCGGTCGACGCCGTCATCGACGGGCTGGCGCCCCTGTTGCGCCGTCGCTGTCTGATCGTGGGCAAGTCCACGGTTCCGGTGGGGACGACGGACCGGCTCACGGCGCGCGTCCACGAACTCGCCCCACAAGGCGCGGACGTCGAGGTGGCCTGGAACCCCGAGTTCCTGCGGGAGGGCTTCGCCGTCCAGGACACGCTGCGCCCGGAGCGGATCGTGGCAGGAGTGCTGTCGCAGCGGGCCGACGATGTCCTGCGCGAGGTGTACGCGCCGATGCTGAGCGCCGACGTGCCTTACATCTGCACCGATCCGGCGACCGCCGAGCTGGTGAAGTCAGCGGCGAACGCGTTCCTCGCGACGAAGATCTCGTTCATCAACGCCATGGCCGAGGTCTGCGACGCCGCGGGCGCCGATGTGACCACCCTGGCCGACGCCCTCGGCCACGACAGCCGGATCGGCCGTCGTTTCCTGTCCGCCGGGCTGGGGTTCGGCGGCGGATGCCTCCCCAAGGACATCAGGGCGCTCGCGGCCCGCGCGGACGAACTCGGCGTCGGCGGGGCGGTGACGTTCCTCCACGAGATCGACGAGATCAACGCGCGGCAGCGGCGCCGCACCGTGGACATCGCCCGGGACATGGCGGGCGGCGGATTCGCCGGACGTCGTGTCGCCGTCCTCGGCGCCACGTTCAAGCCCGACAGTGACGACGTCCGTGACTCGCCCGCCCTGGCCGTCGCGGCCGCGATCCATCGCGAAGGCGCGCAGATCCGGCTGCACGACCCTGAGGGCATGGACAACGCGCGGGCCGTGCTACCGCTGATCGACTACGTGCCCGACGTGGACGAAGCGTGTGCGGGGGCCGACCTCGTCCTGCATCTGACCGAGTGGTCCGCCTACCGCTGCCTCGACCCGGTAGCGCTCGCGGCCGTGACGCCCGCGCGCAGAATCCTCGACGCGCGCAACGCCCTCGACGTGGCGCGGTGGCAGTCCGCCGGCTGGACCCTGCGTGCGCTGGGGAGGCCGGCGCCGCCCGCGCTGCCGGCCCAGCAGGCGGCCGTCGGCCATATGTCGCCGGTCTACTCCGCGGGCCGGGGCTGAGCCGATACGGCTGCTGCCACAGGAGCAGAGGGAGCATCCGGGCGGTCCGGCCGCGTCGCCGTTCGCGGCCGGCCCCCGGTTGAGCCGAGGGCGGTGCGGTAGAGCTGTTCGGCGATCTCCGCCTTCGCCGCGTAGGTGTGCCTGCGTGCCCACTCCACGGCGGCCCATGCCATGCCTTGGCGGGCCTGCTGGCCGCCCAGCACACCGCTGAGCGCCCACGCGAGGCGTTGAGGCAGGTCGCCGGGGTCACCCAGGGGCACAGAGACCGCTCCACCGGGCGCTGAGAAGTCGCTGATGCCGTGGTGGCCAAGGTGGACCACGGGCAGGCCCCTTGCCCACGCTTCCAGCGTCTGGGTGCTGGAGGAGTCCCGCAGGCTGGTCATCAAGAACGCGTCGGCGTCGTCGCAGGCCGCGAAGACCTCTTCCCGGGGCAGCCGCCCACGGAAGTCGACGGCTCCGCTCACGCCCAGACGGAGCGCGAGCCGTTCCAGTGCCGACCGCAGAGGGCCGTCGCCGATGACGACGAGACGTGCCTCGGGGATGTCCGACCGCACATGCACAAGCGCCCGCAGCGCGAGATCGGGGGTCTTGCGCGGGTGCAGTCTGCCGACCCAGAGAACGGTGGGCGGCCGGTCGGGCCGCTCCCGTCGGTCCTCGATCGATTCCCGGATCAGCGACTCCTGGATGCCGTCGGCCAGCATCAGCCGGGCGTCGGTACGGCTCAGACGACGAGCCAGCCGTAGCGTGTCGCGATTGGTGGCCAGCACCACCGCCGCCTCGCGGACCGTCCGGCGGCACGCCGGCCGGCGACTGAGGCAGCGCGCCCACACCAGGGTCCTCAGCGCCTCCTGCCAGTACGCCACGCCCAGGTAGCGCCGGTGGCTGTGCGGGGCGATCTGGCCGCCACCGACGGGGCCGAACACCAGGGGCGGTCCCAAGCGGCGCAATGCGGAGCCCCCCTGCAAGGATCCGTAGGACACGTGATGCACCACGTCGGCCGCGTCGAGACCGTGGCCGCGGGCGTGGGCCAGGGCCCGATGCTGCCAGGCGTCGTAGCGCCGGACCTCCGCGGCCATGTCTCTCAGCGGAGGGGGCAGCAGTCTGGTCCACGCGGGCGTCGGCGGCAGGGGAATGACGTGCGGTCGGATGCGCTCGCCCACCGCCCCGAGCTCCCCCACTCGGCGCTGGATGGCCCGCAGGTTGTCGTCCACGGGGTGCGTGAGGACCTCAACGGTGTGGCCGCGACTCGCCAGCGCTTCGGCCCAGCCCCACCCGATGGCGGGTTCACTGCCGCGGGTCGGGTCGCAGGCGAAAGCGACCAGCACGATCCGAAGAGGGGTCCTGTGCGTAGAAATCTGCCTGTCCATGGGGCTCACCCTGCCGGTCGGTGGGGCGCATCCGGCGCAACACGTCCGAACGATAGGCCGGTCGGGGTGCCCTCGCCGCCGTCGCTGCCGGATGTATGGCCCCTCTGCGTCTATGGTGATCGGGAAAATCAGCAGGAAATTGGGTGAATTGGGCACTTCTTGCCCTGCGAAGGGGTAAAACGTTGGATCTTCGTGGATACATCAAGCTACTGGCCAGACGCTGGCCGACCGTCCTGATCTGTCTGCTGCTCGGCATCGTCGCGGCAGAGGTCGTCACGGCGGTGAGAACACCGGTCTACGAGGCCCGCACCCAGCTCTTCGTGGCCACCCGGACCGGCGCGGACACCTCCGAACTGAATCAGGGCCAGAGCTTCTCGCAGGCGCGGGTGCAGTCGTACTCGGCGATCGTCGCCACGCGCCAGGTGACTCAACCCGTCGTGCGCCAGCTGAAGCTGCCGTACACGCCGACGGAACTCGCGTCCCGCATCACCGCCGAGGCTCCGCTCAACACCGTCCTCATCAACATCAAGGTGCGCGACACAGATCCGGCACGTGCGGCGCTGATCGCCGACGCGGTCGCGGATCGCTTCGTCGGCCTTGTCGAACGGCTGGAGACGCCGAAGAAGGCGCTCACGTCCGCCGGCAAGAAGGAGAGCGCCTCCCCCGTCTCACCCGTCTCACTCGGTGTCACGGAGAAGGCAGCCGTCCCCAAGAAACCGGTGTCACCGAACCGGCTGCTCGGTCTCGCGCTCGGAGTGCTCGGCGGCCTGCTGCTCGGTGCCGGAATCGTTGCGTTGCGCGAGGCGCTCGACACCACCGTCAAGACCAGCGAGGCACTCGGGGAACTCACCTCCCTGCCGGTGCTCGGCTCCATCCCTTACGACAGGAGCGCGGGCCGGAAGAGGATCGCGATCGAGGCGGCCAGTACCTCCGCGCGCGCCGAAGCCTTCCGCAAGCTGCGTGCCAACCTGCAATTCGCCCAGGTCGACGACCCGCCACGGGTGATCGTCGTGACCAGCCCGTTGCCGGGCGAGGGGAAGACCACCACCTCCGTCAACCTGGCGCTGTCCCTCGCCGATGCCGGCCTGCGGACCTGCCTGGTCGACGCGGACCTGCGTCGCCCGTCAGTGGCCCCCACCTTCGGACTTGTCGAGGGCGCCGGACTGACCACGGTGCTCATCGGCCAGGCCCGCATCGAGGACGTGGTGCAGGAGGCCGCAGGCCGACTCGCGGTGCTCACCAGCGGCACCCTGCCGCCGAACCCGACCGAGCTGCTCTCCTGCGGCCGGATGGCGGAGGTGCTGCGGGAACTCGCCGACACCTACGACATCGTCATCGTCGACAGCGCCCCACTGCTACCGGTGGCCGACACCCTCGGCCTGTCCCCGCTCACCGACGGGGTGCT
This sequence comes from Streptomyces sp. NBC_01353, assembly GCF_036237275.1. Lineage (GTDB taxonomy): Bacteria > Actinomycetota > Actinomycetes > Streptomycetales > Streptomycetaceae > Streptomyces. Next base: position 8,361,272 of record NZ_CP108352.1, on the reverse strand, counting down.
GCTCGTCGTGAGCGCGTCCAAGACCGGACGCGACCAGATCGTCGACGCAGCCGGATCGCTGAGCCGGATCGGCGTACCCGTCATTGGGACAACTCTCAACATGTCCTCCGCCTACAAGGGCAAGGGGTACGGCTACGGCTACGGCTACGCCCCGGCGGAACTGCCGATGCCCCGGCCGGCGACCGACACCGAGGAGCCGGCCTCGGCGACCACCCTCGGCACATCGGAGGAGCCCGCCTCGCCTACCACCCTCGGCACATCAGAAGAACCCGCCTCGCCGACCACCCACGCCGAACCGAAGGAGCCGGCCTCGCCGACCACCCTCGGCACATCGGAGGAGCCCGCCTCGCCGACCGCCGTCGGCAAACCGAAGCCGGCCTCGCCGACCACCGTCGGCAAACCGAAGAAGCCGGCCTCGCCGACGGCCGTCGGCAAGCCGAAGAAGCCCGCCTCGCGGACCACCGTCGGCACATCGGAGGAGCCCGCCTCGCCGACCACCGTCGGTAAATCATGAGTGGCCAGTCGGCGGTCACCGGAAAGAGTGGTGGTTCGATGAACGGCTTCGAGGTGTTGTTCGTCTGCACCGGCAATCTGCACCGCTCGCCCGTCGCGGAGCGGCTGCTGGCCGCCACGCTGCCCCAGCCGGGCTTCCGGGTGCGCAGCGCGGGCACCGCTGCCCGGCCGATGCCGCTGGACCCGGTCACCCGCGCGATCCTCGATGAACTCGGCGGCGACGCCAACGGGTTCGCCACACTGCGGCTGGACGCCGGTCAGATCGAACAGGCCGATCTGGTACTCGGTCTCGAACGGTGCCACCGGGAGGCCGCGGTGCGGCTGCGCCCCCTGGCGCTACGCCGTTGTTTCACCCTCCGGGAGTTCATCCGCCTCGCAGACGGGACCAGGGCCGACACGCCGCACGAGGCCGTGCGGCTGGCCGCGTCGCGACGTGGCACGGTGATTCCCCCGGCGGACGAGTCGGACGGCATCGCCGATCCGGTCGGCGCCTCTCCCAAGGTGCACCGGGCACGGGCCCTGGAGGTCCGGGACGCCGTCCGCACGCTGGCCGGGATCCTGGCTCCGTGACAACGGGGGCGCACCGCGCACTGCGCGGTGCGCCCCCGTTGCACGCGGACGCGTTTCAGCCGCGGCACGGCCGGGCGGGCTCCACCGTGGTTCGCAGCGGGGTCACCAGGGCCTGCCGTAGAACCTTCGGGGCGCTGTCGGCCTCGGGCTCGATCAGATGCAGCACCAACGTGCGGCTGGTCTGCCGGGGAAGCTCCAGGTCGAGCGTGTACGTCGGATGGCCGCGTTCGAAGCCGGGGATCGGCTTGACCGGGCGGCCGTCCAGTGTGGCCCCCGTCAGACTCGCACCCGAACCGGCGTAGTACGACACCAGGAGCCGGTTGTCGCCCGGCCGAGTGGGGTAGGGCGGGGCGTCGGCCCGTGTGGTGACGTAGGCGGGGAGCTTCGAGGCCGGTGCCCGACTGGTGAGCGACACGGTCGCGGTGACCGACCGGCCGGTGTCCGTGCAGGCGCCGGGCGCCCAGACCAGGCTCCGGTCGAGGTAGTAGTCCAGCTTGGAGCCGGCCGCGTTGTTCACCACGAGCCCCGCGAAGGGACCGTGCGCATCTGGCACCACTCCTCCCAACGGCCGTGCCGCCAAGAGGCGTTGCTCCGCCGGGTGTGCGCTCCACATCTGGACACGGCCCTCATCCTGCACGTCGTCAAGGGCGCTCAGCAGCGCGGGGAACCCCTGCGGGTCGTCGATCCCGTTCATGAGCCGCATGGCGGCGGCACGAGCGACCTCGATGAAGAACGCCTTGCGCTGGGCGAAATCCGAGTACTTCACGTAGCTGGTCCGCTCCGTGATGTCCACGGCGTTGTCCGCAGTGATGGTCGTGCCGTCGGGCATGTCGACCGGTCCTGTGGCGCGCAGCAGAAGGCCGAGCGCGGCCGGGTCGGTGGCGATCGCACCGTCCAGCCGCTGACCGGTGAGCTTCTCGCCATAGGCCGTCCAGAGGCGGGCTGCGTACGGGAAGTGCGGGCTCATGTTGGAGTTCACGAAGAGCCTGCCGGGTGCGTTGTTCCCGTACATGGCAGCGAACTCGGTCCCGAGGTTCACGTCCGCGCGCACGCCGTCCATGTCCGTGTCGTTGCCGAAGCGCTCGAATGCCAGCCGCCCCCGGTCGGCCCGCAGCACGGCGAAGGCTCCCGGCAGGCCACCGGTGCCCCGTGCCTCAGCGGTGTTCTGGAAGACAAGGATGTAGCGCCGTGGTCCATGCGCCCCGAGCAGGGGGGGCACCGTGCGGGCCGCGAAGGCGGCGTCGTCCGTCTGCGAGACGAGCCGGTCGAGCTGCCGCGCCAGCTGGGCACGAGCCCGGTCGACCGCCGGCAGCCAGGTCGAGCCGGGCAGTCGCCGGGTGTCCTCCTGCACCCCGGCCGCGACCCGCCCGGCCCGGTCGAACGCGGGTGCCTGACGCTCCAGTTCCGACAGAACCCGCGACATGCCGCCCGCCTGCGCGCCCGCCTTGAGCCGGGGAAAAGCGCGCACCAGCGGCGGTAGCACGTCGCCCGCCAAACCGTCCGAGGCCCGCGCGACACCGCGTACGGTCCTGAAAGGCTCGCCGACGAAGGGGAGCTGCGCGACGGCGTACCAGGCAGGCCCGGTCGTCAGGTCGTGTGCGCGCTCAGCATGGTCGGCGGCGGACCGCACCAGGCGCTCCTGATCAGACTCGCCCGCCGACCCCGCAGCAACAGCCGGCGCACCGTCCCTTGCGACCGCGGTCGCAAGGGACTCGCGCAGTGCGTTCAGGTCACCCTGGGCAGCGAGGAGTTCGTCGCGGGCCATCCAGCCCGTAATACCGATCCAGGCGCCGGCCGCCACCGACAAGGCGGCGGCGGCCGACAGCACGTACTTGCCCCGGGGGCCATGGACGCGCCTGCGTTCCCGGTGGGCGTCCCGAGCGGACTCGGGACGCTTCCGGAAGGTCATACGTGGCAGAGCCATCATCACGAAGTGCGGCGACGGCGGGCGACCCACGCGGCGCCCACACCCGCGGCCACCAGACCAGCCGCAATGCCGCCCAGCACGAGTTCCTTGGTGCTGTCGCCACCCGTGTCCGCCAGATGCGGCTTGCCCGGCTCGTGACCGCCGTCGTGGTGCGAGTCCCCGTGCCCGGGCTCGTGCGGCTTCGGCGGGTACTGATGGTCGGGCTCATGCGGCTCGTGCGGCTTCGGCGGGTACGGATGACCCGTCGAGTGCGGCGGGTAGGGGTTGTCCGTCGCGTAGGCGACACCCGTGCCGACAAGCGGCGCTGCGACGAGCGCAGCAGCGGTGGCGACCGGGACCAGGACGGTTCTCCATCTCAGCGACTGCTTCATGTTCTCCACTCTCTTCGACATGAACGTACATAGGCCTGGAACAGCGGAAACCACGCCTAGGCTCCATATAAGGGGATTAACAGGAAATACGCGCCGCGACTCCTGCATTTGAGCTTCAGAAGGCACCAGATGGGGGTAGGGCAGGGTCCGGTCCTCCGACTCCGGAGGACACCCGCCCCGCGCCCGGCAGACACCGACGCTCCTCGTGCCGGACCGGGCGCCGGAGGCACGGACCCTCATCACGCCGCTGTCTGCGACGTCGGGCGGTCCCTGGAGAGTGTCGACGGTTCGTCTCTGTCTCACATCCGGTCGTGGCAGAGGGCTGCATCGGCCGACCGGCTCGTGGACGCTCTCCGGGGCGAGCAGCTGACCCGAAACCCGGCCGGTGCCCTGCAGACGGAAGCCCCGCGGCTGAGCCATGCCCTGGCACGGGCTGAACCCGCAGCCGAGACGCTGGCGGAGTCGAGGCCCCCGGGACATCTGCTGCGTATCAGCCCTCAGGACGGGTACTCGGACCTGTTGACCGACCTGACCGCCATCGCGTACGGCACCGCGGACCCGCGCACCAAGGCGGACCTGTTGAACGACGCTCTGGCGCTGTGGAAGGGGGAGGCCTTCGCCGACCTGGGCGACATGGAGTTCCTGCGCACCGCGGCCGACGCCTTGAGGAGCAGCGCCTGATCGCCCTGGAGGCGCTCGCCGAGACACGCCCTGAGCTGGGGGAACACCACGCCTTGCTTGGCGAGTTGGGTGAGCTTGCGATCCGCCACCCGCTGCGGGAGCGGCTTCGCGTCGTGCAGCTGCGTGCACTGTCCCGGCCGGGCGGCAGACTGAAACGCTGCCGGGACTACCGCGCGTCGAGGAGGGCGACGGCCTCGGCGAAGTCGGCGTACGCGGGCTCGAAGGTCCGGGCGGCGACGAGGAACATCGAGCGGTCCGTCAGGGCCCGGGCGAGGCGTGCAGGGTCGTCGGGCAGGCGGCGGGCGAGCGCCACGCCTTCGTCGAAGTACGGCTTGAACCGCTCCCCGAACCGATAGGGGTGGCTGCCTTCGCGGAGGGTCACGCGGATGCTGATTCTGCGCTGGACATCCACCAGTTCGGGCAGGCGGCCTGCCCCACGCAGCCCCGCCGCCTCCGTTTCAAGCCCTGTCAGGGTGCCGAGAAACGCATTCCGCGTGTCGCTCGACCATCCGAGGTGGGTGCCGAACGGCGGCATCGGGGACTCGGCGCTCGCAGCCGGCTCGTCGGCCCGCCCCGACAGGGCGAACAGGGTCACCCACCAATCGAGGATGCAGCTCCAGTTCTTCGGCTCGCCCGTCGTCGCCAGCTCCTCCAGGACGGTCAGAGCCTCCCGCCGAGTGGCCGTCGCGTCCGCCCCGTGCCCGGCGGCCTCACGCATCCGGGAGACGTGTACCAGCTCCCAAGTGAGGATGGCCAGCGACGCGCGCTGCCCGGCGGCCTTGCGCCGCGTCTCGTCGAGGAGTTCGCCGAAGACGGCCATCGCCTCGTCATGCAGGCCCGCGCCCTCCAGGTTCGCCGCCCACTCGACCATCCTCCAGAAGGAGTGCTCCGGTACGGCGTTCCGGGCCGCCTTCTCGTTGAGCTCCGCGGCCTCCCGGAACCGCCCCTCCTCGGCCAGGATGTTCGCCAGCCGCCCGCTCTGTCCGGCCTCCGCCATTTCCTCGCAGGCCGCGCGCCCTTCGGATCGGCGTCCGAGAGCGAACAGGGCCGCCTGGTAGGCGTCCAGGGCCCTGCACAGCCGTTCCGCCCGGGTCGGCGCCCCGGCCTCGATCCTCCGCGCGGCCTCGACCGCTTCGGCAGCCAGCGTCAGGTCCACCTTTGGGTCCCGGCTGCGGTAGTACATCGAGAGGAGCGCGTCGACCAGCTTCGGCCGATACGCCATCGGGCTCACCTCCGCCAGAACCCGGTACGCGTGGACCTGTTCGAGCAGGCGCACCCGGCCGGAACCCAACAGCAGCACCCGTGCCCGCAGCACCGCGTCGTGATCGATCTTCCCCATGTTCCCCCTGTCCTCCGAGTGATTCACGAAGGAGATTCTGGGAGTCCGTAGGCGGACCGGACAAGGCTCGCGAACTGTGCGTTCCGTCCTACGAAAAACGCCGCTGACCTGTCATGATGGACATGCCCTCGTACCAATCCAGCGGGTGCGTGGCCGACAGCGACGGGAACCCGCCCACCGGCACGTCATCTCACTCCATGAGGACGACCGGCAGCCGCCGAGCTCCCACGGCCTCCCAGCCGGTGATGCGCATCGAGGAATGGCCGAACTCCTCGAGTGACAACGCAGCCGGCCCCGACTGAATGGGCATTGGAGGAACGGCACCCAAGTTCGACCAGCGGAGCGCGCAACCGGAGATGGGTGGCACTCGGCGGTGCGCCGGTTCAAGATTCATGGGACGCAGGGTGAGTCGCCCACCAGCGCCGCGAGCTCCTTAGGGCCACGACCGGCCCCCGCTGGTGGCCCACCCATACTGCAGTCGCGGTTACGGGGGTCGGTGACCGCGGCGTCGGTAGTGGCTGAGCTGGGCTCGGTGGCTGATGGCGGCGTCTCCAGCGTGACCGAACAGCCGCCCGAACGCCGCCATCCGCAGCCCGGTGAACGTCTCCACGCACAACGGTTCAGTCCGCAACACCCCAGCCATACCCGTCAAATGCCCAGTTCACAGCCTTGTGCAACACGCTTAGCGCACGGGGTGGAAGCGCACGCTGAGCACCGCGTTCGGGTCGCCGTCGTGTTCGCGTGTGAGGCGCACCGGCGCGCCGCCGGGGTTGTCGAACAGGCGGATGCCGTCGCCGAGCAGGACCGGCGCGATATGCAGGTCGATCTCGTCGATCAGGCCGCGTTCGAGCAGCTGCGCCCCGATCTTGGCCGACTGCACCTCGACGTTCTTGCCGTCCGCGGCGTCCAGCGCGATCCGTACGGCCTCGGCGACGTCGCAGGACCGGAAGGTGATGTCGTCGGCCGGCGTGGCGTCCTCGGGGTGGTGGGTGAGGATGAAGACTCGGCCCTTCCAGGAGTCGCTGTAGGGGCGGGCGTCGGGAAGCACGTCATAGCTGTCCCGGCCGCCGATTACGGCGCCGCAGGTCGCACCGTATTCCTCCTCGAGACCCGGCCGCCCGGAGACCCCGGACAGCCAGTCGAATGAGTGGTTCCGGCCGGCGATGAAGCCGTCGAGCGACATCGTGAAGTGCCAGAGCACCTTGCCGGCAGCGGTCTGAGGTCGCGGGTCAGGTGTCGTTGTCATACCCGCGTTCATACACGCCAGGGCGCCCGCCACCGGTGAGTCGGCGAGGACGCGCCCCGCGCAAGGCTCACTATCAAGATGCCGGGTGGAGCCGTACGTCCCAGACCATGGGAGCGACGTGGGCATCTCGTCGGTGACCCAGGAGAATTCCAGGCCTGCCAGGGTGGCTCCATGGCCAGGCGCTCAGACATGCCCACTACGGAGTGGATCAGCTCGCCCTGCTGCCTGAAGGGCTACGGTCACTGGCGGCTAGCCACGTACGCCGTTCCTCCTCGGTGTCGCGCGTCCACGCCGCGCGGCCAGGGGAATCCAAGGCGCGCCGGAGTCCTGCTCCGCATGTGCCCGTGTTTTTCGTCAGATCTGACATGGCCGTTGCCGGGGCGCGTGGAGCCTCAGTGGGGAAGCACCGTGCCAAGCACTGATCGAGCGCATACGCGCGCCGAATCCGGTCCCGTATGGCTGTGGCCGGCCTCTCCTGCCGGGAGGTGCGCCTTGCTGTCGTCGCGGAGCGCGATGGCGTGCCAGCACGCGTGCGCTGGTGACCGGCGTGCTCAGCGATAGAGGCTTGGACTGCAGAGTCGTCTTGACGAGCAGTCGTAGTCGCGCACTGCCAGGAGGTTCGGACAGCCGTCGCGGGACGAGTCACCGACAGCAGCGAGGGAGACCATGGCGTTCAAGCCGCCGCTGCCGATCACCCGGCGTGCGCCCAGCCGGCCGCTCCCGGTGCCGCTGCCCAGGTCACCCGGGGCGAATCGGCCGGAGGCAACCGTCACCACGACAGGGGGCCTGCGCTCGTTCCACTCCGTCGCCGTACGGGCCGGCGGCCGGCCCCAGACCGGGTTCCAGGCTCCTATGGGTGCTCCTCGGGGTGTGTGGTCGGTGGCTGCAGGGGTGCCACTCCCCCGCAGCCGAGGTGGGGCGCAGCGGGTCGGCTGCACCCCGGGGGTGGGTCAGTCTTGGACGAGCCGCACGGCGCGGGCCTGGGCGCCCATGCAGAAGGAGAAGGCAGCCAGCGCGTCGAGTTCCTTGGCCGGGCCCGTCTTGGGGAGCGGCGGGTTGGTGCGCAGGGCCACGACGTATGCCAGGGCGAGGAGGCTGAAGACGTCGGATTCGACGATCTCTTCGATCCTCCCGCCGGTGCGCTGCGCCAGGGGCACCATGCTGGCCAGGAGGTACCCCATGGCGTCTTCCATCTGGGCCTCGGTGTAGGGCATTTCCGGCCCGGCGCCCAGCGGTGACCACGGCGGCCAGGACGTGAAATGAGGTGTCGGCAGCCAGGCGAATCTTGGTGGTCAGGCCGGCTCGTGAGCGGCCAAGCGCGCGGCCGTCCGGCTCGGCCGCCAGGCCGCCAGGAGTCGCCCGGCCAGGATCATCAGCCCTCCACTTCCTCGCCCCAGCGGCGCACTGGTGGGCCCGGCAGATCGTGGTATCGACCGATACCTCCCACACGAGGTGCCCGGCAGCATCGGCCTTGACCTGCAACTTCTTCAAGACTCTGGCCCAAGTGCCGTCGGTCTGCCAGCGGCGGAAGAGCGCGTATGCGGTCTCCCACGGACCGTACCGCTCAGGTATGTCCCGCGACGGCGAGTCCGTGCGAGCGCGCCACCAGATCCCATCGAAGATCTGCCGCCGATCCCGTAGCGGTCGCCCCATCGTCGGTATCGGTGCGGCAACAGCCGCTCCAGCCACGCCCACTGTTCGTCCGTCAGATCGCCGCGTGGCTTTTCAAGATCGTTTTCAGATCTTGATCAACACCTCGGCACGCGTCCTAGCCCTGCGTCGGGTTGCTGTACAGCTTGCGCCGCTCCCGGCGGTTGGGGTGGCGGATGACTACTCCTCCCGCGCCACAGGACCCAGTGAGCCGGATCAGCGGAGTTCCCGGGAGCCGGTCGGGAGTGGTCTCGTCCGTCAGGCCGCCGACGCCGGGATCCATGCCGCTGGTGTCTACGGCCCAGCCGTCGGGGATGACGATCGCGACACCAGATGTCTCCCCGTACGCCTCCACCGCGACCTCCCTGAGGCGGCACTCAACCCGGGTGAAGTCAACCTTCACACCCCCCACGCCTCCGCGAGCGATCACGTGCCCGGGAACCTCCCAGCGCCCGGGGCCTCGAGACGCGCCGTACATGCCACCCTTGAGCACCAGCGGCGGCAGGCTCTCAGAGGAATTCAGCCTCGGCAAGTCGGCGGTCAGGACCGCCAACTCGGCGTGAGTCTTGGACTTCAGCGCCTGCTCCAGGCGCGAACCCAGCTCATCGAGATCGATGCGCCCCTCGGCTGCCGCATCGCGCAGCTGCTCCACCACTGCTTCCCGGTCGTCGTGAGAGGCGCGGAGTTCTCCCGATGGAGCAGGGTGCGGAGAGGGCTCCGGAGGCTGGGCAGTCATGGCCACAAGGATAAGCAGCCGGCGGACCGGGCAGTCTGGGACTGCACATCTCAATCACTGCCTAGTTGGCGTGCCGGGTCGCTCCTCCACGCTGCTGGCTTGGCGGCTGCGCGGAAGGGTGTCCGTTGGGTGACGAGGTTGGGGTCGACGCCGCCGCAGGCGCCATGGGGGCGGTCGTGGTGGCGCGGCGTGTGGCTCCCAGGTGCCAGAGGAAAGTAAGGGCGGTGATGCCTGCGGCCACTGGCCCCAGTTCGGCGGGGGCGAGCCCGAGCCATTTCTGCGCCAGTCCGCCGAATCCGCCGCCGAGAGCGACCCCGACGTAGAGAGCGGAGGAGTTGAGGCCGAGGAGCACCGGTGCGGCGGTCGGGCTGAGGGCGATGAGCCGGTGCTGCTGGGGGACGACGATGATGCCGACGGTGACGCCCCAGACAACCGCCCAGACGAGGGTGGTGGCGAGGGTACGGGTTGCGAGGGGGGTCAGGGCCAGGGTGAGGGTGGTGAAGGCGAGGGCGCCGGTGAGAATGAGGGCGGAGTCGTAGCGGTCGACCAGGCGTCCGGCTGTGATGTTCCCGGCGAGGGTGCCGATGCCCCAGGCCAGCAGGATCAGGGTCAGCAGCGCGTCGTTGCCGCTGGTGGCGTCTCGCAGGGTCGGGCCGATGTACGTGTAGAGGGTGTACGTGCCGAGGAAAGTGAGGGAGGTGACCGCCAGCAGAGCCAGCAAGCGGCCCTGCTTGAGCGGGCGCAGGCGGTCGGTCAGCGAGGCTGCGGGAAGCGTCACCTTGGGGAGGCCGGCGGCGATGCCGACGGCCGCGAGCAGGCCGATCCCGGCGACGGCCCACAGGGTGATGTGCCAGTCCGTGCGGCCGATCAGCGTGCCGAGCGGCAGCCCCAGTGCGGTCGCCAAGGTCAGGCCGCCCAGCACGAAGGCCAGGGCCCGGCCACGGCGTTCCGGTGGTGCGATGGCCGCCGCGGTGCTGGAGGCGGCGGCGGTAATGATGCCCGCTCCCACAGCGGTGACGATGCGGGAGACCATCACCACCTCGTAACTGGTCCCCAACGCGGTGACGGCATTGCCGATCACGAACACAGTCAAGGCGATCAGCAGCGCCGACCGCCGGTCCAGGGCACTGGTGAGGGCTCCCATGAGCGGCGCGGACAACGCCAGCGTCAAGGCGAAGGCTGTCACTAACTGACCGGCCGCTGGGGTGGAGACCTCCAGGTCTGCAGCAATGGAAGGGAGCAGGCCCGCGATGACGTTGCCGTCGGTGCCGACGGCGAACGTCGCCAAGGCCAGGGGGAGGAGTCGTTTCAACAAGGATCGTTCCGCCTTTCCGGAGCGCCGTTGAGGTAGGTGATCGGCACCGTACTCAATGCATGGATGCTTGTCCATGTATCAATGAGTGCGTAGGCTCGGGTCTTGACACGAGCGGAGGGAAGCGAAGATGCGTGAGGTGTCCCAGCCGGCGACCGAGGCGATCCGGATGGTGGAGGTGCTGCGTGCGCTGGCCGATCCGGTGCGGCTGGAGATCGTCCAACGGCTCGCCGTGACCGGCGAGGAGAGCTGCAACGCCATCGGCGGCGACCTGGACGTCCACCAGACGACCTTGTCCCACCACTACCGGGTGCTGCGCGAGTCGGGAGTTACCTGGACCACCGTCCAGGGCCGATCACGGCTTGTGCGGCTGCGCCGAGACGACCTGGACACGCTGTTCCCCGGCCTGCTCGACTCCGTACTGAACGGGGCTCGCCGCGCTCGCCCAGATATCGAACGTTGACGCCGAGGTATTCCAGCACCAAAGTGCGCCCCGCCGACTCGGGCGACGAGGCCGACGACTGGTCGGGGGATCGGGTGTTGACTACGGTGGCGATCACGAAGACGCCGACGGTGCCGTTCTCCTGAGAGACGTCAAGGGTCGTGTCAACGAAAGACAACCGGCCGGCGCCCAGGCGACCGCCACCACGTCCGTACACGGCGTGGCCCTCGGCGTGAACGGATGGGCGGGATGCCCCGGACCAGGGGCTCGAGAGCCTGGCTGTCGTGCAGGTTCGCACCAGAGATGCCGATCGACAGGGGCACACCGGTCCGCTGGGTGATCAAGTGGATCTTCGAGCGCTTCTTGCCCCTGGCGGCAGGATTCGGACCGTCAGGTCCCCCCTTTGAGCGCCCGCATGTTCACGATCGGGCCCTAGGGTGTGCGTTCGTCCTCTACGTCCGGCCGGTGCCCCAGAAGCCTGGTGTCCCGCGCACGAACGATGCGCGGGACACCAGGCTCTCCTGGCTCAGTTCTTGCCGGTGCCCGAGGCCCCGGTCACCGGCCGCTCCGGGCCGGCAGTTGGCCGCAGTCGCCGCCGGCGCACTTGCTCAGCCAGTCGGCGAAGTCGGCGTCGTACTTGGTGCCGATGGTGTCGCGGAGCAGGCTGTGCGCCGCGTCGTACTCGCCTGCGCGGTAGCGGCCGAGCAGGGTGGCCACGTCCTCGGGGTGCGACTGGAGCATGTAACGGACGCCCAGATAACCCCACTGGTAGATACGGGTGGTGTCGGCGTTGTCGTAGGTGGTCCCGAAGAGCTGGCTGAGCTTGTAGGTGTTCTTGCCCGCCTCCTCGATCGCCCTGTCGTAGGTGATGCCGCGGTACGAGTAGGAGACGTACTCGGCGAAACCCTCGATCCACATCACGGTCGGGGTGGTCTGCCCGGCTGTGAAGTCGCCGTACATGTCGTAGCGGCCGTCGAGGTAGTGGGTGTACTCGTGATTGAGGTTCCAGATCTGGAAGGCGCCGTCCTGGGCCGGCTGCTCGTAGGCGATGAAGCGCGGCTGGTTGCCCTCAGCGGCCGGGTCACCCTCCAGGTACATGCCGCCGTTGTTGGTGTCGATGCCGAAGACGACACCGGCGTAGGTCTTATAGTCGGTACTGGAGTTGAAGGCGACGATCTCGATGCTGGCGTTGTTGTCGTCCTTGACCGGGCCGTTGTCCTTGACGATGTCGTGGAAGACCGGGTCCTGCTTGAGGACGCTGTCGCACGTGGCCGACAGTTCGGACGCGGTCAGCTCCTGCGCGAGGATCTTCGCACTCGGACCGCATGCGTGCTTGACCGTCAACACGGCGTCGCGCACGCGGTTCTGCAGGTCACAGGTGTCGTACTCAGCGCAGTTCTCCTTGTCGAACTCGTTCGTCATCTCGGCGAGGCCGACCCAGAGCGGGGCGGTGCGGCCAGTGATCTCGCTGCGGCCGAGCAGCTCTTTGACCAACGGCTTGACGGTGTCCTTGAGGTCGGCGTGCCGCAGGAAGCGGCCGAGTTCGCGTCCGGCGTTGCTTGCCAGGTAGGACTTGTCGGTGCCGAGCAGATCGTCGTGGGCGACGGCGAAGTCACGCAGTCCGGTGAGGACGCTCGGGTCCGCCTTCACGGCTTCCACGAACTCCGGCAGTTGGTGGCCACGGAAGAGCACGGTGTAGGTGTTGTTGACCGCCGCGAGCATCCCGTAGAACTGGTCGTACGACGAGTTGTAGTCCTTCTGCAGACGCTTGACCACGCCGAGGTAGCGGGCGTTCTCTCCGGAGCTGTCGATCAGGGTGACCGTCTCGGCGAGGGTTTCTCCGTTGGCCTCGGTGACGTCGAAGGCGTGGGACGAGCCGAAGAAGGCGTCCAGGGCGCCCTGAATGGCGCTCTTCAGCGTCGGGCCGTATTCGCCGACGTTCTCCGGCTGGTTGTACTGGATGTAGTAGCCGGCGCGCAGGTACAGCACCACCTGGGTTGCGGAAGTGCTGTTGTCCCCGGGGTAGTTGGTCGCGACATCCTTGAGTGCGTTCGCCACCGTGACCATCTGTTCCTCGCGGAAGAGGGCCTTGGAGTCCTCACCGGTCACGTTGAACATCGCGTTGATGCAGGTGTTTTCCGACTGCTTGATCTGCTCGACCAGCGCTGCGCCGGTCTTCGAGGTGAAGTCGCTGACGTTGCAGTCCGCCGCGGCCTTCGCCGCAGAGCCGGCCTGCTTGCGCTCTGCGGCGTTCTGGGCCGCGGGGAACGGAGCGCGTTGCGCGGGGTTCGAGGTCTTCGCGGCCGATCGCGCGGGGTCGGCGGCGTGTCCGGGTACGAGATCGGCCGCAAGCACGGTGGCGGCGGCGGGCTGTGGGGCGGGGGCCGACCTCGGTGTCGGCTTGGGTGCCCCGACGTCGGCCGGGGTCGCCACGCCATGGGGGGCGAGCATGGTGAGCCCCAGGCCTGCTGCGGCCACGGTAGGTATCAGCAGTTGGGCGAGTTTCTTGAATGTGGGGGGTTTGCGCATAGCGATGGCCTCCAGGCCGGTCGGCAGCCGTGCGTGGGGGCACGGCGGTGGGGGGTGCGGACCGTGATGGCAACGGAAGTTGAGCACTCACGGAGCTGTCATGCTCGCGGAAAGTGTGACCGTACAATTTCACAGTTCACATGGCAGTGAAAGAGGATTGCAAGCAAAAGAAGAAGCTGATGAACCGTCAGAGCGGGGTCCTGTCGGAGCCTTGATCCGCGGAGCCGGTGCCCATCCATCCCCGCTCTGGTGCGCGGATTCCGCCCCCGGACCGCGCGGGTGGCGCGGGCGAGCAATCCCGGTGGTACGACAGCGATATGGGTACGGGACCCGGCTCCTGCCGCACCACGCCGAGGGCATGACCATTCGGGCAGATCGGGGAGCCGGAACGAGTACCGGCCGAGCATGTTGATGTGATGCTGCAGGCACGGCGGGAGACGGGCCACATCCTCTTCGCGGACGTCGAAACCGCTCGCGCGCAACTGCGTGACCGCGGCGCCCATGTACCTGGTGCTGAAGCGTACGAGGGCGTTGAGGACCAGGCTGAGGGCGCCGATCCGGTCCTCTATGCCGTCCTGGAAGCGCTGGTACAACTGCCCGTTTGCCGTGGAGATCTTCCGCGCGAGGAAGTGGCGGCCCTCCTGAAGATCGGCCTGCACCTTGGTTTGTAGGCGGTATCCGCGCTCGTCGGCCAGGCTCACGATGTGCAGGGTCTTGGAGATCCGCCTGTAGTGCGCCCCTTGCGTCCCCTATCTGAGTGGGGCGCCAACCCGCGACCGCATGCGGATGACTCGCGGCGACGGTGACCGTGTCAGCCGGAGCCGCCGCGCTCTGCCTGGCGGCCAACCCGTCGGCCGGCGTAGCCCGGATCGCTTCCATCTGAGGGGCCTTCGCGCTGGCGCACGCCGGGCTTCTGGAGAGGCGTCGGGCGACGACACGCCGGCGGTTCGCCGACGCGCTGGCCGAGCGGTTTCCCGGCACCGACTTCGATCCGTCCGCGCTCTACGGATCACCCACCGAAGCGGTGTCCTTCGCAGCCGACCCTGCTCAGGTCTGGTTCAGGATCGGCTGAGCCTGACCACGTCCCCGGCCGGGCCGCCCGCGAGGACGTCGATGCGGACTCCGGTGTCCGGGTCGGTGAAGGTCCGGCCCGGTGTGTACGCCCCGAGGTCGAGCGCAGTGCAACCGACGGGCGGAGTCGTGTCCGGGTTGCCGTTCATGATCCGGACCGGGCCCTCGCCAGTCGGGGTCGCGGAGTCGATCCGGTAGATGAGGACACCGGTCGAGCAGGCGGACCGGTCGTTGCCCTCGGCGCGGCGGGACTCGGCGACGTACGCCGTGGTCTCGCCGGTGCGCAGTACGGCGATCTTGGTGCCGCCAGGGCGTTCCACGGGAGTCAGCCGTACGGTGCGCTGCCCGAGCCCCGAGACGCAGGCGACCTGGGCGTCACGGGTCCAGCCCAGCTTCCACGAGTGCCAGCCGAGGTACTGCGGGGCGGGCCCCGCGATGTTGCCCATGACGTCCCAGCCACCTGCGTACTGGTGGGTGGCACCGGTGAAGGAGTACAGGTCCGGCAGGCCGAAGGTGTGACCGGTCTCGTGGGCGACGACCTTGTGGCCCCAGCGCCACATGTCCTGACCGAAGGTCACGGCCCACTTCAGTCGCGTACCGTCGGCGCTCACGCCCGGCGTGGCGGGGTCGTAGAGGTAGGTCGGGGAGAACGGGATCGCGGCCGCCGCCCGGGTGGGGACGATGTAGACCATGTCGTGGCGGGAGAGGTCCGCGTACGGGTCGGCGGCCGCGATGGCGTCGCGCACGTACTTCTCGTGGGTTTCGAAGGTGAGGCCGCGAGTGAATCCGTACGAGGTCGAGTCCGCGGGCATGCGGATCCACCGGTGCAGCGAGCTGATGGCGAGGCGGGAGCGGCCGTAGCTGGCCGTCCGCATCCAGTCGGCGGCGGGGGCGAGTTGGGCGGCGTACGGCTCGGTGGCTTCGCCGGCCGGCGCGTCGGGGAAGTCGACGAACAGAGTCAGGACAGGGCGAGTTCCGGTGGACGGCTGGAACTGGGCGCGGTCCGTGTCGTGGCCCTCGTCGGTCCAGCCGGTCCTGCCGGGCAGCGCGCAGTCGACGGCGGGAGCGGCCGGGGCGGCCGGAGCGGACGCGTTCGCCGCGGGAGGAGTGGCCAGGCAGGAGGCGAGGACGAGGGCCGCAGCGAGGGTGCGCAGGCGGCGTGGCAGGGCGGGCATGTCTCTCCCGTCGGAGGCGGAGGGCAGGGATCGGAGCAGGAACGAGGGGCTACGCGCGGCCGGCAGCCAGGTCCATCAGGCGGGCGAGGACGCGGCCGCCGGAGGCGGAGACGCCGTCGTGCTCCCACTCGTTGGTGACCCAGACGCGGGTGGCGCCGACCTCGCGCGCGGTGCGCAGGGACAGGCCCGCGTCGACGTACATGTCGTCGTGGTAGACGATCGCTGCGAGCGGGACCTCGTTGGCGGCGAGACGGTGCGGGTCGTACAGGGGCGGCCAGTCGGTGCGCGCGGCCAGTAGGTCGGCGGCGTCCGCGAAGGGGCGCAGGCCCGTGATCTCCCGGAACATCCAGGGGTAGATCATCTCTCCGGTGAGCAGGAGGGGGTCCGCGTCCTCGCCGAACTCAGGGAAGCCGGCGAGCGTCCGGGAGGCCGCCCAGCCGGTCGGGCCGGCGCCCTGCCCGTACAGCGTCTCCTGCATGACGGCGAACAGCGGGTTGTCGGTGAAGCCGGTGAGGACCATCACCTGGTGGCGGAAGGTGTCGGTCAACTCGCCGTCCGTGCCGAGAGATTCGTCGAGCAGCCAGTGAACGCGCTCGAATCCGTCGCCCATGCCGAGCGCGAGTCCGAGGCTGCGCAGGCGGTGCGGGGTGAGCCGGTCCCCGTCCGGCAGGCGGATGTCGCCGGCCGCGAGGAGGTCGGCGATCTTCCGCAGGCGGGGAGCGTCCTCGGGGTAGCGGGCGTAGAAGTCGAGGACGCGGTCGCGGACGCGGGGGTAGGTGCGGATGTACACGTCGTCGGCGGTGGCGGTGAGGCCGGGCAGGCCACCGGTGACGTAGCAGGCCCGCAGGCCCTCGGGGGCCCGGGAGAGGTAGGTGAGGGTGATGAAGCCACCGTAGCTCTGCCCGAGCGTCTCCCAGGGGGTGTCCCCGCAGAGTCGGCGGCGGATCAGTTCCGCGTCGGCGACGATGGCGTCGGCGCGGAAGTGGACCAGATGCGCGGCGAGGTGGTCCGGCGAGGCGAACCGGGCGGCGGAGCGCGCGGTGACCGGGGTGGAGCGGCCGGTGCCGCGCTGGTCGAGGAACAGCACCCGGTGGGTCTTCAAGGCTTGGGCCAGCCAGCTGGGCGAACCGGATGACGGACGGGGGGACTTGCCGCCCGGGCCGCCCTGGAGATAGAGCAGCCAGGGCAGTTGCTCGCCCGCGCGGGCCGGATCGGCGACCTCGCGGGCGAAGATCTCGATGGTGGGGCCGTCGGGGGCCTCGTGGTCCAGGGGAACCGTGAAGGTGTGGTCGACGGTCGCGTACGCGGGGTTCATGGATCCCTTTCACGGCCGGAAAGAGGGTGATGTGTGACATTGCACGTTCAGTGTGAACTGCCCACGCCGGTGCGAGGAGCCCTCAGCCGCGCATAACCCCGTGCTATGCCCTGCCCTGCCGACCACCCTTGGCCCACAGGGACCGGACATGCCCCAGGTGCCTGGTCATGCACTTCTCCGCGCCCTTGGCGTCCCCGGCGAGCATCAGGTCGAGCAGCTCCAGGTGCTCCTCGGCGGACGGGATGAGGTCGCCACGCTCGTCCAGGGCGGTGAGTCCGTACAGGCGGGACCGTTTGCGCAGGTCACCGACGGTCTCGACGAGGCGTTCGTTGCCCGCGAGGCCGAGCAGCGTGAGGTGGAACCGCCGGTCGGCCTCCAGATAGCCGATGAGATCGTGCTCACGGGCCGCGCGCACGATCTCAACGGCGACCGGCCGCAGCGCCTCGAGATCCTCACGGGCTGCGGTGCGGGTGATCCGGACGACCATCGGGATCTCGATGAGCGCGCGGATCTCGGTGTACTGGTCGAGGTCGCGTTCGTCGACCGCGGTGACCCGGAACCCCTTGTTGCGGACGGGCTCGACCAGACCCTCTCGGGCCAGGTCGAGCATCGCCTCACGGACCGGGGTGGCGGAGATGCCGAAGTCCTCGGCCAGCGTCGGCGCCGAGTACACCGCCCCCGGCCGCAGCTCGCCCGAGATCAGGGCGGCTCGCAGAGCATGGGCGACCTGGTCGCGCAGCCGCTCGCGGGTTGCATTGAGGTCGCGGCGGGTCAGGTGCCCCATGACGGTGGTGATCCCTTCGTTCCGGTACGCATCACCACCGTACGATGTCACGTCGCGCGGCCCGCGGGTGCCACGGTGTACGTCCGGCCGGAGGTGTAGAACTCCAGAGCGGCCCGTCCCTGTTCTCGCGGCCCGTGGCTGGACGCCTTGGAGCCGCCGAACGGCAGGTGGAAATCGACGCCGGTGGACGGGGCGTTGATCCGGATCATCCCGGTGTCGAGCAGGTCGAGCCCCTGCAGGGCCGTGTTCACGTCGGCCGTGTGGACCGAAGTGACCAGGCCGTACGGTACGGAATTGGTGATCCGTACAGCGTGGGCGAGATCGTCGGCGGGCATCAGGGCCGCGACGGGGCCGAAGACCTCTTCGCGCAGCAGCCGGTGTCCCGGGGAAACCTTCTCGACCAGGGTCGGTTCCGCGAACCATCCGGGCCCCTCGGGCATGGTGCCGCCCGCGAGCGTGGGCAGTCCCTTCCAGGCGTCGACGACCTGATCTCGTGCGCCCTCGTGGATGAGCGGCCCGCACACCGTGACCGCGTCGGCCGGGTCGCCGACGGGGACGGCCCGCAGTGCTTCGGAGAGGGCCTCGCGCAGGGGGGCGAGGGCGGTGCCGACGGCGATGACGCGGCTGGTGGCCGTGCACTTCTGGCCCGCGTAGCCGGCGATGGAGGCTGCGATGTGGCCCGCCGCCTGCTCGATGTCGGCGTCCGGCAGGACGAGCGCCGCGTTCAGGCCGCCCATCTCGGCCTGGACCGGGACGCCCCGGGCGGTCGCGGCGCCGGCCACGGCCCGGCCGACGGGGGTGGAGCCGGTGAAGGAGACGACGTCGGCGGCGGAGACGAGCGCGTTGCCCTCGGTCGCCCCTCCGGGGAGAACGGTGAACACCGCTGCCGGGACGGCCTGTTGGACGATCTCGGCCAGGCGCTGGGCGCACGCGGTGGCCTCGGGGGCTGGCTTGAGGACGACCGTGTTGCCGACCGCGAGCGCCGGGGCGGCCTTCCAGCTCGGGATCGCGAAGGGGAAGTTCCAGGGTGTGATGAGCCCTGCCACGCCGTGCGGGCGACGCCGGGTCAGGAGCAGCCCCGGGCCGGCCGCGGGCTCGTGGACGGCGCCGGTGGGCTCGAAGGGTGCTTGGGCGTAGTAGCGCCAGATCGCGGCCGCGCGCGCGACCTCGGCTCTGGCCTCGGCAAGCGGCTTGCCCACCTCGCGTACGGCGAGCGCCGCCAGTTCGTCGGCCGCGTCGTGGAGGGCGGCGGCGACCGCGCCGAGGGCTGAGGAGCGGGCAGCCGCCCCGGCGAGCAGCCAGCCGGGCTGCGCGGCACGGGCCCGTTCGACGGCGTCGGCCGTCGCGAAGGCGCCGGGGGCTGGGATCCGCACGAGGACGTCGGCCGGGGCGGCCGGGTTACGAGAGGTGATGTCGGGAACGGCGGCGGTGGTCACAGGAGGAAACCTCCGGGGAAGGGGTCGTCCGGGTCGAGGAAGTACTGAGCGGTGCCGGTGATCCAGGCCCGGCCGGTGACCGTCGGGACGACGGCGGGCACACCGCCGACCTCCGTCTCGCCGGTCAGCCTGCCGGTGAACCGGGTCCCGATGAAGGACTCGTTGACGAAGTCACGGTCGAGCGGCAGCTCGCCCCGGGCGTGCAGTTGGGCCATCCGGGCCGAGGTGCCGGTGCCGCACGGAGAGCGGTCGAACCACCCGGGGTGGATGGCCATCGCATGCCGCGAGTGCCGGGCGTCGGAGCCGGGCGCCGCGAGGTAGACGTGTTTGACCCCGGCGATCTCCGGCTGCGTGGGGTGCACGGGCCGGTCCGGCGAGGCGTTGATCGCGTCCATCACGGCGAGTCCGGCCGCGAGGAGGTCGTCCTTGCGGTCGCGATCGAACGGCAGCCCCAGCGCGTCCAGGCCGACGAACGCGTAGAAGTTGCCGCCGAACGCAAGGTCGTAGGTGACCGTCCCGTATCCGGGGACGGTCACCTTACGGTCCAGGCCCACACAGAATGCGGGCACGTTGGTGAGCGTGACCGACCTCGCCGCGCCGTCCGTCACTCGGACGTCGACGGTGACCAGGCCGGCCGGGGTGTCGAGCCGCACGGTCGTGACCGGTTCGGTCACCGGCACCATGCCGGTCTCGACGAGGACGGTGGCCACACCGATCGTGCCGTGGCCGCACATCGGCAGCAGTCCCGAGACCTCGATGTAGAGGACGCCGTAGTCGGCGTCGGGGCGGGTAGGCGGCTGGAGAATGGCGCCGCTCATCGCGGCGTGCCCTCGCGGTTCGTACATCAGGAGCGTCCGGAGGTGGTCCAGATGCTCGATGAAGTGCAGCCTGCGCTCGGCCATGGTGGCGCCGGGGATCACCCCGACACCACCGGTGATCACGCGTGTGGGCATGCCCTCGGTGTGCGAGTCGACGGCGTGAAAGACATGACGCGTACGCACGGACTTCCTTTCGGTGGGCGGACGGGGCGGAGGGGCGGGGTGACCGGTGCCATGGTCGGCCGTGACGGTCGTCAGCGGTGACCGTCGGCGACGGCCTTCTCGGTGGCGGTCCGCACTCCGGCCTCGGTCTCGCCGGTGAGCGGGAGCCGCGGCGGGCGGGTGGGGCCGCCGCGCATGCCGATCAGGTCCATGGACAGCTTGATCGACTGGACGAACTCGGTCTTCGAGTCCCAACGCAGCAGAGAGTGGAGGGACTTGTACAGCGGCAGCGCGGTGGCCAGGTCGCCCGCGACCGCGGCGTGGTACAGCTCCGCGCAGGAGGCCGGGAAGGCGTTGGGGTAGCCGGCGATCCACCCGACCGCGCCCGCCACGGCCAGCTCCAGAAGGACGTCGTCGGCCCCGATCAGCAGGTCGAGTTCCGGGGCGAGCTCGGCCAGCTCGTACGCCCTGCGGACGTCGCCGCTGAACTCCTTCACCGCGACGATGCCGCCGTCCTCGTACAGCCGCGCCAGCAGGTCAGGGGTGAGATCGACCTTGGTGTCGATGGGGTTGTTGTACGCGACGACCGGGATGCCGGCCCCGGCCACCTCCCGGTAGTGAGCACGTACGGCCGACTCGTCGGCGCGGTAGGCGTTCGGCGGCAGGAGCAGGACCGAGCCGCAGCCGGCCTCGGCGGCCTGTTCGGCCCAGCGGCGGGACTCGGCGCTGCCGTAGGCGGCGACGCCCGGCATGACCCGTGCGCCGTCGCCGGCCGCCTCGACGGCGGTACGGACGACACGGCCCCGCTCGTCGTCGGTGAGGGTCTGGTACTCGCCGAGGGAGCCGTTGGGTACGACGCCGTCGCAGCCGTTGTCGATCAGCCTGCGGACGTGCTCGGCGTACGCGTCGTAGTCGACGGACAGGTCCTCGCGGAAGGGGAGGGTGGTGGCGACCATGATGCCGCGCCAGGGGCGGGCACTGTTCCAGGTGGTGGAGGTCATGTCGACGGCCTTTCTGTAGTGTGTGACATTTTATTGATTCCCGAGAAGACCACAAGAGAGTCTTCGTCAGGCGCCGGCCTAAGGGCCTTCGATCGAGGAGGCTTCGGCCTCCACGCCCCCCGGTTCGGCGGGCTCGTCGAGTGCGGCGAGCGTCGACAGCGAGACGGGGACGGCGAACGGGCGGCGCTCGGAGGGCGGTTCGGCGACACCGTCGCGTGCCGCGAGGCAGGCCACGGCTGTCCCGCACATCCGCCCCTGGCACCAGCCCATGCCGGCCCGGGTGAGGAGTTTGACGGTCCGCGCGTCGCGCGCCCCGAGATCGGCGACCGCCTCGCGGACACACCCCACGGTGACCTCTTCGCAGCGGCACACGTCCGTGTCGTCGGTCAGCCACACGGGCCATCCGGGGCCGGGAGCGTGGGCCGAGGCCATCACGTCGGCGAAGGCGCGCATCCGGTCCCGACGGCGCTGGAGTCCAGCGATCCGCCCTGCGTCGGAACGGCGGCCCAGGAGCCGCGCGACGACCGCCCGCCCTGCCAACTCACCCTCGGTCCAGGCGAGTTCGGCTCCGCCCACGCCTCCGGTCTCACCCGCTGCCCACAGGCCACGCACCGAGGTCTCCTGGAGGCCGTCCAGGGCGAGGCCCAGGGTGCAGTCGGGCAGCGGCCGGGTGGCGCAGCCGAGGGCGGTGGCCAGCTCGATCTGAGGGACCAGCCCGTGGCCGACGGCGAGCGCGTCGCACGCGATCCGCCGGCCCGTTCCCGGCACGGGCCGCCAGTCGCGGTCGAGGCGGGTGACGGTGACGGCCTCCACCCTGTCGGTGCCGTGCACCTCGGTGACCGCACTGCGCAGCCGTACGCGCACCCGGTGCCTGAGCAGTGCGGCGCCGTGGACCAGAGCTTCGGCAGCTTTCTGCGGGTTGGCCACGAGAGCTCGGGGCGTACGGGCGTACCGCAGATAGCCGGCTGCCTCGACCACGGTCGGCACTCGCGCACCGGCTGCGGCGAGCGACGCGGCGACGGCGAGCAGGAGGGGCCCACTGCCGGCCACGACGATGCGCCGGCCGGGCAGCACGAGACCGGACTTGAGCATGGCCTGCGCTCCCGCGGCGCCCACGACACCGGGCAGGGTCCAGCCGGGAAAGGGCAGTTGACGCTCGTACGCCCCCGTGGCGAGCAGCAGCGTCCGGGCCCGTATCCGGACAGGCCGTTTCGCAGTGCCGTCGGCGCCGGTGACGGCGTGCACCGTCCACGTCTCGTCGGCTTCCTTCGCGAGGGACCACACGTGATGCCCGGTGAGGTGGGCGATGCCGCTTGCTCCCAGGCGCCGTCGCAGGTTGGAGAAGGTGGACCAGTCGTGGTGCAGGGCCTCGGGTCGCACCGCGCCCAGAGCGGGCGCCGGATGCCGGTAGAACTGCCCGCCGGACTGGGTGGAGGCATCCACCAGGGCCACGGACAGGCCGAGTTCGGAGGCGATGACGGCACCGGCGAGCCCGGCCGAGCCGGCGCCGACGACCACGAGGTCGTAAAGTCCCGATGGTTCAGACACCGAGGCGGTCATGGCCGTGCCCTTCCTGGGTGGTGATCGCGTCCCCGGGGTGGGCGGGGACCAGGCAGGCCCGCCGGTTGGGCTCTCCGTTGACGGTGGCGAGGCAGTCGTAGCACTGGCCGATGCCGCAGAACGCGCCGCGTGGCCGGCCGCCATCGCGGGTGGTTCGCCAGGCCAGGATGCCGGCACCCCACAGGGCGGCGGCGACAGACTGGCCGGGCAGTGCGGTGACGCTGCGGCCGTCGAAGGTGATCTCGAACGGCGGATCGGGCTGTGCTCCGACCAGGTCGGTGGGGGTGCGGGCCACGGGCCCTCCTCTCGTGACGGTAGGTGGTGCTCAGGGCGTTATGGGTACCTCAGAGCGTTAGGGGTGCCTCGGGACGTGGGGAACCTCAGGGCTCGGGCGGAGCGAACCGCTCGGGTCTGAACGGGTGGATGTCGAGGGGCATTTCACCGCCGGTCAGGCACGCCGCGACGATCAGCCCGGTCACCGGCGCCAGTCCGATCCCCGCCCCTTCGTGACCGCAGGCGTGCAGCAGTCCGGGGACGCGCGGGTCGGGTCCGATCGCCGGCAGGTGATCCGGCAGGTACGGGCGGAAGCCCGGGTAGGTCCGCATCGCCCGGACGGTGCCGAGGACCGGGAACAGCGCGGTGGCCCCTGCGGCGAGGCGGCGCAGGACCTCGGTGGAGAGCGTCCGGTCGAAGCCGACCCTTTCCCGGCTGGCGCCGATCAGGACCGGGCCCGCCGGAGTGCCCTCGACGACCGCCGAGGTCTGCAGTGCGGCGGAGCCGGAGGCCACGTCCGCCACGTAGTCGGCGGCGTACACCTTGTGGCGCACGACGCGCGGCAGCGGTTCGGTGACGAGGACGAAACCCCGCCGAGGCAGCACCGGAAGGTGCACCCCCGCGAGGTCGGCGAGTGCGCCGCCCCAGGTCCCGGCGGCGTTGACCACGTACGGGGCGTGGATGTCGCCGGTCGCGGTGCGCACTCCGCGGATCTCTCCGGTCGCACCGGTCAGCAGGCCGGTGACCTCCTCCCCGAGTCGCAGGCGGATTCGGTCGCCGCCCGTGCGCAGCAGGTGCGCGGCGGCATGGGCGGGCATGACCTGGGCGTCCTGGGGATAGCGGAAGCCGCCCGTCAGTCCGGGGGCGAGATGGGGCTCCAGGTCGTGGAGCCGGTCCCCCGGGACCTCCTGCGCCGTGACGCCCGCCTTCTCCTGGCGGGCCGCGAAGTCGCGCAGGGCGCGCATCCCGGGCTCGCTCGAGGCGACGACGAGGCCGCCCTTGGGTTCGTACTCGATCCGCGGCGGGAGCAGGTCTGCCAGCTCCTGCCACAACCCGGTGGACAGCAGGGCGAGTTCGAGTTCGGGGCCCGGTTCCTTGTCGGAGACCAGGAGGTTCCCCTCACCCGCACCCGTTGTGCCGCCGGCGACGGGCCCGCGATCGACAACGGTGACGGTGAGGCCGGCGTGGGCGGCGTAGTGGGCGCAAGCGGCGCCGACGATTCCGGCGCCGACGACGATGACATCCGAGGCATTTCTCGTGAGCACGGCAGTAATATTTCACATGGCACCGAGCTTGCCAAGGACCTCGGCCGGGGTTCCCCCCACCCTCCCTCGCACCCCGCACCTTCTCGGACACGGATGCGTAACGGACCTTCCGACGCCTTGTCAGTGCAATTTCACATTACTATGTTACAGGTCACATTCCAGCCGCCATCGGCTGTCCGACTGCTCTCGGAGTGACCACTGATGGACAAGCGCACCTGCACCACCCTGGCCACCGCCCTGGCGGCGACCCTCACCCTCGGCGTTGCCGGGTGTTCCGGAGGAAAGAAGACCGACGACGGTCGGGACCGCAAGAACCCCGCGACCGCCAACAACGGCGCGGTGGTCGGCGGGACTCCGCAGAAGGGCGGCACCCTGACCGTCCTGTCCAACCAGGACTTCCAGCACCTCGACCCCGCCCGCAACTGGGTCATGAACGAGATGGACTTCGGCACGCGGCTGCTCTACCGCACCCTCGTGACGTACAAGGCGGAGCCCGGCGCCAAGGGCGGGGAGCTGACCCCCGACCTCGCCGAGGACCTCGGCACCCCCTCCAACGGCACCAAGACCTGGACGTTCAGGCTCAAGAAGGGGCTGAAGTACGAGGACGGCTCGCCCATCACCGCTCAGGACGTCAAGTACAACGTGGAGCGGTCCTTCTCGCCCGACCTCACCGGTGGCCCCGACTACGCGGCTCGCTACCTCGCCGGCGTCGAGGGTTACCAGGGGCCGGCCCAGGGAAAGCACCTCGACTCCATCAGGACCCCCGACGACCACACGATCGTCTTCGAACTGCGCAAGCCCTTCGCCGAGTTCCCCTACGCCGCCGTGCTGCCGACCTTCGCCCCGGTGCCGAAGTCGAAGGACAACGGCCCCCGGTACGACAGCCGCCCCTTCTCCTCGGGCCCTTACAAGATCGAGTCGTACGCCCGGGACAAGCAGATGGTGCTGGTGCGCAACCCGCACTGGGACCCGAAGACCGACAGCGTGCGCAAGGCTTACCCCGACAAGATCGTCGTGACGATGGGGCTCAAGCAGAACCAGATCGACGACCGGGTCATCGCCGGTACGGGCGCCGACGCCTCCGCCGTGCCCTGGGGCAAGCTGCGCCCCGAGAGCACGCCCAAGGTGCTTACCAAGCCCGAGGTGAAGGCACGTCTTCTGGCCGAGTCCAGCAACTGCCACGACATGGTGCAGATGCACACCGGCCGTGCGCCGTTCGACAACATCAAGGTCCGCCAGGCGGTGCAGTACGCCCTCGACCGCGAGGCCATCCTGACCGCGAACGGCGGTCCGGCGCTCAACGACCTGTCCACGGCCCTCATGCCGGGCTCGCTCTTCGGGGGCAAGCAGCCGGACGCCCTGAACATCCCCGTCACCGGTGACGTGGAGAAGGCCAAGCAGCTACTCAAGGAGGCCGGCAAATCGGACGGCTTCGCCACCAGCATCACCGTCTCCAACGGCGACAAGGGAATCGGCGAGGCGATCCAGCAGTCCCTCGGCCGGGCGGGGATCAAGGTCACCATCGAGACCGTGGACCCGTCGGCCTTCTACGACACCGTCGGCGACACCAGGAACCGTACCGACCTCGTCTTCACGGGCTGGTGCCCGGACTACCCCTCCGGCTCCACGTTCCTGCCCTTCGTCTTCGACGGCCGCTTCATCAAGGAGAAGGGCAACTCCGGCAACCACTCGCTGTTCCGCGACCAGGCGACCATGAAGCGGATGGACGAGATCGCCGCCATGACGGATGCCGCACAGGCCAACAAGGCCTGGCAGGACCTGGACGGCGAGATCCTCGCCAAGGCTCCGACCGCCCCCACCATCATCGAGCGCTGGCCTCTGGTGCTCGGCACGAACATCGCCGGCGCCTTCGGCCACACCTCCTTCGGCGGACAGATCGACTACGCGACGATCGGCCTCAAGGACCCCTCCAAGAGCGAAAACTGAGGGTCACTCACTCATGTCCACCACCTCCCCGCCCTTGCATCAGGGCAGCGGTCCCTGGCAGCTCGCCCGCGCGGAACTGCACCGCCGACCCTCCGTGAAGATCTCCCTCGTCGTCGTCGCGCTCTTCGCGCTCATGGCCGTGGCCGCCCCGCTGCTCAGCGCGCTGGGCGGCTGGGGGCCCGAGGAGTTCGACAAGAGCGCCGTCGATCCGTACCTGGGCGGCCAGCCCATCGGCCCGCTCGGTGGCGTCTCGGCCGAGCACTGGCTCGGCGTTGAGCCCGTCACCGGCCGCGACCTGTTCGCCCGCGTCGTGCACGGCGCCCAGGTCTCCCTCCTCATCGCCTTCTCCGCGACAGCGATCGTCGTCGTCGCGGGGACCGCGGCCGGGATCGCGGCCGGCTATTTCGGCGGCCGCACCGACACCGTGCTCTCCCGGCTGATGGACCTCACGATGTCCTTTCCTTCCCTCATCTTCATGATCGCGATGATGTCGGTGGCGCGGGATGTCAACAGGATCGTGCTGATGACGGCCGTCATCGGCCTCTTCGGCTGGCCCGGGATCGCCCGCGTCGTACGCGGCCAGACCCTCTCGCTCAAGCACCGCGAGTACGTAGACGCCGCCCGCGTCGGCGGCTCGGGCCCCTGGCGGATCCTGACCCGGGACATCCTCCCGGGTGTCGCCGGGCCGGTCATCGCGTACACGACCCTGATCATCCCCGGGATGATCGCCACCGAGGCGGCCCTCAGCTATCTGGGCGTCGGGGTCCGCCCGCCCACCCCGTCCTGGGGTCAGATGATCGCCGAGAGCGTCGCCTACTACGACACGGACCCCATGTACTTCGTCGTCCCGAGCCTCTGCCTCTTCCTCACGGTGCTCGCGTTCACCCTGCTCGGCGACGCGCTGCGCGACATCCTCGACCCGAGAGGAAGCCGTACGTGATCCTCTACCTCGGCCGCCGGCTGCTCGGTGTCGTCGGCGTCCTGATCGCCATCGCCGCCGTCACCTTCACCATCTTCTACGTCCTGCCTTCCGACCCCGCCGCCGCGGCCTGCGGAAAGTCGTGCAGCACGGAGCGCCTGGCGGCGATCCGTGCCCACATGGGCCTGGACCAGCCGATGTGGCGGCAATTCGCGGAGTTCGTCTCCGGGATCTTCACCGGCCGCACCATGGGCAGCGGCCAGTACGCCCTGCACTGCGACTTCCCGTGCCTGGGCTACTCGTACGAGAACAGCCAGGGCGTGTGGGACCTGCTGCTCGACCGTCTGCCCGTCTCCGCGTCGCTCGCCCTGGGCTCCGCCGCGATCTGGCTTCTCCTGGGGCTCTCCGCGGGCGTCACCGCGGCCCTGCGCAAGGACTCCCTCACCGACCGCGTCCTCATGGTCGGCGCGGTCGCCGCCGCCTCGCTGCCCGTCTACTTCACCTCGGTGATGCTCATCTACGGGCTGATCCGGGTGGCCGGGCTGCTGCCCTATCCGCAGTACGTCCCCTTCGGCTCCGACCCGCTCGACTGGGCGTCGAACCTGCTGCTGCCCTGGCTGGCACTGGCCGTCCTGTACGCCGCCATGTACGCGCGCCAGAGCCGCAGTTCGATGATCGAGACGATGGCGGAGCCGTATATCCGTACCGCCCGCGCCAAGGGGCTGCCACGCCGCACGGTCGTCGTGAAGCACGGGCTGCGGGCCGGTATGACGCCGATCCTCACGATCTTCGGCATGGATCTGGGCGGACTGCTCGCGGGCGCGGTGATCACCGAGTCCATCTTCGGGCTGCCGGGCGTTGGACGCCTCTTCTACGGCGCCCTGTCCACCGGAGACCAACCGGTGATCCTCGGGGTCACCCTGCTCGCCGCCACCTTCATCGTCGTCGCCAATCTGGCCGTCGACCTGCTGTACGCCGTCGTCGACCCGAGAGTGAGGTACTGATGACGACACACTCCCCAGCTCTGCTGTCCGTCCGGGGCCTGACCGTCACCTTCCCGACGCGGAACGGGCCGGTGCGGGCGGTCGACTCGCTCACCTTCGAGGTGCGCAGCGGGCGGACGCTCGGCATCGTCGGCGAGTCCGGGTCGGGAAAGTCCGTCACCTCACTGGCCGTCATGGGGCTGCACACCGACGCCGAGACGGCCGGCTCCATCACCCTCG
Source organism: Streptomyces sp. NBC_01353 (assembly GCF_036237275.1). Classification (GTDB taxonomy): domain Bacteria; phylum Actinomycetota; class Actinomycetes; order Streptomycetales; family Streptomycetaceae; genus Streptomyces. The sequence continues at coordinate 8,333,007 of NZ_CP108352.1, read as the reverse complement.
GCGGCCAGGAACTGATCGGGCTGCCCGAGCGCGAGCTGAACCGACTCCGCGGCCGGAAGATGGCGATGATCTTCCAGGACCCGCTCTCCAGCCTGCATCCGTACTACACGGTCGGCGAGCAGATCGCCGAGCACCACCGGGTGCACTTCGGCAGCGGCAGAAGGACCGCCCGTGAGCGAGCCGTGCAGGCACTCGCCGAGGTCGGCATCCCCGAGCCGCGCCGCCGGGCCGGCGAGTACCCGCACCAGTTCTCCGGCGGCATGCGCCAGCGGGTGATGATCGCCATGGCGCTGGTCTGCGAGCCCGAACTCCTCATCGCGGACGAACCGACCACCGCTCTCGACGTCACCGTCCAGGCTCAGATCCTGGAACTGATCGCCCGCATCCAGCAGGAGCGCGGGCTCGCCGTCGTCATGATCACGCACGACCTGGGCGTGGTGGCCCGGGTGGCCCACGACGTCCTGGTGATGTACGGCGGGCGCGCGGCCGAACAGGCCTCGGTGGACGCCCTCTTCGCCGCGCCTGCCCACCCGTACACCCGGGGCCTGCTCGACTCCCTCCCGCGCCTCGACGACAGCGACGACACACCGCTGCGGGCGATCCCGGGCAGCCCGCCGTCCCTGCTTGTCCCGGCTCCGGGCTGTGCGTTCGCCCCACGCTGTGCCCGGGCGGCCGCGGCCACGGACGACGAGCTCTCCCGCTGCGAGACCGAGCGCCCCGCGCTCGGTGGACCGGCCGGGCACCCGGCCGCCTGCCACTTCCCCGCGTACGAAGGCGTCGCCTCATGAAGATCGAACCCCTGCTGTCCGTACGCGAGTTGACGACGAGCTTCCCCGGGCGGCGGCGCTCGGCCCCCGTCCGGGCCGTCGACGGCGTCAGCTTCGACATCGCGGCGGGCGAGACGCTGGGCCTGGTGGGCGAGTCCGGCTGCGGGAAATCCACCACCGGCCGCACGATCGTCCGCCTCCTCGAACCGTCCGCCGGGTCCGTCATGTACGACGGCCGTGACATCAGCCATCTGTCGCAGCGGGAGCTGAAGCCGCTCCGCAAGAATCTGCAGATGGTCTTCCAGGACCCGCATTCCTCCCTCAACCCCCGCCAGACGGTAGCCCGGATCATCTCCGACCCTCTGATGGTGCACGGGAGTTCGGCGGTGGAGGCCCGCACACGGGCGGCGGAGCTGATGGAGCTGGTCGGACTCATCCCCGAACACATCGACCGCTACCCGCACGAGTTCTCCGGGGGGCAGGCGCAGCGCATCGGCATCGCCCGCTCGCTGGCCACCAACCCCCGGCTCGTCGTCGCCGACGAGCCGGTCTCCGCCCTCGACGTCTCCGTACAGGCCCAGATCGTCAACCTGATGGAGCGCCTCCAGCGCGAACTCGGCCTCGCCTATCTCTTCATCGCCCACGACCTGTCGGTGGTCAAGCGGGTCTGTGACCGGGTCGCGGTGATGTACCTGGGCCGGATCGTCGAGATCGGCGCGAAGGAGCGGGTGTACGCGGCGCCCGCCCACCCCTACACGCGGGCGCTGCTGTCCGCCGTGCCCCTGCCCGACCCCGCCGCCGAGCGGACGCGAGAACGGATCACCCTGCTCGGCGACCCGCCGAGCCCGGCCGCTCCCCCGCCCGGCTGCAGCTTCCATCCGCGTTGCCCGAAGGCGCGGGAGATCTGCCGGACCGAGGCGCCGCTGCTGCGGACCGCCGCCCCGGGCGAGGCCCGTCAGGTGGCCTGCCACTTCCCCGAGGGCTCCTGACGAACGGTTGTGCCCCGGGACCGTGATCGGTCCCGGGGCGCAACCGTCCCAGTCCGGCTACGACTTGGTGATGCGGACCGTCTCGCCGTACCCGTCGGCGGCGAGCACGTCGATGCGTATGCCGGCCGCCGCGTCGGTGAACGACTCACCGGCCCAGAAGGGGGCGTCGTCCAGGGGTCGGCAGCCGTTCGCCGGGGTGGCGTTCGGCTTGGCATCGACCACCCGGACCGGTCCGTAGCCGGTCCGGACGGAGGTGTCCACCTTGTAGACCAGCGCGCCGGTCGAGCATGCGCCCTGGTCCGCCTGGACCGCCCGCCTCGACTCCACGACGTACGCGGTGGTGGGGCCGGTGCGGATCACCGCCATCTTGGTGCCGCTGCCGTACTCGACCGCGGTCAGGTACACGGTGTCGCTGCCCGCCGACGCCCGGCAGACGACCTGGTTGTCCGCGGTCCAGCCGAGCTTCCAGGAGTGCCAGGCGAGGTACTGCGACCCGGCTCCGCCGATGAGCCCCATGACGTCCCAGCCGCCGACGAAGCGATGGGCGTCCGTGCCCGCGTCGAAGGCGTACAGGTCGGGCAGGCCGAAGGCATGGCCGGTCTCGTGGGCCACCAGCTTGGGTCCCCAGTGCCACATGTCCTGGCCGAAGGTCACGGCCCACCTGATCAGGGTGCCGTCGGCGCGGACGCCCGCCGTTCCCGGCGCGTGGACGTACGTGGGCGTGAACGAGATCGCCGTGGCGTTGCGTGTCGCGACGACGTAGACCATGTCGTACCGCGAGAAGTCCACGGACGGATCAGCGGCGACGACCGCGTCCTTGATGTACGCCTCGTGCGTCTCGTGAGTCAGTCCGCGCGCGAAGCCGTAGTCCGTGGAGTTGCGCGGCATCCGCGCCCACTGCCGGTGCTGGGTGACGGCGAGCCATGCCTTGCCGTACGAGGCGTTCCACAGCCAGTCGGCGCCCGGCGTGAGCTGCGCCGCGTCGTCGGCGGGGGCTTCGGTGGCGGGCGCGTCGGGGAAGTCGACGAAGATCATGCCGACCCTGACGGTCCCGGTGGGGCGCTTGAAGACGGAGTAGTCCGTGTCGTGCCCCTCGTCCGTCCAGCCGGTGGCGCCGCGCAGCGCACAGGCGGAGACGGCGTCGGTGGCGGCGCGGGCGGAGGAGTTCCCGGGCAGAAGCAGCAGCAGAGCCGCGAGCAGGGGCGCCCAGAGCACGGCGCGTACGGGGAGAAGGGAAAGGTGCGTTCTCACGCGATCACTACCTCTCGATGCATGGCGTGTGACATTTCACAAAGCCTCGCGGTTACGCGGGGCTGTCCGAAAGCTGTCGCCGGTCCATAACATCCGCGCCATGGATCTGGAGGTACGGCACCTACGAGTGGTGTGCGCGATCGCCGATGCGGGCAGCCTCACCCGCGCCGCCGCCTCTCTCGGCATGACCCAGCCCGGGCTCAGTGCTCAACTGCGCCGTATCGAGGCCATGCTGGGCGGCACCCTGTTCGACCGGCGGCAGGCCGGGGCCGTCGCCACCCCCTTCGGCGAGCTGGTGCTCGACCGGGCCCGCGGCGTCCTGCCGGGCATCGACGGGCTGCTCGCCGACACCGCCCGTGCGGCCCGCCGGATGTCGGCCTGCGACCGTGTACGGATCGGCTCGGTCGGCGCCCCGCTGCTCGGCCATCTCGTCCTGGCCGTCAGGGCCTTGCTGCCCGCTGCCGAGGTGACGACACGGTGCCATTACTCCCCCGTCACCCTGCTCGACGAACTGTCGGCGGACCGGCTGGAGGCGGCGGTGCTCGGCGACCACCCCGATCAGGAGCTGCCGCGCCGCGAGGGGGTGGTACTCCAACCGATCGCCACCGAGCCGGTCTTCGCCCTCCTGCCCGCCGCCCATCCGCTCGCGGCACGGGACGAGGTCCCGCTGACGGAACTCCTGGAAGAGGACTGGGCGGTCCCCCGGCCCGACGGCGACCGGACCCGCGAATACTGGTCGTCCGTCTGCGCCCTGACGGGCCGCCGCCCCTTGGCCCCGTACGAGGCGGAGGGGCGCCAACTCATCGAGCTCGTCCGTGCGGGCCTGGCCGTGAGCCTCTGCCAGGCCACCTTCGTCGAGGCCCCGGGGATCGCGGTCCGCCCCCTGGCCGGAAACCCCCTGTGGTACCGGCACATCCTGGCCTGGCACCACGACGGGCCTCTCGCGCCCCGCAGCGCCGACATCCTGCGCGGGGTCGCCGCCGGTTATCGGGACACGTGCGCCGCCGCCCCCGCGTACGCGCGCTGGCGCGCACGGCATCCGCACACCGCGGGGCCGACGGCACCGTGAGGACTCCTCTCCGAACACCGCCCTGGACTTCGCCGACTAGCCGGCCTTGGCGACGGCGCTGCGCGCCATCGAACTCGGCGCACCTCTGCGGTGGCCAGGCCCGCTGCTTCCGTGCGCCACGAACGGACGACCAACGCGTCGCCCGCGTCAGTCGGGGCCCGTGGGGAGTTCGCCGCGCAGGCGTTGGGCACGGAGGACGAGGAGCATCTCGAAGCGGCGGTCCGGGTCGTCGATGGCCTCACCCCATAGTTCGCGGATCTGGCGCAGCCGGTAGCGGGCCGTCTGGGGGTGCACGCCGAGGCGGTTCGCGACCTCCGGGGCGCCGCCGGAGGTCTCGATCCAGGCGAGCAACGTCGCGGCGAGGCGGCGGGCCTGGGCAGGGCCGACGCCCTGAAGCGGAGTCAGGCAGCGCGGGGCCGCGGCGTCGATCAGCTCCCGGGAGGGCAACAGGACGAGTTCCTCCGTACGATCGGTACAGTGCTGCACCTCGCCCCGGGGCAGGAGGCCGTCCTCGATCAGCCGCACGGCGGTCTCGGCCCACCGCAGCGATGTCGCCGCGGCCGCGAGCGGCACCGACGGCCCGATCGCGCCGGACCAGCCCGTCGTGGCCCGGCGCACCAGGTCCGCGCGGCCCGCGGTATCCGGCTCGGGGATGACCATGCGGGGCTGCTCGCTCTCCATGTCGAGGAGGATGCCCTTGCCCACGGCGGGGGCGACGGCCTCCCTGGCCGGCCGCATCAGCACGCCGACGGCGATGGTGGCGGGTAGCTCCCAGCCGATGCGGGCAGCGCGTTCGCCGAGGGTGTGCGCGGGGTCGCCGCGCTGCTCGGACAGTAGACGGTCGATCAACTGCCGTTGCAGACGCAGGCGTTCGCTCGCCTGCTGGGCGGCCGCTTCCGCGTATCCGCGTACCGACTGCTCGACGAGTCCGTCCAGGTACTCGAAGCCGGATTCGGCAAGTTCGTACATGGCGGGCGCGGCGATGTCGACCTGCTGACCGATCTCGGCGAACCTGCGCCAGGCGAGGCGCACCCCGAGCCGGTAGACGGCCTGGAGGGAGTCGAGGCTGCGCCCGTTCAGCCCCTCTCCCCTGCCGAACTCCTGGAAGACCTCGGGCGGCACCCTGGGATCGGCCGCCCCGGACGCCAGGTGCTGGACGAATCCCTCGATGGCACGCCGGATGCCCACGAGCGCCATCGACTCGCCGGACTCGTCCTCCACGAGTTGCAGTTGGGGGAAGTCGCACCGGATCTCTCGCAGGATCGCCTGGGCCAGATCCGCCGCCTCGGCCAGGGCGATCGCGGCGAACCGCTCCACCTTCGGCTTGGGCACCTCACTCCAGGCAGGACGGCTCATCGGAGGGGCGGGGCCGTGTCGTAGGTGATCAGAGGGACGTTGGGCTGCTCGGGGGTGGCATCCAACAGTGCCACGATCCCGAAGGCGGTGCCCACGGCGAGTGCCGCGGCGATCACCGCGGTGGTCGATGCGGCGAGCAGTCTGCGCATTATGTCGGGTCAGCTCCTCGTTGGAGACGATCCCACCCCGGCCGGCCCCCACCGACTGGACGTCAGTCTTGACAGGTTATTGACAATCCGTCAAGTGGCTCCCTACCGTCTTCAGCCACAAGGGCTCGACCGGCCCTGGGGTCCGTGCTTCTCCGTGCGAGTTTCTCGAAACAGGAGTGCCCGGATGCGCCGTACCGCTCCACCCATGTCCCTGATCCTGCTGGGAGCAGGGGTGTTTCTGCTGGTCCTCGCCCCGTTGCTGGTGACGTACGTCCAGCCGCACGCCAAGCGCACCCCGGTCGACGTCGACACGACGACCGTCTTCACCGGCACCGGCAGCTACTTCGACACCTCCCTGCTCACGACGGTGCACGACCGGCGGATCACCATCACACGCCAGGTCCGCGGCGACGTCGCGGACAGCGTGCGGAGCGGCAACGCGGTCTGGGACGTCTCCACCTCGGTCGACACCGACGCCACCCTGCCGGCCGCCGACACCCGCGACTCCCTCCAGTGGACGCTCGAGCGCTGGGTGACCGACCGGCGAACCAATGAACCGGTGCACTGCTGCCGCGAGTCGCCCGCGTTCGACGGCGAGGCGTACCTCAAGTTCCCCTTCGACGTCGAGGAACGCGACTATCGCTGGTGGGACGGCACCCTCGGCGGTGTCGTACGACTCCGCTACGCGGGCTCCGGAACCGTACAGGGCTATGAGGGGCTGCGCTTCACCGGCAGTGTCCCGCCCACCAGGACGGGTGTGCGGCAGGTGCCAGGGCGGCTGGTCGGCAGGCCGAAGGCGCCACAGGTGCTCGCCGAGGAGTGGTACGCCAACAGCCGGATCGAGCTGGTCGCGGACCGGCGCACCGGGCGCATCGTCTACGCGGCCATCGGACCGCGGAAGACGCTGCGCGCTCCGGGCGCGGAGAAGGACGCGGTCGTGCTGCTGTCGAGCGACAAGATCGCCTTCACGGCCCGTACCCAACGGCAGCAGGTGGAGCTTGCCTCGGCGGACAGCAGGAAGCTGGAGCTTCTCGGCAGCACGGCGCCCCTCGGGGCCGGGGGGCTCGGTTCGGTCCTTGCACTGGTCGGCGGGGCACTCGTCGTACGGGGGCGTCGGACCGAACAGGAATCCCCGGATGCTCACTTGATGACGAATCAACCCGCCTGACGAAGGCCGAAGTTGTCATACCGGTGAGTAGCCGCAGATCGAACACGTACCGAAGACTGGCGTCCCGAACCGAGCACGGCCCCTCCCCGGTCACCCCCACCGTTCGCCCGCAGTCCCCACCCCCACCTCACGCCCCACCGCTCGTCTCCCCCCACCCTCGCACCCTGACACGAGTTGGAGCACGCATGCCCCAGCACGTTCCTCCCCCACAGCTCCACCTGGCTCCCCAGCCGCTCCCGCGGCAGCTGGACAGCCGCACCCCCGCCCGTGCACGCGGGGCCGAAGCACCTCGGCGCATCGCCTTTCTCGCCCATCGCGACCTCGGCAACCCGGCCGCGGGAGGCTCGGAGCTCCTGGTCGACCGGCTCGCCTCCGGACTGACCGAGCTGGGCCACGACGTCACGCTGCTGTGCGGCGGTCCCGCAGCGGACCGGCCGTACCGCGTCGTGTCGGCCGGCGGCGCGCTCGGCCACTTCGTCGGCGCACGCTCCGCCTTCGCCCGCCGGGTCGGCGCCTGCGACCTGCTCGTCGAGGTGTGCAACGGAATGCCGTACCTGTCCCCGCTGTGGCATCACGGCCCCACGGTGTGTCTGGTCAACCATGTGCACACCGAACTGTGGGACATGCGCTTCCCCGGGCCCGTCGCCCGAGCCGGCCGGCTCCTTGAGCACTGGGCCCTGGCCCGGGCCCACCGCGGCAATCTGCTGGTGGCCGTGTCGCCCTCGACCGCGGGCGCGCTCCGCGCGATCGGCGTGCCGCAGGAGCAGATCCGCGTCGTGCACAACGGTGTCCACGAGCCCGGGCCGCGCGCCCCGCGGTCGGCGACGCCGGTGTTCGTCGCCCTCGGCCGACTGGTCGACTACAAGCGGATCGATCTGCTGCTGCGGCTGTGGGAGCGGGTCCGGCCCGTCACCGGCGGCCGGCTCGTCATCGTCGGCGACGGGCCCGAGCGCGAGCGGCTCGAACAACTCGCGGGGCCCGGAGTGGAGTTCAGAGGACATGTGTCCGAGGAGGAGAAGCACCGGCTGCTGTGCGAGGCATGGCTGCTGCTGCATCCCGCGGCCGTCGAGGGCTGGGGTCTTGTGGTGACCGAGGCGGGTGCCCGCGGGACGCCGACTCTCGGGTTCGACGTGCCGGGGCTGCGTGATTCGGTCCAGGACGGCGTCACCGGCCTCCTGGCCCGCGGGGAGTCGTCGTTCGCCGCCGCCTGGTGCACGCTGGCGCTGGACGACGGCCGGCGCGAGGCCATGGGAAAGGCCGCCGCCGAGCATGCCGCCGACTTCCGGTGGAGCGGCACGGTGCGGCGGTTCCGCACGGTCGCCGCGGAGGCGGTGAACCGGGCGCGCCCGCAGGGCCGGGGCGCGCAGGCGGAGGGCGCGCGCACGTGAAGGACCCGTCGTTCCGCCGCTCCCTCGCCCTCTTCCTGGCCTTCCTGCGCGAGCAGGACGATCCCCACACCGCGTACGAGTTACTGGCCCGCGACGCGGCCGACCAGGTCGAACGCCATGTCCGACTGGACGGCCGGGTCGTCGTCGACGTCGGCGGCGGACGCGGCCACTTCACCCGGGAGTTCCGCCGCCGCGGCGCCCACGGCTACCTGTTCGAGCCGGACCTCACCGAACTCGCCGCCGTACCGGGGGCGGGGACGGTCGTCGCCGACGGCTATCTGCTGCCGCTCGCCGACGGCGCCGCCGACGTCTGCTTCTCGTCCAACGTGCTGGAGCACGTGCGGGATCCCGGCACCTTCCTCAGCGAGATGGCCCGGGTCACCCGGCCCGGCGGACTGATCTACGTCTCCTTCACCAACTGGCTCTCGCCGTGGGGCGGCCACGAATGGGCGCCCTGGCACTACCTGGGCGCCGAGCGGGCCCGGGCCCGCTACGAGCGGCGCACCGGCCGGGCCGCCAAGCACCGGCTCGGCGAGAACCTGTTCGCCATCGGGGTCGGGCCGACCCTGCGCCACGTCAGGGGCCGGGACGACGTGGAGATCGTCTCCGCCCGCTCCCGCTACTGGCCGGTCCTCCCGGAGGTCGTTCCGCGAATGCCGGGGCTGCGGGAATTCGCGACGTGGAATCTCCTCCTCATCCTCCGGCGGTGTCCATGACCAGCACCATCCATGCCCGTCCGCCGGCCTCCCCGGCCGCACCCGGGCCCGCGCCCGGGGCGCCGGAGCCGCAGCGGCGCTCCCGGCGCTGGCTGCTCGGCTTCTGGGCGGCGGTGTTCGTGGCTTTCCTCGCCGTGTCGCCGGGGCGGATGACGTTCGAGACCAAACTGGGGGTCGTCACCGATCCGTGGCGGTTCCTCCGCGACCTGGGCCAGTTGTGGCACGACCGGGCCGGTTTCGGCGGCATCGCCGACCAGTACGTCGGCTACGCGATCCCGATGCTGCCGTTCCACGCAGCCGCCGACCTGGTGCGGCTGCCCGTCTGGCTGGCCGAACGGCTCTGGCTCTCCCTCGTGGTCACCACCGCGTTCTGGGGCGCTCTCCGGCTCGCCGAGCGCTTCGGCGTCGGCTCGCCCACATCGCGGCTCGTCGGCTCGGCGGTGTACGCCCTGTGGCCGACGTACACGATCGTCGTCGGCTCCACGTCCGCCGCCGCCCTGCCCGGCGCGGTGCTGCCGTGGGTGCTGCTGCCGCTGACGGACCCGCGGACGAGCCCGCGCCTGGCCGCCGCCCGCTCCGCGCTGATGATCCCGCTCATGGGCGGCGTGAACGCCGCGTCGACGCTGGCGTCGCTGCTACCCGTCGGCCTGTATCTGCTGTCCCGTCCGGGCGGCCGCCGCAAGCGCGCCCTGATCGCGTGGTGGACACCGTGCGTGATCCTCGCGACCGCCTGGTGGGTCGTGCCGCTGCTGCTCCTGGGGACGTACGGCGAGAACTTCATGCCGTACGTGGAGTCCTCGCAGACCACTACGGCGACGATGTCGGCTGCCGAGGTGCTGCGCGGGGCCGGCAACTGGGTGGGCTATCTGCACTTCGGCGAGGCCTGGCTGCCCGCCGGCTGGACCGTCGCCACGTCGGCCCTCGTGATCGCCGGTTCGGCACTCGCCGCGGCGCTCGGCCTCGCCGGGCTCGCCCGGCGGGACCTGCCCGAGCGGCGCTGGCTGGTGCTGACGGCGACCGTCGCCGCGCTGGTCACGCTCGCCGGGTACGGCGGTGTGCTGGGCGGCCCGTTCCACGAGACGGTGCAGAACTGGCTGAACGGGCCGCTGGTGCCGTTCCGGAACATCTACAAGTTCCAGACGGGACTCGCCCTCGCGCTCGCGCTGGGCTTCATGCACCTGACGGCCACGGCCCTCCCCCGGTCAGTACCGCTCCGGTCCCGCCGCTTCGCGCCCGCCGTGGCCGCCGTGCTCGTCCTGCCCGGCCTGGCCTGGCCGTACGTCAACGGCTCCATCCTGCAGCCGGGTTCGTTCCGCCAGCTGCCCGGGTACTGGGAGGCGACCGCGGACTGGCTGGCCGAGCACGCGCCCGACGACCGTGCCCTCGTCGTCCCGGCGACCGCGCACGGCGTCTACACCTGGGGCTCGCCGATCGACCAGCCCCTCGACGTCCTCGCCCGGTCCCCGTGGGCGCAGCGCGACTACGTGCCGTTCGGGACCCCCGGCAACCGGCGGGCGATGGACGCCGTGGAGCAGGCACTGACGTCGGGCGGCAAGGTGCCGGGGCTCGCCGCGTACCTCGCCCGGGCCGGGCTCTACCACGTCGTCGTGCGCAACGATCTGGACCCGGACCAGCTGGGTCACGTCCCCACCGCGACCGTGAAGCGGACGCTGGAGGCCTCCGGCTACCGGCGCGTGACCGGCTTCGGCCCGCTGCTGACCGACGGCCGGATCGCCGACGACACCCCCGTCCAGGTCGAGGGCCTCTACCCGCGTCAGCGCGCGGTCGAGGTCTACGCACCGCCGTCCGGCACCCCGCGCCCCGGTCCGGCACGCATGACGCCCGTCTCCGGCACGGCGGTCGTCAGCGGCGGTCCCGAGTCCCTGCTGCCGCTGTCCGCGTCGGGCGCCCTGGCCGGTCGGCCGGCGGTGCTCGCGGGCGACGCACACCCGGGTGTGGACCGGCCGTCGCTGTACGCGGCCGGCGACGGGATGCGCCGGGCCGACACCCGGTTCGGACTGGTGAACTCGGGCACGTCGCACACGTACACCCGCGAGGAGCACAACGCGGAGCAGGCGGTCCAGGATCCCGGGGACGAACCGCGGCAGATCCTGCCCCTGTCCGGGATCCGGCACCAGACGACCGCGGTGCTGCGCGGCGCGGCGTCCGTGACCGCGTCGTCGGTGGGCAACTGGTTGTTCCATCTCCCGCAGTACGACCCCGTCAACGCCTTCGACGGGAATCCGGACACCGGCTGGGCCGAGGGCTCCCCCGGCTCCCCCGAGGGCGAATGGCTGCGGATCGACTTCACCGGCCCGACCCGCATGCCGGGGACGCTGGACCTGACGCCGCTGCCCAGCGGCAATGTGCGCGCCGCGCCCACGGTGGTGCGGGTGGAGACCGAGCGGGGCAGCCGGGTCGGCCCGCTGCGGCCGGACGGCAGCACCCAGCAGGTCGCCGCGCCGGAGGGCGAGACGAGCTGGCTGAAGGTGACGATCCTCGAGTCGCAGCAGGGCCGCCCGGGGCTGACCGGCGCCGGGTTCACCGAGATCTCCGTCCCGGGCGTGCAGGTGACCCGGATGCTGGAGCTGCCCGCCGACGCGCCGCGCGACGTCGCCGGCCCGGTCGTGTACGCACTGTCGCGGGGCAGCGATCCCGGCGGGCTGTCCGCCGTCTCCGCCGAGGTGGGGCTGCACCGGCAGTTCGAGGCCGCCCGGGCCGGTGACTACACGGTGCGTGCGACGGCTCTGCCCGTACCGGGCAAGGAGCTCGACGACCTGCTGTTCGACCTCACCGGGCAGCGGGAGAAGATCGTCGTGAGCGCGGACTCGACCGCGCGGCTCGGGACGAACCTCAGTCCGCGCAATCTGACGGACGGCGACCTGACCACGGCCTGGGTCGCGGGCGAACGGCCCGTGCTGCATCTGACCTGGCCGGAGAAGACCGCGGTCGGCGAGATCGTCCTCGCCGCAGCCGGCGGGCTCGCGACCCGGCCGGAGCAGATCCAGATCAGCTCGCCGGACGGGACGGCGATCGCGGCGGTCGACGAGAACGGCCTGGCGCGGTTCTCCCCCATCACGACCGACCGGATGGACATCACGATCTCCCGTGTCGCGCCGCTGACCCTGCACAACCCGGTCGCCGACGAGCAGTTGCAGCTGCCGGTCGGGCTGAGCGAGCTGCACATCCCGGCGCTGGAGAAGTACCGAGCGCCGCAGCCGGACCCGGCGAGGACGTTCACGCTGCCGTGCGGCAAGGGCCCGATCGTGTCGGTCGACGGTCAGTTCCTCGAGACCCGCGCCGAGGGGCTGGTACGGGACCTGACGGAGCGCCGACCGATCACCGTCTCCCTGTGCACCGACGGCAGCCGCGTCTCCCTCGACCGTCGCACGCACACCGTCGAGGCCGGTGACACCGGCCCGCTCGCGGTCACCGGCATCGAGCTCTCGACCGGCGGGACGACCGGCGGGTCGCGGGCCGCCGCGTCCGCCTCGCGCGCGGTGGAGGTCGTCTCGGGCGGCGGCGACCGGCGAACCCTACAGGTGGGCGCGGGCGACGCCTCGTACCTGCAGCTCCACGAGAACCACAACGCGGGCTGGAAGGCCACGCTCGACGGCGAGGAGCTGCGCCCGCTGCGCATAGACGGCTGGCAGCAGGCCTGGCTCGTTCCCGCCGGCCAAGGCGGCACGGTGACGCTGCTGTACGAGCCGTCCCGCGTGTACGACGCCGGACTGATCGCCGCCGGGGCGCTGCTGGTGGTGCTCGCCGGGCTCGCGCTCGTCGGCCGCCGCCGGTCCGGCCCGACGGCCGAGGGCGCGGACGTGGCGTCGGGCGTCGCGGGTGTGGGGCCGGGCACGGGCGGGGCGCCGCCCGCACCGGGGCTGCTGCTCGGAACGGTCGCGCTGACGCTGGTGGGCGTGGTGATCGCGGGTCCCGTCGCGGCGGCCGTACCCGTGCTCGCGGCGATCGCCTGGTGGCGCCCGGCGCTGCTCGGCCCGATCGCCTTCACGGCGATGGCGGGTGCGGGAGTCGTCACCCTCACCGGCAGCGGCGAGGCGGCGGCGCTGGGCCGAGGAGCGTACGGGTCGGCAGCCCAACTCCTGGCCCTGACAGCGCTGTTCGCGGCGCTGGTGACAGTGGGCCGTGAGCACGGTATCCGGACGTCCGCGCACCGCGCCGGGGGCCGGGGCGCACCGAGGGGGGCGCCGGGGCCGTACGGGTCCGAGGGGCCGGACGGGCCGGACGCGTCGCCTGGCGGCCCTGGCGGCCCCTGGAGTCATGGAACAACGGCCGAAGGATCCGGCCGTTGGGGCGCGCAGGGTGGGCCGCCGAGCGGTCACGCGGGGCGGAACGAGGGAAGGGGTGTCTGATGGCAGCCGATCAGGGCGCGGCCGTCGCGCGCGCCGGGGCGGGGCGGGAGTCGGCGCGCGTGCCGTTCGCCGTCGTGGATGAGATCGCCCGGCACTGCGCCGACGACGGTGAGCCGAACACGGTGCACATCGAGATCCATCTGCCGGGGCGGGTCCGACCGGACCGGCTGCGCGACGCGTTCGAGCGGGCGCTCGCCCGGCATCCGCGGGTGTTGATGCGGGAGCGGGGGCGTGGACCGTTCGCACGGCGCTACGAGTGGGAGCTGACCGACGGTCCTGGCACCGATGTGGTCTCCTTCCCGCCCTGCACGCCCGGCGCACTCGCACGGGCCAGACAGCGGGCCCTCACCGAGGCGCCGTCGCTGTTCTCCGCGCCACCCCTGCGCCTGGAGGTGGTCGAGGAGCCCGGTTCCGAGGGTTGCGTCCTGCTGTTCACGGTCCATCACACGGCGCTCGACGGTCCCGCCTGCCTGCGGATCGCCGCGACCGCCGCGGAGATCTACAGCGGACGCTCCGCGCCGCCCGTCCCGGCGCCGGTCCGCCCGCCGGCCGGCCCGGCGCTCCCGCCAGGCGGTGCGCCGACGGTGGCGCGGCCTGCACGGGTCGCGGCCGGGAGCCCCGGGCCCACGCCCGGAAACACGATGCTGGTCACCGAACTCCCGGTGCCCCGGCGGGAGCCGGGTGCCCCGTACACCGTGAACGACCAGTTGATGGTGGCCACGGCGCTGACCGTCGCCGACTGGAACCGGCGGCAGGGCGCTCCCGACCGGCCGCTGCGCATCACCATGCCCGTCGACGACCGCACCCGCGGGCCCGCGATGCCGATCGGCAACGGCACCCGCCTGGTCGAGGTCGGATTCTCGCCCGCCGAGACCGGCCCCGAAGCCGACCTCGGCGCGCTGCTGCGCAGCACCGCGGAGCGCACGCGCGCCCTGAAGGCGCGCGACCGTCCCCAACTCGGGCGCGGTGCCGCGGTGCTGACCGCCCCGGTCCTGCCGGTCGCCGCCCGGGCGGCGCTGACGCGGGGGGTGCGGCGGCTCGCGGCGCCGTGGACGTCCACGACCTTGCTCAGCAACATCGGGCGGATCCCATACCCGCTGGACTTCGGTCCCGCGGGCCGCGCGCACGCGGTTTGGTTCTCGGCGCCGGCCGGGATGCCGCGCGGGTTGACGTTCACGACGGCGTCGACCGGCGGCCGACTCCACCTGGTGCTGCGCTGGTCCCGGACCCTGCTGGGCGACGAGGACGGCGTCCGGCTGTGCGAGACGTTCGCCGGTCGGCTGGCGGCGACCGATGCGGAGGCCCTGTGAACAGGCACACCGCGGAAGCGGCCACGGCGGTATCCGGTGTGGAGGGACGAGTCGTGAGGGACGGCGGGGAAGGTGCCGCACCCGGTGCTCGGGGGCCCGATCCTGCGGGCACGGCAGCCGTCGCTCCAGCTCCCGAAGCGGGGCCGGTGGCCCGTCCCGACTCCGTTCCCGGGCTGCGGGACTTCTACGAGAACCCCGCCGTGCCCGTGGCGTCCGGTGACGCCCGGAGCAGGCGGCAGGCGCGGCTGCTGGCCGCCGCCCTCGGGGCGCCGGGCGCGCTCGTCGTCGACGTCGGCTGCGGGGACGGCACCGCGGCAGCGGTCGCGGGGCCGATTCTCGCCGGGCACCGGATGGTGGGGGTCGACTGGTCGCAGGACGCGCTGCGCCGGGCCCGGCCGCGCCTGACCCATGTGGTGCGCGGCGAACTGGATGACGGCGGGCTGCCGTTCGCGGACGGGTGCGCGGACGCGGTGCTGTTCAGCGAGGTGGTCGAGCATCTCGTCGACCCCGACCGGGCTTTGGACGAACTGCGGCGCATCCTGCGGCCGGGAGGTCATCTGATGCTCTCCACCCCGAACCTCGCCGCCTGGTACAACCGAGGGCTGCTGCTCGCCGGCTGGCAGCCGGTGTTCTCCGAGGTGAGTCTGCGCGGCATCCACGGTCGGCCGGGTTCCGAAGTGGTCGGTCATCTGCGGCTGTTCACGGCGCGTGCGCTGCGCTCGTTCCTGCTGTCGGCCGGTTTCGAGGACGTACGGATCACCGGGGCGCCGTTCCACGGGGTGCCGCGCGGGCTGCGCCTGATCGACCGGGCCGCGTGCGCCGTGCCGTCGGCGGCGTCCATTCTGCTGGCGCACGCCCGGCGGAGGTAGCGGGATGTGGTGGGGTGTATGCGCGGCGCTGCTTGCCAATCTCCTCTACAGCGTCGGCTTCGTCCTGGAGAAGCGGGCCCTCGGCTCGCTGCCCGCGCTCTCCGCCGGGCGGCCGCTGCGCGTGGTCGGGGTGCTGCTGACCAGCCCGCTGTGGATTGCCGGTTCCCTCGCGCTCGCCGCCGGTTTCGTAGCCCAGCTGATCGTCTACCGGGCGCTGCCGATCGCCGCCGCGCAGGGCATCTTCGTCTCGGGCCTCGTCCTTCTCCTCCTGCTGTCGTCGGCGGTGCTCGGCGAACAGCCCTCGGGCCGGGAGCGCCATGCGCTCGGGGCGGTGCTCGTCGCACTGCTCATGGTCGTGGCGTCGGTGCGCGAGGACGACGACGTGGTGAGCGCAGGGGCGCCGTGGGCCTTGGTGCTCGTCGTCTGCGTGCCGACGCTCGCGACCGGGCTGCTGCTGTACGGGCAGGTCGAGCGGCGCGCGCGCCGACGCCATCGGGTGCCGACCAGCGGCATCGGCTACGGCGTGGCTGTGGGACTGCTCTACGGCGTCAGCTCACTGGCCATCAAGGGAGCGTCGGGCCGCCTCACCGCCGAGAGCGCGGGCGCGGCGGCAAGGGCGCTGTTCGGCTCCCCGTACCCATATCTGCTTCTGTTCACGGCCGCGGCGGGACTCGTCATGTCACAGGCGGCGCTGCAAAGGTGCCGTGCCTCCTTGATCGTGCCCGTCTGCACGACAGTGACGTGCCTGTTCACGGCGGTGGTGGGGACGCTGACATTCGGCGAGAGGCTCCCGGACGATCCACTGCTGCTGACCCTGCGCATCGCCGGCACGGCACTGGCCCTGTCCGTCCTGCTGATCATGCCGCGCCACGACCCGCAGACCTGACGTACCGCCCGAACGTCACCACCACCGACCACCGAGGACTCTCATGAACTCCGACGACCCGCTGCTGCGCATCCTGGCCTGCCCGCTCGACAAGGGGCCGCTGACACTGCCGGCCGGCCAGAACGTGCTCTACAACCCGCGGCTGCGACTCCGCTACCCGATCGTGGACGGCATTCCGCAGCTCCTCCCCTCCTCGGGCGGCCGTGTCTCCCCCGAGGAGCACGAGCGGTACGTGAGCTCGTCGGACTAGACCATGGTGGACTCCCGTACCTCGGCGACCGAGTTCTCCCTGTTCGTCTTTCCCGTGGGCATGCCTACGGGGCCGATCAGCGCGCCCGCTCTGAGCGGTGACCGGTGCGCGTTTCGCTCGGCTGGCTCGTGGTCAGGGGCTTGGGCAGGAAGATCTTCCCGCGGAAGCCGATGTTCAGGGCCCATCGGGGACCTGAGAAGGGCGGCCCGTTCCATGCCCCGGCCGACACGGAACCGGCTGCCGGCGTTCGCCGAACAGGCACCGACGATCTGCGAGGTCTCGGACGGCAGCAGCACCTCTCCACACCTGAAACGCGCGGCGACCACCGACGAGGGCGGACGGGGCCTGTTCCTGGTGGCCCAGTTCGCCGACCGCTGGGGCACCCGCTACACGGCGGACGGCAAAGCCATCTGGGCCGAACAGCCACTCCCCACCGGCACATCACACAACGGCCAGCCGTGATCGACAACAGGCTGCACAACGAACCCTTCCGGCGTGCGCCATGGCCTGCAAGGCGTGCGGTGACAAATGCGCCTCTGCCGCTGGCAGGGGAGGGCCGCCCGGAGCCAGATCATGACGCTGATCGGCCGCTGTCCTGTAGCTCGGGCCGTGTCCTTGGGTCTTCCGGGTCCGTGTGCCTGAGGCCATGGGTCGCAGCGCCTGATCACTTACCTGCCGCTCGCGGCTGCCGGGCCACAACGCCCGTTACTTGACCGGCAGGAGCGGCCGCAGCCACTCCCCTCGGCATCACTCAGATCACCCCGCCCCATGTCCACGTCCATGTCCATGTCCATGTCCACATCAACGACCCGGACATGAAGCGGTCGCATGATCGACCGGACAAGTCCGCGTTGCTCGTCACACATCGTCGGCCGGGTGATCGAGCCGTGGGTTCGAGAGGTTTTGCCAAACGGTCGACCGACGATCGCCCCTGCTCAGATAGCTTTCCGGCATCCGTTGAACGTGATGGGCGGGCTGCTTACGCCATGGTGGAAGCAGCCCGCTGGGGAGGCATGCGATGAGTTCAATCAACGTCGTGGAGACAGCGGCCGCGCTGCCGGCTGCCTGGAGCTCCTACGCCCTGGGAAAGATAGGTGCGGCCTGTGTGAAAGTCCTGCGTATGGACAGCAGCCTGGTCCAGGAAGAGGCTCACGGGTCTGATGAGCTGCTGCTGGTGCTCGACGGGCGGCTGGAACTGCTGGTGGAGGGC
This sequence comes from Streptomyces sp. NBC_01353, assembly GCF_036237275.1. Classification (GTDB taxonomy): domain Bacteria; phylum Actinomycetota; class Actinomycetes; order Streptomycetales; family Streptomycetaceae; genus Streptomyces. The sequence goes on along the minus strand of NZ_CP108352.1, from coordinate 8,315,259 downwards.
ACCGAAGTCGCCGTGGAGACAGGCGAGATGTACCGGGTGCCGGCAGGTGCTCGACACGCCGTCGGCCCGGGCAGCCACGGCACGTTGGTGATCGTGGAGGAACTCGGGGCGTGAACGCGCTCACCTGGCCCGAGTCAGGTATCCGGTCCAAGTGCGGATCAGTGAGTTGAGGGCGAAGTTCGTCCATTGAGGACGAAGTAGCGCAGGGCCGCGAACTCGGCCTCGATCCAGTTCAGCCAGGCGCCGTCGTCCGGCAGGAAGACCAGCTCGATGTCATCGTCACCCGCCCAGGTGCGGACCCAAACGTGCTTGTGCGGGGAGTACCGCAAGGACGGTACGGGGCTCGTACGTCACTGACTGGCCCATTCTTCCTAGAGCTCGGCGGACGAGCCGGCTAACGCGCCACGCGGTAGCGGAGGTAGACGACTCTCGAGCTGAAGGTGCGGGTCTCGACGAGTTCGAGATCCACCCGGCGCTCGCGTCGGGGAAAGAACGGAATGCCACCGCCAACCAGCACCGGGTAGACCATGGCCTGGTACTCGTCGATCAGACCCAACGCGGCCGCCTCGGCGGCGAGAGTCGCGCCGCCGATCGCGATGTCGCCCTCCCCCGGCTCGGCTCGCAACCGCTCGATCTCCTCCGCCAGGCCGCCGGAGGCCAGGCGGGCATTGCCCTGCACCGCCGACAGCGTGGTGGAGAACACCACCTTTGGGAGCGGCTTCCAGAGCGCGGTCCACTCGCGCATTGAGTCGTCGAGCGTTGGATCCTGGTCGGCGGTCTCCCAGTACAGCATCGTCTCGTACAGCCGTCGTCCCAACAGGTGGACGTCGACCTGTCGAATCTCGTCGATCCAGAAGCGAAAGACCTCCTCGTCGGGGCCCGTCCAGTCGAAGTCGCCGTCCGGCCCGACGATGTAGCCGTCGAGTGATACGCCCATCGAATAGGTCACGCTGCGCATCAGAAGTCCTCCTCTTGAACGGGTTCGACAGTATGACCGCCGGACGCCGCAGGACTCATCGCGGCGCGCGGGATCCCGTGGCCGAGTCACCTCACGAGATCATTTCGTTGAGAAACCCTCAGTGACTTGACGGACTCCTGGCGGGGCGGGCCCGACGACCCGGATACGGCATCGGCGTCGTGGCCGCAGGTAACCAAGCTCGGGGTTTGCGGCGGAGCCGGCCGGGCGGCATGGCGTCGAGCGCGTGCATGAGCTGGGTGACGTCGTTGCGGTGGCCGCTGGTGAGGATGGATGCCTGGCGTTCGGTGAGAACCGCCGACGGCAAGCTGATCGCTGCACCTGGCCGGCCCCGACCACTCAAGGAGGGCCGGCCGCAGCAATCCGGCCTCGACTTCATCAAGCAGTTCACTCACCCTGAAGTCAGGTCCCGATATCACGCTCTACTCTCCCCGCACCTTTCAGCCGTCCGGGAGTACGCGTCGGCAACCGGTGTCGACCAGGTCCGCAAGCCCGCCACTCCTCAGCGCGCCGACGCGCTCCCCGGCGGCGGACGCTGACGATGCCGCGTCGCGGATCGCCGCGTCGATCATGCTGTCGCCAACAACTCGAAGCACGGTTGCAGAATCCTGGGCGGCGAAGAGCTGTTACCGCGCGCTTGCTCAGTCGGTACGGGCTAGCGGCACGCAGGCCCACACATCCCACCGGAGATGTGGACTCTTGCGTCCTCGTCAGAAGAACGGGTGCTACCAGGAGGACTTGGTGACGCCTGGGAGGAATCCGGCGTGCGCCTGCCCACGCATCCGGACGCGCGACAGTCCGAACCTTCGCAGATGCCCACGGGGCCGGCCGTCGACGCTGTCCCGGTTGCGCACCCGGGTGGCGCTGGCATTGCGGGGCTGCTTGCGCAGCTCCTCCAGCGCGTCCCGGCGTTCGACCTCGGTCGAGGACGGCCGCCGGAGGACGTCCTTCAGCTCGCCTCGCCGGGCGGCGTACCGCGCGACGACGGCCTTGCGCTTCTCGTTCTGCGCGATCTTGCTCCTCTTGGCCATCAGACCCTCACCCCCCGCGCACGGATCCGCGCCACCGCGGCCTCGATGCCGATGCTGTCGATGGTCTTGATCGCCTTCGCGCTCAGCGTCAGGCGGACATGGCGCCCCTCGCTCGGCAGCCAGTAGCGCTTGCGCTGGATGTTGGGGTCGAAGCGGCGGGAGGTGCGCCGGTGCGAGTGGGAGATGGTGTTGCCGAAGCCCGGGCGGGCGCCGGTCAGCTGGCATTGGGCGGACATGGCGCTACTGCCTCTCTCTGAACTGAACCGTTAATGGAAACGATTTCCATTCCCGTATAGTAGCGGCATGGCACGCAACGAAGTACGCCCGATCATCAAGCTCCGCTCCACCGCGGGCACCGGCTACACCTACGTCACCCGCAAGAACCGGCGCAACGACCCGGACCGCATGGTGCTGCGCAAGTTCGACCCGGTGGTGCGTCGGCACGTCGACTTCCGCGAAGAGCGCTGACCCCCCACCCCCCTGCTTGAAGGAGACCCATGAAGCCCGGAATCCACCCCGCCTACGGCCCCGTCGTCTTCCGCGACAAGGCCGCCGACTTCGCCTTCCTCACCCGTTCGACCGCCACCAGTGACAAGACGGTCGAGTGGGAGGACGGCAACACCTACCCCGTCATCGACGTCGAGATCTCCTCGCAGAGCCACCCCTTCTACACCGGCACCGCCCGCGTCCTGGACACCGCCGGCCGCGTCGAGCGCTTCCAGCGCCGCTACGGGAGCAAGGCGTGACCCTGCCCGTTGTCATCGTCGGCGGGCTCCACTCCGACGCCCGCAAGGAAGTCGTGGACCGGCTGCTGCATGCCGTCCCCGGCAGCGTCGCCCTCCATCACGACCTCTCCACGGCAGCGCAAGGCACCGTGCAGCGCCTGGTGCGCGACACCTCGGGCGAGCTGTCCCGGGGCGAGGCGCCCCTGGTCAACGACTGCGCCTGCTGCGCACTGCGCGAAGACCTGGTCCCCGAGCTGGAACGACTGGCCGGCAGCGGCCTGACCCGGCTGGCCGTCGTCGAACTGTGGGACTCGGTCGAACCCAAGGCGATGGCCGAGGTCATCGCCGCACACGGCGCCGACACACTCGACCTCACCGGCGTGATCACCGCGGTGGACCCTGCGCTCGTCCTGCCCTACCTCGTCAACGGCGACGACCTGGCTGACGCAGGCCTCGCCGCGGCCACCACCGACCGGCGCACCATCGGAGACACCTGGGCACGACAGCTCGAGTACGCGCCTGTACTCGCCCTCGTCGACAGCGAGGAAGCCGACGACGAGGACCGCGCCCTGCTGGCCCAACTCCACCCCACTGCCCTCCGGGTGCCCGCTGCATCCGGCGAGCTCGCGCAAGCGGCCTTCGTCGGCTTCAACGTGGAGTCGGCGGCCGCCGCCCAGCACCCGGCGTGTGCCCTGCTTCCCCAGGAGGCGGAGGAAGCGGGAGTCACCACCTTCGTCTGGCACCGCCGCCGCCCCTTCCACCCAGAGCGCCTCTATGAAGCCCTGGAAGCCCTCTGCTGCGCCGCCGCCCGCAGCCGCGGCCGGTTCTGGCTCGCCGACCGCCCCGACACCTTGCTCGCCTGGGACGCCGCGGGCGGCGCCCTGTGCGTGGAGAACGCGGGCCCCTGGCTGGCCTCCCTGCCGGACGCCGCCTGGGAACTGGTCCCGCCGATGCGCCGAGCGGCAGCCTCACTCGACTGGCATCCGGAACACGGCGACTGCTGCCAGCACCTCGTCTTCACCTCCCCCGGCCTCGACCGCCACGGCTTGGAACACCTCCTCGAGTCCTGCCTCCTCACCGACGCCGAATACGCGGCGGGACCCGAGGCCTGGAAGTCCCTTCCTGCCGCATTCGACTCCCTCCTCGACCCGGTCTCCTGACAGCCCGACGCCCCGACGCCCCGACGTCCCGACCACAAGGAACGCACATGACCCGCCGCCAGAACCCCCACAAGCCGCTCAAGTCCCGCCCCAACCCGCTGGATGCAACAGGGATTACGTACATCGACTTCAAGGACACCGATCTGCTGCGGAAGTTCATCTCCGACCGCGGCAAGATCCGCAGCCGCCGCGTCACCCGCGTCACCGCCCAACAGCAGCGACAGCTCGCCGCAGCGATCAAGAACGCCCGCGAAATGGCCTTGCTCCCGTACGGATCCCAGTAAGCCTCGCAGCGGGCGAGGAGTCCCCGACGACGCCTCTGCGGGGTGGCAGACATGACGGCGCGGGAAGGCCGGGCCGCTACGGGGCACGTCGAGATCCCGATCCCCGCTAGGGCAACCGCCAGGCGACTCGGGTCGACGGCTCGGTGCACCGGGTTCCGCAGCGCCTGGTGAAGGCGTATGGGCGCGGCCTGCTCCGAAGGAGCCTTGCTGAGCCCGCCCGTCGGGGACGTCGGATGCGTGTGGCACGCTGCGGCTCATGGATGACGATCTGGTCGGCACACAGACGCCGCAGCGCCGAATAGCCGATCCGGAAGAGGCTCTTGCGTTGCTGGAGCGTGCGGTCCCCGGATTGGCCGACCTCCGGCGGCCGGCGCCGGCCGTGATCGACTGGGCCGGGTTCGAGGAGAGCCTGGGCGCCGGGCTTCCCTCCGATTACAAGTACCTCGCGGAGTGGTATCCGACCTTCGCTATCGGAGACTTCCTTCTGGTTCGTCTTCCTGAGCCGGGAGATGAGGACCGCAGTCTTCAGGCCACCCGCGACACCCTTGAAGTACTTGCCGATGCCTGGTTGGAACCCGGTCTCGGCTTGCTCGCCCACCCGGCTCCTGGTGGGCTGCTGCCTTGGGGTGAGTCGTGCGACAGCGACAAGTTCATGTGGAGCACGAGGGGACGATCTCCGCAGGACTGGATCGTCACCGTTGCTTCTCGCGGCGGGGCATGGTGGCACTACGGTGGCGGCGCGGTCCAGTTCCTCGCGGAGTACTGCAACGGGAGCCTGGAACCCTGGGGGTTACCGCCGATCGACCTGGAAGTCCCCCCGTGCTGATCCGCTCGTAGGAAGTTATCGGCTGGCGAGGCGCCGGTATCCCATGAAGGCTGCGGCTATGCCGACGAAGGCGAGGAAGTGCTCGGCCTTGCGTTCGCAGCGGTGGTGGAGACGCCGGCATCCTGCCAGCCAGGAGACGGTTCTCTCGAATACTCAGCGATGCCGGCCCAGCCGCTGTGAGGACTCGACACCCTTGCGGGCGATGCGGTGGCGGATGCCACGTTCGCGGAGCCATCGCCGCAGGTGGTCGTAGCCCTCGTCGGCATGCAGTTTCGCCGGCCGTCGGCGCCGGGGTCCGCGGCGGGACCGGATGGGCGGGATGCCCCGCACGAGAGGCTCCATGCCCTGGCTGTCGTGCATGTTCGCCCCGGAGATGCCCAGAGACAGCGCCAGCCCGTTCCTGTCGGTGATCAAGTGGATCTTCGATCCCAGCTTGCAGCGATCGGTCGGATTCGGTCCGGTCAGTGGCCCCCTTTTGCAGCCCGCAGGCTCACAGAGTCGATCGCGCACCGCGACCAGTCCAACTCGCCTCGGGCCCCGAGTTCGTCGAGGATCACGCGGTGGAGCCTGGCCCAGACCCGGTCCCGGCTCCACTGAGCGAAGCGCCGATAGACCGTGGGCCAAGCGGGGCCAAATGCAGTCGGGAGCTGGCGCCAAGTGCACCCCGTCGTGGCCACGAAGATGATCGCGGCCGGAGCCTCACGGTCGCCTGCCCGGCGTCGGCCCCCGCCCTACGGACGCTTCACCTCAGTCGGCGGCACCACTCGCCGGAACAGCACCCACAAATCCTCCGGCACCAGCCGCTCAACCAGATCCGTCACGCATGGCCCAACGAACGATCACGCCATAAGGAACGACGTCTGAGGCGGCGGCCAAGAAGACCGACCGGCCCCGGGCTGGAAGCCGGCCTGAAACAGGCTCAGTGGCCGGCGAGAGTGCTCGCGACGTCCCGGACGCCGAGCGCCTCCGATCCGGCCACTTCCCCCGCCAGGTCGTTCACGGCGTTCGCCGTGTCACTCAGGCGGTTGGGTTCGTCGGCATGTGCAGGGACAGCAAGGATCAGAGGCAAGGCCGTGAGCGTGACGGCACCAAGCAGAGCACGAGTCTTCATGCCATGGTCAACGCGCCTGGCGGCCTCCGGACACGCTCACGTGGGGCGGTGAGCGACTGCACGGCCCCCGGACCGCACTGATGGAGGCTTCGGCGCGCTGGCACGGAGCGTCAGGCTTGCCGACCAGCCCGGATCGACCAGATGGCCTTCACCGCGATGACAGAGCCCATGAACGCCAAGCCGCAAAACATCACCATGGTGTTGCCGAGCATGAGCCCGACGATGGCAACCCAGCCGCTGGAGACATCGAGCAAGTCCAGTCGCGCCTCGGCCCGTCGACCGGTCTCGGGTCGGCGCATCCGACGAGGGATGGAGACAAGAGAGAAAAGCTGGAGAACAGCCAGGGCAAGGATCACCCAGCGAAACGCGACAGGAATGTCCACACCCCGCAATGTACGCCTCGGACGATCAACCCGAGTGACCAGTAGATGGCCTGCCCACCACCTACTGGTTCCGTTCACGGGTTCCGGTTCTGGCTCAACTTCTGTGAAGTGGCGCCGTGCGCTGTGGTCGGTGACCGATGCGGCAAAGCCATGTCTCGTGCAGGCCTCTCCTGGTGTGACCGAAGGGTCCAAAGGGGGCCGTGGGATGATCCCAGGGTGAGGGTCCTGTGGCCTGTGAGTCTGGACGCCATCTTGATCACGGAATGCCGAGCCACAGGAGATGCCTATGTGGGACACCCTCCTCCTCATCATGGTCTTCGCGATCGTGGCCAATCCGGTCCTTGACTGGATACAGAAGCGATGGCGCCGGAGGCGCAGTTCCCAGACGATCGCCGCACTGAACCGTGGGGAATCCGTCCACATCCGGTGTGCCACACGGTTCCGCAACTCCGGCGGAGGTCGGCACCGCGCAAGCCTGGCAGTGAGGGCCGAAGGCGTCTTCCTGTCCACCGTTGACGGCACCGTCTCGGAACTGCAGCTCGGCACCCCTGGCAACGGTGTCGAGATCGTGGCCGAGTTCTCGATGATGGTGTGCGACGTAGCCGGGCGACAGCTTGAGGTTCTGCTGCCGGCCGGGGAAAGCCACCTCTTCAAGGCCGTGGCGGTCAGCCTCCTGGACCACAGCAACACCCACCCCACCACCGCCGAAATCGTCCCTTGATCTGTTTCAGGTTCAGCGCATGCACACCACAGAAGTTGGGCCAGAGCCCGGCCTTGCCGGGCACCCGTCACCGGCAAGGCCGCTGTTATGAGATTGGCTGCGGTACTTCCCTGGACAGCCTGACCGCAGCACGGCGGGAATCCTTGCACGACGAGCGAGATCGTTTCCGCCGCGGTGGAACCCGCAACCCACGTGCGGGAGCAACGCCAGGCACGAGCTGGGTAGCCGGGGCGCACCCAGCGCCGCTCGAAGTGTGCGCAGCGGCTTTGGCGATGAACATCATGAGCGCGATGACTGGCCGCCCGGCGAATGTCTGCGAGAAGTGAGAACACCCCTTGGTGGTCTCGTGTCGGCCTGGCTGTGGATTACGCCGGTTCCAGCAGGACGGCCGGCAGTCTCCCGCTCACGATCGGATCCTTCGGCAGCGAGAGCCCGAAGAACTCCTCAACAACGGCCAGCGCGGCGCGGTGAACCTCCCGTTGGTCTTGTTCCGGAGCCGTGGGGTCGCCGGCTGTCAGCCGCTCCTGTAGTCGAGCGGCCGTTGCAGGGTCGCCTTCGACCCCCTGATAGCCCCACCCGCAGGGCGCATCGCATGCGTTGTCAGAGGCAGCGGTCAGTGAACGGCACACCAGCGGTCCTGAGGTGACATCCCCGCGTTCCCGAAACTCGGCGACATCGTCCTCGTGCCGCACCACGCGATCCCGTCACTGAACAACACGCGTTCTCGAGACCCCATACAGAGCTACGCGTAACTCGTGATCTTTTCCCGCGTTGGGTGAGCGCGGGGCTTCAGGCTTGCACCATGCCGAATGGTCTGGCCCCGAGAAGATCGGGTGCCTCATTGCGGGGCCAGGAAGAACGGTTCAGAAACTCCATGCACGACGTCACCAAGAAGATCGTTTCAGCGGTCGGAGCGACCGCTGCGGCGCTCGGCTGCGTCATCTTCTCCAGCCCGCCCGCGGCGGCAGACGGCAAGTGGTGCAACCACTCGGTCTGCATCGAGACCTACGACACCGGCACCTACCTGGGCCGGGTGGAGGTGTCCGTCACGAACACCAACCAGCCCAACCGCATCTCCGCCCGCGTGTGGACCACGAACGGCTGGAGCGCGACGACCAAGGTCGAGGACGTCGCCAAGTTCCGCACCTACCGGGACCAGGCGTATCCCCAGCGCCACTTCCCCGCAGGGACCCGACTGTGTGCAGAAGGATTCCGCGGCGGCCAGAGCGTAGGCCTCCCCTGCGTCACCCTCACCAACTAACCCGGGCGCCGACCGCGCCGCCTGGCACACCGCGATCCGCGCCACTCGGCGCACCACGTCAACCGCCTCCACCGGATGGCGTCCTTCTGCACCGCCCACAACGGCCTGATCACCAGCAGCCGCGAATACTGGACGGATCCAGGAGCGGACCCCTTTCCGGCATGGCGCGCGCTCCAAACGTCGAGCGGAGATTCTCCCCCTGCCGCTGGTCAAAAGGTCCTCTGTCTACCACGACGGGCTGACACCACCCGACGAGCCTCGAAGCGGCATCTCCGCTTCCCCTGGCGGTAATCGGGCCGACCGCGTCACGCGGTCGGCCCGGAACGGATGGTGGCCTGTAGCCGTGACCGTTCCGCGGCCCTGCGCCGCGTCGACGGTGATGTCGGTGAAGTCGCGGTCGCCGGGGGCCGGACGGTGCCGTCCACACGGCGTGGACCGCCCTGCCCCGTCACGGAGTCGAGCGCCTCTACGAGATCCCCGACAGCGGCGGTGGCTGGCTTAGAGCGACCGGCAATAGGTGTCGGCGAGGTGGCCCGGGCGGTAGAACGGGCACGGGTCCACGTGATCATGGAGTTCTCTACGCTCAGTGATCACGAAGGACAGCCGTGCCCGCGCTGCCATCTTGTCTGCTCGAACCCCTCTGGGACCAGTTCGCCGCACTCCTACCCACACGGCCGGAGTTCGCCGCGGGGCACCCGCTCGGCTGCCACCGCCGCAGAATCCCCGACCGGACCGTGTTCGAACACGTGGTGCTCGCGCTGGTCCACGGCTCGGGTTACGAGCGCCTGTCCAGTCCCGGATGCTCCGACCGCACCATCCGCCGACGGCTCAAAGAGTGGGCTGCGCAAGGGATTTCCGAGGCCGTCCACGCCATCGCGCTCCAGGCGTACGACCGCATGATCGGCCTGGAGCTGTCCGAGATATCCGTCGACGGCTGCATCACCAAGGCCCCGTGCGGCGGCGAGTGCGCAGGCCGGTCCCCGGTCGACCGCGGGAAGCAGGGCCTGAAGCGCTCGCTCGCCTCCGACGCGTGCGGCGTCCCGCTCGGCCTGGTCGCCGCAGGGGCCAACCGCCACGACTCGCCTCTCCTCGGCCCGACCCTCGAAGCGGCCATCGGACAGGTGGGACCCCTGCCCGAGGATGTGAACGTCAACCTCGACCGGGGCTACGACAACAACAAGTCCCGCACTCTGCTCGGGGAGTTGGGCTTCACCGGTGAGATCGCCCGCAAGGGCGTACCCGCCCCGATCCAGGCCGGCAAGCGGTGGACCGTGGAACGGACGCACTCGTGGATGAACGGCTACGGCAAGCTCTGGCGCTGCACCGAGAGGAACGGCGCGGTCGTCGAGTTCTACCTCCACCTTGCCGCGACTCTCGTCACGCTCCGCATGCTCATCCGACGCTCGACGAGCCGCTACCGCTGGGACGGCCGCCCCACCACCCGACGCCTCAAGTGATCCATCTGCCGGTCGGTCTTAATCGAGTGCGAGAGTCCCGGTCCGGGTGATACAAGGTCCGCGTGACTGATCATCTCTACTTCCCCGCCCTGCTGCGGATGATTGACGAGCGTTCCGCCGCGTTCCGCGCCGCCGTCGCCGCGGCCCCCAGCCTCGACGCCGACGTCCCGTCCTGCCCGGGCTGGACGCTGTACGACCTGGCGAACCACCTCAGCGAGGGGGACCGCTTCTGGGCCTACATCGTGCTGAACACCGCGCCGGGCGACGAACGGCCGAGCAAGGACGGGCTGGCGGCGCCCAGGGAGCGCGAGGAGCTCATAACCTGGCTGGCCGACTCGACGGAGCAGCTGCTCACTGCTCTGCGCGAGGCCGGCCCGGACCGGGGCTGCTGGGCCTGGTGGGAGCCGCTGGCCTCGCCGCACACGGTGGCCGCCGTGGCCCGGCGCCGCGTCCCGGAATCGCTGATCCACACATACGACGCCCAGCTGGCCTCCGGTACCCCGCAGGAGCTGCCGACGACCGAGGCGGTCGACGCCATCGAGGAGTTCCTGGCCACCGTCTGCACCGGCACGGTCCCGTGGCCGGGCGAGCCCGCCACCATGGACTACCACGCAGCCGAGGCCGGCTCCTGGCGCCAGACGGTGGACGCCGCCGGTTCCCGCTTCACCCGCCTCACCGCGGCGAAGGCCGCCGAGAGCAAGCCCACCGCCGCCATCTACGGCACGGTGAGCGAGATGGCCCTGCTCATGTACATGCGCATCCCGGCCGGCTCGCTGCGGATCGAGGGCGACGCCGACCTGCTCCAGCAGCTGCAGGACTGGGGCTGAGGCCGACCGGCAGATGGATCACTTGAGGCGTCGGGTGGTGGGGCGGCCGTCCCAGCGGTAGCGGCTCGTCGAGCGTCGGATGAGCATGCGGAGCCTGACGAGAGTGGCGGCGAGGTAGAGGTGGAAGTCCACGACGCGTAGCCGGAGCCGTGGACCAGCGCGAGCACGATGCACTCGAAGACGGTCCGGTCTGGAATCCGTCGCCGGTGGCAACCCAGCGGATGGCTCTCGGCGTATCCCTTCCGCACGGCAGCAGAGCGGCGAAGTGGTCCCACAGGGGTTCCGAAAGGCATGTTGGGACCGCAGAGGCACGAGCCCTACGGGTGATCACAGAGCGTCAAGAACTCCATGATCCCTCAGGCTCGTGCCTGCCTTGCGTTCGGGCCCGCCTGGGCTGCCCCACCCACCATTTGCCGGTCGGTCTTAGCCCGTCAATGGTTCGGGCTCTTGATCCGATGATGAGAGACCTGTTCGCGTACCGTGCGCCATCGTGACCGAGTCTGCTCGACCACGCTGTCCCACTGTCGGCGGACCTCGTGGTCGGAAGGGCGGTGGCCCTGACGGATCCGGCTGAGCTCGTCTTGTACTTCTCGTCCCAGTGCCGCCGATGCAACCAGGACGAGCATGGCTGCGAAGAGGGCGGAGATCATCGCGAAGACGGCACCCACCACCCCGTAGCGTGCCGCGGAAGAGTTGAAGAGATGCGGCATGTAGATGGTTGCGCCCACTGAATAGGCCGCCGTCAGGACGGCGCCGGTGATGCCGAAGGGAAGCAGGTCCGGCCAGCTGATCCGTTTCGCCGACAGGATCCAGCCGCTCCAGACGAGGAAGGCAGCGGTCACCAGTACGCCACACACCACGGCGACCAGGCCCAGCGCGCCCCCGTCAACGAGTGCGGAGAGCAACGTGGTGCCCCCTACGTAGCCACCGAGAGTGAGAATCCACCACAAGCCGTTGCGCGTGTTGCGCACGCTGAGGGGCTTGAGTTCCCATACCTGTTCGAAGAGCCGCTGGGCGGCGCGCGCGAAGCTCAGTACCGAGATCGTCAGAAACACGACCCCGAAGATGCCCACGCTCGCGCTGGTCGCTTCGGCAGGGGAGAACAGCGAGCTGACTGCCGTGGCCCCTGCTCCGGTGAGGTTGTAGCGCTTGATGATCTGCTCTGCGGCGTCGTAGTGAACGAAGTTGCTCAAGACGGCGCCGAGGAGGATGGCGAGCGGGACCAACGCTGTCAGGGCGCTGGACGCCAGGGCCATCGAGCGGTCGAATCCCACGATCTTCTGAAACCGGTTGATGACCCGCAATGCGAAGGCCGGCCGCAGCCAGAACGTCAGTGTTCTGACGAGGCGCTCTCGATTGTTCCCCGTCGCCCTGCCCTCCGTGAAGATCGGACCTTTGTGGCGACGCGAGCCTAACGGTCGGTCGCCTGACCGATGAAGGGCGACACGAGAAGCAGCGTGCCGGCCGCACGGCACCCTGGCTGCGTAGGTCAGGTCGAAAAGCGCTTGTTGGTGATTTCTCGGACCCCCAGGCGGTTGTCGGCTGCTCGAATGTTGATGAGAAGTAGCAGCGTTCTGGCGCCTCGGAACGCCCTGGGCGGTAGATGTCCTGCTCTGGCGAGGCGCTGATAGGCCAACGGCCAGACCCTCTTGTCAACGACCGGTACACCGCCCGCTGGCCCCGGCCCGGCCCGGCCCAGGAGGGGACCGGTGAGCACAGCTCACTTGTCCCGCCGCTACGAACGGATCACGCGGCAGACCGAGGGACGGGGGACCGGGCGGACGTCCGTTCCAAGGCGAGTTCACGCACGGTGGCCATGTCGCTGAAGGGCAGCAGCTCCTCGCCGACGATCTGGTGCGGTTCGCTGCCCTTGCCGGCAATCAGGATGGTGTCCTCCGGGCCGGCTGCGGACAAGGCGAACGAGATGGCATCGCGGCGGTCGGCGATCCGCTCGAACGGTGTGCCGGTCGCGGCGAGGCCGGGGGCGATCTGGTCCAGGATGGCCTGCGGGTCCTCGTTGCGCGGGTTGTCCGAGGTGAGGACGCACAGGTCGGAGTGGTCCCCGGCGATCCGCCCCATGTCGGCCCGCTTCGTCGTGTCCCGGTCGCCGCCGCAGCCGAAGACGGTGATCACCCGGCCTCGCGCGTAGCCGCGGATGGTGGTCAGGACCTTGTCCAATGAGTCAGGGGAATGGGCGTAGTCCACGATCACGGAGGTACCGCCCGGGGTGTCGAAGCGCTCGAACCGGCCGGGGACGGGCGGCATCCGGTCGAGTGCGGCGACGAGGGCGGACAGCTCGTGTCCGAGGACGTGGCACGTGGCCAGGGTGGCGAGCGCGTTGGCCACCGAGAACCGGCCCGGGACCGGGATCGACACCTGATACGTGCGCCCGCCGTGGTGGAGGGTGAACCGCGTGCCGGAAGCGCTGACGGCCAGGTCGGTCGCCCGGTAGTCCGCCGGAACATCGAGGGCGTACGTGGTCACCGCACCCGGCATCATCGCCACGATCCCGGCGCCCACCGGGTCGTCGGCATTGACCACTGCGCGCCGGCACAGCCCCTGGAAGAGGCGTAGCTTGGCGTCCCGGTAGTTCGCCATCGTTCCGTGGTCGTCGAGGTGGTCCTGCGTCAGGTTGGTGAACACCCCGACGTCGATGAACGTACGGTCCACCCGGTGCGTCAGCAGGGCCATCGACGTAGCCTCCAGCACCACACTGCCGGTCCCACGGTCGCGCATGCGCCCCAGGAGATACTGCAGGTCAGGCGACTCCGGGGTGGTCAACACCGATCGTGGCATCGGGATCAGCTCGTCGCCGATACGGCTGCCGGCCGTCCCGATGACTCCCACCTTCGCGCCCTCGGAGATCCGCAGGGCGGACTCGACCATGTACGAGACCGATGTCTTGCCGTTGGTGCCGGTGATGGCCACCACGTCCATCTGCCGCCCCGGTTCGCCGAAGTAGCGGGAGGTCACGACCGCGGCCGCCCTGCGGATGTCCGGCACCCGCACGGCACACGCGCCCGGCGCCCATACCGATGCCGACAGCGCCGGTTCCGTGCCGTCGACGAGTACAGCGGCCGCTCCGCGGGCGAGCGCGGGCGCGGCGGAGCCGTGCCCGCCCTCCCGGTGGCCGGGTACGGCGATGAACAGGCAACCCGGCGTCACCCGGTCCACGTCGAAGGTCGTCCCCGCGGTGATCAGCGTTCTGCTCGGGTCACCCTGGAGTACATGGTGCTCCTGCCCGGCCAGCAACTCGCTCAGCTTCACAATGATCCCTTCGAGGTGGCCCGGCCCCGTGGTGCGGCCGTAGCCAGGCGGCAGCGTCGGCAAGTGCCGGAAGGCTGCTGTGGTGACGTGGAGCGGAGGCGGAGACCGCCCGGCGAGCGGCGGGCGAGGCGGACTCAGGGGGCCGACGTAGGGCATGGAGAGCGGCGCGCCGGGGACGAGGATCGCTAGCCGTGGCCGTGCAGCGCGATACGGCGGGTCCGGGGCGCCTCGACGTCGGCGGCGGTGGCCGGGGCGACGACGGCCGGACGCACTCCGGACGCGGCCTGCCGCAGGCACTGCCTCGTCGAACTCGTGCGCCCCATGGAGCGAGTGTATGGCCAAACCGGCGGCCCGCCGCCCACATCGCCGGCGCCCTGATCACCCGGTGCCCTGAGCCGGAGATCCACGGTCGATCGGGCGATACCCGCCGATACCATGCCACAACGTGCGATCGTGACCATTCGGCGTGTCCAGCTGGTCCGACGGTCAGGAGTCCTCGGTGTGGAACAGGGACTCCTTCAATCTTGAGGAGGTCGGTGGGTGACGGCTGTGGTGGGGTCATGTCCGGCACGGCGAACGCGCTGGAGGAACAGGCGCCGCGGCACATGTCGCCCCAGTACGCTTCGAGAAGCCCCCGGTCTGAGGGGAGTAGAGGGCGGTGAACCCCTTGAAGGTGCGGCCGGTGGCCCGCAGGGCGGGCGTCGGCCGTGTCGATGTCACCTGTCATGCCGGCCCGTCGGCGTTCATGACGGTCTGATCCTGGAGCAGGGTGACGGTGATGCTTTCGGGTTCGACTCGGAAGGCTGCCGCGGCCTGCTCGATCACGGCATCAGCGGACACCGCGGGGCCGCCTGCGAGGGATGAGAAGCGGCGGGTTGCGACTCCACCCGTGCGGAGCCGAATCCCCACAGTGATCCGTCCGGCCGGGAAGGGGAAGAAAGGGGAAGTCGAGAGAACGCACGCCGGGAGAAGCGGTCGGTCTCCGCAGACTCCGGGGACCGCCTACGTCTGCTTCGCCATGTCGTGGACCTCCCGGGCGATGCCCTCCAGCACGGCCTTCGGGTCGGCGGACGGCGCGACGGCCTTGCCGATGTTCCGCTTGATGGTGTCGCTGACCTGCAGCCAGGACGGTTCATTGACCGGGTAGAGCTCGGCATTGCGCAGTGCGTTCAGGAACTGCGCGCCGCTGGGATCCGCCGCCGCGGCCTTGGAGGATTGGCTCGCGGACACCGTCGAGGGCAACAGATGGTAGCGCCCGGCGAACTCGCCGAGGTTCTTGTCCTCATAGACGAATTCCAGGAAAGCGCCCACCAATTGACGATTGTCGTCGCGCTTGAAGGCCATCATCCAGTCGGCGACGCCCGCCGATGGCAAGGGCTGCCCGTCATTCAGCGTGTCTGACACCGGCATGCTGAGTGTGCCGACCTTCATGCCCTTCGCCCTCGCCTCGTGGAGGAGTGAGGGGTAGCCGTTGAGCATGCCGACCTGGCCGCGCAGAAAGGCCGTGAAGGCGTCCTGCCGGTTGAGTTCGGCCGGTGGAACCGGGCCGGTCAGGCCGGGCGCTACCAGGTTGTCCTTGATCCAGCGGAACGTCTGGGTGTTCTGCTCGGACGCGATGTTGTAGCCGCCGCTGGTGCCGGCGTACCCTCCGCCGTTGCTCAGCTCCCAGATCAGGGCTTCGGCATGGGCCTCCTCGGGGCCGAGCGGCAGCGCGTAAGGGAAGAGCACGTCCTCCTTCTTCAGTGCCTTGGCCGCGTCCTCGAGTTCCTCCCAGGTCTTCGGCGGCTTCGCTCCGGCCTTGTCGAACAGTGTCTCGTTGTAGAAGAGCAGCCGGCTGCTGGCCACGAAGGGCAAGCCGTAGAGGGTGTTGCCGATCGAACCCGCCTCCGCAAGCGGCGGCAGGAAGTTCGCCTCGGCCTTGACCGACAGGAGCTCACTTGCGGCGTAGAGGCGGCCCTGCGCTGCGAAGTCGGAGTATGCGCCCATCAGGGCCACGTCCGGGGCATTGCCTTCCTTGACCAGGCGGGTGACCTCGCGGTCGACGTCGGCCCACGGGTAGAGCGTCACCTCGACCTTCCTGCCGGGGTGGGCGGCGGTGAAGGCGGTGGTCAGTTCGTCCCAGTACGCCTTGGAGCTGGTCGCCGGGCTGGTGCCGTACTCGGCGGCCACCAAGCGCAGTGTCATCTCGCCGCCGCTCCCGGACGAGCCGCAGGAGGTGACGAGGGAGCCCAGTAGTCCGAGTGCGGCCACGGAGGCGGTCGCGCCGAAGAGTCTTGGTCGCACGGATCATTCCTTTTGATTCTTTCGGACAGTGCGTCCGGAATTCTCTCCTGGCTCGGGACGTATGGCGTCCCCTGCCGAAAGGTTGTGGCCATTTCTCCAACTGCGCCGGTGAGGTCTGGTGCTTTCTCATATGTCGACGCCGATTCCGACGCGCGTAGAGTCCTCCACAATGTCCAACGCAACTCCCGGATGGAACATTGACTGTGCGGTGTGGCCGCACGAGAGGAACACCCCCCATCCGGCATCCGAGATCGAACGATTCAGTCCGGCCTTGACTGCGGCCCCGTTGGGCAGCTCGGCGCGGGCGGCATGGGCCGGGTCTATCTGTCGCACACACCGGACGGCCGACCGGTGGCGATCAAGGTCGTACGGCCGGAGCTGACTGACGCCCCGGCCTTCCGGCACCGGTTCCGCCGGGAGATAAAGGCTGCCCAACGGGTCCGGGGCGCATACACCGCCGAACTGATCGACGCCGACGCGGACGGTGTACCGCCCTGGCTGGCGACGCTGTAAGTGCCCGGGCCGTCCCTGGCCGAGGCCGTCGCCCGGCGCGGACCGCTGCCGGTGCCGGCGGTGCTTGTGGCTGATGGCGGGCGTCGCTGAGGCGCTGCAAGCCATCCACAGTGCGGGAATCGTGCACCGGGACCTGAAGCCGTCGAACGTGCTGCTGGCCGCCGACGGGCCGCGGGTGATCGACTTTGGCATCTCGCTCGCCTCTGACGTCACCTCGCACACAGCAACGGGCACCACCATCGGCACGCCCTCGTACATGGCCCCCGAGCAGGCGTCCGCGGGCGAACTCACGGCGGCGGCAGATGTTTTCGCGCTCGGTCAGACGGCAGCCTTCGCGGCACTGGGAGAGCCGCTGTACGGCGACGGCCCCTCGGTCAGCGTGCTGTACCGCATCGTGCACTCCGAACCCGACCTCTCCCGTCTTCCCACACAGCTCCGTCCGCTGATCGCCCGATGCCTGGCCGCCGATCCGGAGGAGCGGGCCACCCCGGCGGAGGTCGTCGAGTGGTGCCGGCAACGACTCGGCCGGGACGCCGACGCAGGCGCGGGTCCGGCCGTCTGGCGGGAGGTCATGGGGCCGGAGCCTACGGTTCCGGCTCCGGTCCCCGACCCCACCCCGGTGCACACGCTGCCGCTGGTCCCGCGGCCGCAGCCGCTGGGGCCGGACGAGCGGCGGTCCCGAAGGCGACGCACCGCGCTCATCACCGCGGCCGCCATCACGGCCGGAGCCCTCCTCCTGACGGGCCTGACATTGGCGATCATGGACACTGCGGACCGGCTCCGCGACCGTGCACCCTCCGCGTCCAAGACACCCGGTCCGACGGCGTCGTCTTCCGCTGCAGAGGACGGCAGCCGGACACCGGGGACGTCGCGCCCCTCCTCGACCGCGCCCAAGGCGCCTCAAACCGTCGCGCACCCGTTCCAGATGCTGGACGAGAAGAACTCCTTGAACATCAAGGAGCCGGTCGAGCGCAAGGACCGCAAGGGGGACATCCGCCTCGCCTGCAAGCAGTCCTGCGCTCTGGAGAGTGGCACCAGCCTGATCAGCATGCACCACGGCAAGCCGGGGGCCTCCCTCGATGCGTGCCGCGCCGCCCTCACCGTCGCTCCAAGCCACAGTCTCCCGCTGGCCGCGGCGGCGGCCGGCAGCGAGATCTGCATCAAGCACCGCTCCGGAGACATCGCACTGTTCGTCGTCCAGGTGAAGTCGACCGCCCTGCCGGAGGGAGGGTTCAGCTTCTTGACCGGGGACATGACGGTCTGGCGGGCGTCCTAGGCCTGATGCAAGCCGTAGGCAGAGGCATGCACAGCGCACATTGAACAGCTCTCAAGGATCGGCTGCGCCGAGACGGGCGCCCGACGCCCCGGTCGGCCGGCGGAGCCCGCGCGACCGAGAGGTGCAGACGTGGAGTGCTGGGGCGCCCGGGTGTGGCGGTGTTGTGCCATGGCGGCCTTCCGCCCTTCCGATCCCCTGTCACGGCGGCGACTCATGGCTCCAATGTGCTCCCTGTGAAGTTCCCGACGCCTTCAGGGAGTTGGTACAGCGGATGAGATCGAGATCAAGGACCGCGGCCGTCGTCGCGGCCGGCGCGGTGACGCTGTTGGCCACCGGGCTGCCCGCGGCCGCCGAGCCGGAGGCCGCCCGACCGGGGCCCGCGCGGGCAGGGGTGTCAGGTGGTCCCGTACCGGGGCAGCGGACGGTCACGCTGGTGAGCGGGGACCGGGTCAGTTTCGCCGGGAGCGGGAGCGGGATTCAGGTCAGCGGGGTGAGTCCGGGCAGGGGCCGGGAGCACATCGCGTTCACACGGGCCAGGGTCGACGACCACGAGTACGTCATCCCCGTGGACGCCACGCAGGCCCTCGCGGACGGGCGTGTGGACCGGCAGCTCTTCGACGTCACTGTGCTCGCCGCGCAGGGGTACGACGATGCCGCCCGGTCGGACATCCCACTCATCGCGACGGCACAAAGCGGGCCAGCGCTGCGTGGCTCGGCCCAGCGGGAGACGTACCCGGCGCTCGGGCTGACAGCCCGTACCGTGCGCAAGTCGGAGGCGGCGACGGCCTGGCATGGCTTCCTCGCGGGTACGGGCGGCGGCACGTCACGTACCGCCGCCTCCGGGAAGTTGTGGCTCGACGCCAAGGTGAAGGCGAGCCTGGACCGGTCCGTCGCCATGACCGGCGCCCCGGAGGCATGGCGCAAGGGCCTCGACGGCAAGGGCGTGAAGGTCGCGGTGCTCGACACCGGTTACGACCCTGCCCACCCGGATCTGAAGAACAAGGTCACCGCCGAGCAGAACTTCACCTGGGACGAGAGCGTCGCCGACCGCAACGGCCACGGGACGCACGTCGCGTCGACCGTAGCCGGCAGCGGTGCCGCCTCGCAGGGCCGGTACAAGGGCGTGGCGCCGGGGGCTGACCTGCTCGTCGGCAAGGTCCTCGACGGGGGCGGCTCCGGATACATCAGCTGGATCCTCGAAGGGATGGAGTGGGCGGCCGCCCAGCACGCCGACATCGTCTCCATGAGTCTCGGCTCCAGTCTGCCGAGCGACGGCAGCGATCCGCTGTCGCAGGCGGTCGAGACCCTGTCGGCCGACGGGGGGCCGCTGTTCGTCGTCGCCGCAGGCAACGACGGCGCACCGCGCACGATCGGCGCGCCGGCAGCGGCACCCAGCGCCCTGACGGTCGGGTCGGTGACGAAGGAGGGCGCCATGTCCTCGTTCTCCTCCCGCGGTCCCGCGGTCGCCGACGGCGGCGTCAAGCCCGAGATCACCGCACCGGGCAGCGCGATCACCGCCGCCCGCGCGGCCGGCACCCTCGACGACGCCGCGGGCAGCGAGTTCTACGCGACGATCAGCGGCACGTCGATGGCGACGCCTCATGTCTCCGGCGCCGCCGCCATCCTCAAGCAGCGGCACCCCGACTGGAGCTCCCAGCAGCTCAAGGCGGCGCTGGTCGCCACCGCCGACCCCGTCGACGGCGCGGGCGTGTACGAGCAGGGCTCGGGCAGCGTGGACGTGCCCGACGCGCTCGCGTCCCGGGTCACCGCCACCCCCGCGGCGGTCTCAGCCGAACTGGCCTGGCCCTACACGGGCGCTCCGACGCGCACGGTCACGTACCGCAACAGCGGCGGCAAGGACGTCCGACTCAGCCTCTCCCTGAGCGGGAAGGCTCCGGTCGCGCTCACCGCGCGGCAGCTCACGGTCCCGGCCGGCGGTACGGCCTCCACGACCGTACGGATCGACACGAGCAGGGTCTCCCCCGGCGTCCACAGCTCCTGGATCACAGCGCGGGGCAGCGACGGCAGCACCGCGCGCACGCCCGTCGGTGTGGACGCGGAGGGGCCGAGCGCCACGCTCACCCTCCAACCCCCCGCGAAGCGGGCAGGCGTCGAAGCGGCGTACACGAACCTCGTGGTGCAGAACGAGAAGACGGGTGACTCGCAGCTCGTCGGCCTCACGACGGAGCCCGAATCGATCCGGGTGCCGGTCGGCGACTACCGGGTCTTCGGCGGGGTGTGGGAGTACGTCGCGCACGGCGAGGCAAGCGTTCCCGAGACCTCCGTCGCAATCGCACAGCGTGTCTCCCTGACCGGCGACCGCACGCTGAAGGCTGACCTGTCCGCGGCGAAGCCGGTCACCATGGGCATCGACGATCCGGAGATGCGGATCAACGAGCAGGGCTCGGCGACGGGGATCGTCTCGTCGACCGGGGCGGACCGGCCGACGACGGGGCTGGCAGCGCCGATCTTCGGCGGCGCGTACAAGTCGTACGCCGTGGGCAGCGCCCGGATACCCGGGCTGACGTACTTCTCGGCCGCGTCCTGGGAGCAGCCGTACGTCCTCGCGACGACGGTCGGCGGCACTGGGGCCCCGGTGGACGTACCGGTGCGGCTTGTGTCCTGGGGCCGGATGGACTGGGACATGGAGAAGCAGGTCGTGGACGTCGGCGGCGGCGAGGACCTGACCGGCCTGGAGCTGAAGGACCGGATCGTGCTCTTCGAGACGGGCTGGCCCGTGCCCTCGGAGGAACGGGACCGGCGCTACGCGGCGATCAAGGCGCAGGGGCCGGCGGCGATCCTGATGTCCGGCTATGCGTCGATCGACGCGGCGGATCCGCCGCTCGGCATCGACGCGCTCGGCGTGGCGCTGCTGCGAGAGCGGCTTGCCCAGGGGGAGGTGACGCTGCGGATCAAGGGCGAACGCAACGGCGACCGCACCTATTTCACCTTCCACAAGCACGACGACGGCGTTCCTGCCGGTGCACACTGGCAGGACCGCCGCCGTGACCTGGCCGGCGTGGAACACACCTTCCGCACCACCGGATACCCGAACGACCCGAAGGGGATCTACGGCTGGGTCACCCACCAGGGGCTGCGGTTGGCGCAGCAGTCGACGCTGTTCCGTGCCCCGCATCGGATGACGGCGTACTACACACCGGACGTGCCGTGGACGACGGCCACGTTCGAGTACGCGATCGACGCCGACGGCCCGCTCGGCGTGCAGTACTCGAATCCGACCGTCTACCGCGAGGGACGTACGGTCAGGGACAACTGGCTGACCGGCCCGTTCAACCCGTCTCTTTCGGTGACCGGCCCCGACGGCCGCGCCCAGGCCACGCGCGACGGGGACAAGCTGCGCCTCTCGCTGCCGATGTTCTCGGACGCGGCGGGTCACCGGTCGGATCCGGCGAGGGATCTGGAGTCGGGTGAGACGATGCTGCGCGAGGACTCGGGCCGGCTCGTCGCACGCAACGACCAGCCGGGGCAGGGCACCTTCGACGTGCCGCGCCGTGGGCAGTGGTACGAGCTGACGTCGACGGCACACCGCGACCATCCCGACTGGTCCCTTGGTACGCACGTCACGGACGTCTGGCGGTTCCGCTCGGAGCACACCGCCGGCGAGAGCCCGCTGCCGCTCCTCGACACGCGCTACGACATGGCGGCGCTCGACGGCGACAACTCGGCGCCGGAGGAACGGGAGTTCACGTTCGGGCTGGAGATCGGGCGCCAGGCGGGTGTGCGCGGCGGCGCGGACGTGGACCGGGTGTCGGTGCAGTACTCCACGGACGACGGCGCCACGTGGCAGGCGGCGCGTGTCGGCGGGCGGGACGACGTACGGCGGGTGACCGTACCGGCGATGAAGACCGGCTGGGTCTCCCTCAAGGTCACCGCCGAGGACCGCTCGGGCGCATCGGTCACGGAGACGGTCACCCGGGCCTACCGGGTCGGCTGCACCGAATACTGGTGCTCGTACGCTCCGACATGGCCGCACTGGCCGGCACGATGACACGCGGATGACGAGTGCTGCGGGCCGCCCTTCGGGGTGCCCGCAGCGCTTCGGCGTGCCAGGACACGCAGCACACACAGCACAACGGTCAGCACGGCGAGGAGCGCACCACCACCCCACCGACGCATACACTCCGTCGACCGAGCACACCAAGGTCGGTGACTCGGCACTCCACGCGGTCGTCACGATGGCGCCGGGGCCGAGGTCGACGAGCAGGTGTGATCCGCACTCGTACCGCACGCAGGTCAGGAGCCCGCCCATGCACCGCTTCGATATCGAGACACTGACGGCGGGCCGTTGGCGCAACGGCGGGGGCGCGACCAGGGAGATCGTTTCATGGCCGGCGGGTACCGAGGAGTTCGGATGGCGCGCGAGCGTCGCCGATATCGACGGGGCCGGGCCGTTCTCGGCGTTCCCAGGCATCGACCGGACGCTCACCCTGCTGGCCGGCGACGGCGTGCGGCTGGCCTGCCCCGGGGTGTTCGAACGGCTGCTGACACGCGCGGGCGAGCCGTTCGCCTTCTCCGGCGACCACCCGCTGGCCGCCGACTTGCCGGGTGGCGCCTGCCGGGTGCTCAACATCATGGTGCGGCGCGGCCACTGGACGGCCCAGGTGGACCAGATCGCCGGCCCGGTCGTGCTGCCACTCGGGCACGCGGGGGTGCTCTACGTGCTGCACGGCCGCTGGCAGGCGAGCACGGACGAACGTGTCCTGGCATCCGGCCAGGGTGTGTGGTGGGACGGAGACGACAACGCGTCAGGCGGAGAGATCGCACCGCTCTCACCCGACGCCACCGCCCTATGGGCAGACATCGCCCCGACAAGGTGACCCGGACCAGCCAAACGCCACCACCCCCGCATCAGACCAAATTCCCCAAGGCCCGTGCAGGGCAGGGTTCGAGGCGAAGACAGGGCACGTGAGACAAGGGGGCTCGTGAGCCCGTATCGAGCGGACAAAGGCGAACGGCCGGAGGTCGTCGCGACCTCGCCATCGCAGCGGCAAGGGCGTTGCCATCTGGAGAAGTCACCATGCATCCCATCAGACTCCAGCAGGCTGCCCCAGCCGAAGCGAGCGACGCTACCAGGCGACGACTCGGCCATCAGAACAGGGCGAACGTTGCCTTGCGCGGCACTGGAAGGGCGGATCGTCAGGGCCCACAGCGGCGATGTGGGCGGCGAAGACGGGGTATCGAGGTGAGCCCAGATGGAGCCATGGGAGGCCACGGCGTGCGGAACGCTGATCCCGTGGCACCAGCGAGCGCCGCGCCGAGCTCACCGCCCACCGCGACGACGTTTCCGCTCACGGGGTGTTGGGGCGCCCGGCGCACAGTGCGTGGTCGACCAGGGCGCTGGCCGCCTTCTCCTGGTCCAGTACGTGCTCCAGGGTGTCGCCGCGTGCCTCGGACATGGAGACCACGGCGCTTCGCCTGCCGTCGTCGGTGACGCCGTTGAGGGTGATGTAGCCGCCGTCACCGCCCTCGTGGCTCCAGTAGGTTCCTCCGCAGCTCAAGGGGCGTTCGACCAGGCCGAGGCCGTATCGGCCGCCGGGCCAGAACTGTTGGACCTCCGCGCTCACGGGGACGGTCCGCTTCATCTCGGCCAGTTGCCGCGTTGGTAGCAGGCGGCCCGCGAGCAGCGCGCGGAGGAAGCGGTTCTCGTCCCGCGTGGTTGTGGCGAACGAGGTCTCGTGGTCCACCGCTATCTGGTCGGTGACGTCCACCGCAGTGCCGGGGCCGAAGAGCTGGTAGGCCTTGGCGTGTGGCCGGGGAAGGGTGGGCGAGGTGCCCATCCACCGGGTCTGGTCGAGGCCGAGCGGGCGCAGGATGCGGTCTTCGATCTCCTGGTGGGCGGGTTGACCGGTGGTCCTCTGGATGATCATGGCGAGCAGGACGTAGCCGGTGTTGGAGTACTTCCAGCTGCGCGGGGAGCCCGGCGCGGGGGCCTTGGCGAGGGCAACCAGCTGTTCTGGGCTGTAGACGTCGTGGCGCTGCTGGTAGTACTCCTGCGGCGTGGTGTACCCGGGAAGGTTGTCGTGGATCCCGCTGGTGTGCTGGAGCAGTTGGCGGATAGTGATCCGGCTGCCGTCGTTGCCGGTGCCCTTCATCGCTCCTGGCAGCCAGTGGTCGACAGTGTCGTGCAGGGACAGCTTGCCCTCGGCCTCCAGTTGGAGGACCACGGTGGCGACCAGCGTCTTGGACGTGCTGGCCATACGGAAGTAACCGTCGGGAGAGACTGGGCGGCCGGTGTTCAGGTCGGCAGTGCCGCTGGTGGCGACCGACTGCCGGCCGTCAGGTGCGATCACGCGGGCCTGCACACCGCTGATACCGAGGGCGTGGATCGCCTCGGTGTCCCGGCGCAACTGCTCCACAGGGGAGGGACGGGCCGGCTGGGCGACAGCGGTGGCCACCTGGGCAGCGAGCAGCACAGCGACACCGAGTGTCACGGCGAGGCGCCTTCGTCGTGTCGAAGTCATGGCCGAACGCTAGTTTCGCCCACCGACGGGGCGCGATCAGGCGCGCCCCAGGATCGGAAGGGGGGATATCCCCAGCGAGGGGTCCTGCCGTCAGAGCGGATCGCTCTCTTGTCGAAGGGGCTTCAACCTTGATCGCTCCCTGGCTGATCATCCGGGGAAACTGACCCGTCTCCCCGCGGGGCTTCCGGCTTCTCCGTCGGGACCAGGTCATCACAACCTTCGGTGCCCGGCGGAGGGAAGCCATAGGCGCACCCCTACTGCAGTGGTGGACGCTCACGCGTCAGCAGGCACCACAGCCCACCCGGACCTAGCCTGGACGTGCGGCCGATCCACCGAGGAGGGATCACTGGCATGAGCAGCGCCATGGACAAGGCCAAGGGCAAGCTCAAGGAGGTCGCCGGAAAGATCACCGGCAATGAGCGACTTGAGTCCGAGGGCAGGACTGACCAGGTAAAGACCAAGATCCGCGACACGGCGAAGAGCGTCCGTGAGCACGCCGAGGGCATCAAGGACTCACTCAAGCGCGACCGCTCTTGACCTGGGCCAGCCCTAGGAGGCCCGCTTCCGCGTGGTGGTCTGCTTCGCCGCGGTCTGCGCTGTGGGGATGCCTCAGTAGCGGTGGCTGGGCCAGTGCGGGTCGTCCCAGCGGGTGGGGCCGGGGAGTCCTATCAGACGTATCCGCTGGAGCAGTTCCTCGGAGCTGCCGTGGGCGTGCAGCCGTGCGGGGGCGACACGGACGAGCCAGGCTGCGAGTTCGGTGCGCCAGGCGTCTGAGTCGGCGTTCTCCAGGTGCCACGTCTCCCATGGAAGGTCGTCCACGAGCAGGTCGTACTCCCAGAGAGAAGCCGCCTGGGCCAGGTGCCGGTCGGCGACGGGATGGTCGAGCGCCTCCCAGACCTCCAGCCACGGGCCGAGCGTGGCCGATGCCTCGGCGCACAGCTTGAGGAGCTCGTGCGCCGGGAAAACGGGTTCGGATTCGATGAGGCTATGCGTCCACCAGGCGTTCAGGAACTCCCAGACCGCCGCGCTCTGATCCGCGGGCCACTGTTGCCAGTGGCCGCGAGCGAACGACTGCCTGACCCAGTCGGCGAACGTCGGATCCACGCGTCCGTTGACGAGTTCCCTGGCGAATTGAGGAAGGTGCGACGGAGTACGGCCCCGTGATCGTTCCAGTCGGGGGCGTTCCAGGTTCGGCGCAGCAGGTCGACGTCAAGCTCCACGTCCGGGACTTTCAGCTGTGCAAGCTCTTCGCCGCTGCCCCAATGGCACTCGCACTGGGCCTCGTCACTGCGAGCTGTCATACCGCGAAAGGTGACGGCCACAGAGTCCAGTGCCCGGTCGAGTCGGAGTCGTGCGGGAGTCGTGTCGCGAGTCATCGTTGTCGGCACAGCCTTAGGGGACTCTGGGCAGCTTCCGCCGGCCGAAGATCACAACAATACGCACCCCGGACGCCATCGTCATAGACCGGCCTTGCCCTGGCGGCCGAACGCGGAGAACGCGGCCGCACCCCCGCGCTGGTGCCGGACGAAGCTCATCTGGGCATGACCGCGAGGGGCCCTGAGTTCGCGCGGCCGGCCTCGGATCAGCCGCGCACGACGCTGACCAGTCCAGCGCCGATGCTGCCGCCTGCCGTGATCAGCATCGCCAGCCGCGTCACGGCCGCAGCCTGCGAGGGCTGCCGGGCGTCAGGGCTCGTCAGGCGACTGCAGCTCGCGCATTCGGCGTCCCGATGGTCAGGCCGTTCGAGCCAATAGGCGCCCGTCAGCCAGGCGAACGAGGCAGCGGATTCGGCATGGGGAGTAGTCACGTATCGGACAACGACGATGGCTTGATTCCGGGTCCGGGCGCGCCGTGAGCTTCACCGATTCGTTAACTCGTCGCAGAGACTCGGGGACCATCCCCGCGGTACGGGGAGCGGTTCGCGAAGCAGGTCGGGGCGCTGACCCCGAAGGGACCCCGGACGATGCCGAACACTCTGGTCGCGCACGGAGCGTGAGCAGCTTCGACCGGTGAGTCACGAGGCCGCCGGGACAGGCGCCGCGGCTGTGATGCCCCGCACAGGAGCTACGTCACGTCCTAAGGGAGGTAGTACAAGGCGGCCCCGCGATCCCGTGCCCGGGCGGCTGGCGACAGGTCATTCCAGACATTTGCTATGCGGTGGGGTAGTACGTCACATCCTTGCGCTGAGCTCGGAGCGCCCCTAACCATGGCTGTCGTTCCGGGGATCCCGGTGCGGGACGGACACCAGAGCCTTTCGCTCGACCGCCCCAGCCACCTCGCGGAGAGCTGCTCCGCTTCCGCCGCACCGCATTCGGTCGGCATCCCCACGTCGCCCCCAGATGGAGAGTTACTCGCGTATGACCGCCCCCACGCAGAACACCACCAGCCGCATCGCCCGATTCCGCAAGCTGTCCGTCGCCGGCATAGCCACCGCGGGTGCCGCGGCAGCGGCGCTCACGCTGGCCCCGTCGCCCGCCCAGGCAGCCCCGGTATCGGCGAATGTCTCGGTGTCCCAGGTGTCAGCGGTGGAAGCTCCGGCGGCGAAGAAGGCGAAGAAGCAGTACGCCGACAACCTCGACGGCTGGATCAAGGAAGCCCTGGACATCATGAAGTCCAAGAACATCCCCGGCAGCTACGAGGGCCTGCACCGCAACATCATGCGTGAGTCCTCCGGCAACCCGAACGCCCAGAACAACTGGGACGTGAACGCGCAGAACGGCACGCCGTCGAAGGGCCTGCTCCAGGTCATCCAGCCGACCTTCGACGCCTACCACGTCGCCGGCACCCCGCATGACCTGACCGACCCGGTCGCCAACATCACGGCGGCCGCCAACTACGCGGCCGACAAGTACGGCTCCATCGACAACGTCGACTCCGCCTACTGATCCACCCTTCCCCGCCCGGCTTGCGCCACGAGGTCCCTCGGCGCCACACAACTGAGGCCATCGTCGGTGCAGTCGCCGACTGCCTCACTCGCTCGCGGACCCTCGTCCTGTGGCGCTACGTCCAGGACAAGCCGACTCTTGTGCTGTGGACACGGTCACGACAGGTCAAGGCGCGGACGGTTGCCGGCCTCCGGAGGCGGACATCGTACGGAGCAAAACCGCCGAGGGGTGCTCGGTCCGTCCCTAGGTCGAACGGCTGCGTGTGGGGCGTGAGTTCCGGTCTACGAGGGTGCGCGACGCGGGCGCGGCGGTCGGCGGAGAACGCCGAGGGGGCGGCCGACGCCGACCCGGAGTTTGGGGAGCGGTAGGACTGTCAGCGGCAGGGCGCCGTCGCCGGCCGCCTTGGGCGGTCGGGCTGGACATGCCCATCCCGACCGCGCTCCAGGCGAGCGTCAGAAGAAGGAAGCACGCCACGACGGTACGCGCCTCGGGAGAAGGTCAGCCGGTCGGCAGGCCCAGTCCGTAGTAGGTGACGTGGTAGCCGTCCACGTACCCCGCCTCGCCGCCGACGATCAGGTCGGTGGGATCGATCGCCCCCGCCGCTCTGGCCGTCGCCACGAGCATCTCCGCGAGTGCGCGGCCCTTCGGCTCGCCGGGGCCGCCCCCGTCCACGCGCCATACCGGATCGTCGTCGCTGAAGACCGACGCCGTGTGCGGGTGCTCGGCGACCGTGCCCCAGCCGAGTGCGGCCAGGTCGACGTCGTCCGGGGCGAAGCAGCCGATCGAGAGCCGTTCGCCACACGCCACGTCGAAAAAGAGGGGCGCGCTCTGGCCGTTGCGCCCGTAGAACGGCATCCCGATCCGGATGCCGAGGGCGGTGGTCTCGGCGGGCAGCGCTCCCAGGAAGTCCCCCAGCGACCGGGTGACGGTCTCCCAGCTACGGGCGGTCCAACCGCCAGGGAAGCCGAGACCGACGTTGGCCTGGTCACGGTTGCTGCCGAAGAAGCCGCTGATCGAGTGCTCCTCGCCGACGCCTTGACGCCAGAACCAGTTCTCCGCCGGGTCGGTGGGCTGCAGGACCAGCTCCGGCCCCGACTTCCCGGCGCGCAGTTCGAGAGTGTCCGGCCTTCCACGCCAGCGCAGGAAGGGTGCGCCCCAGTGCGGTTCGCTGTCGTAGAAAGGGCCCATGTCGCCGTGCGAGCCCATGATGGACGGCTTGCCCAGCGCCGCGGTCACTTCCCCCATCGCGGCGCGGAAGGCGACTGCCTGCGCCAGGGCGTCCGGAGCGGGAGCCGCCACCGGAACCGCGATCTCCACGTACGACTCGCCGTCGGCATAGCGCTTCTCGTACTCGCCGACCGGGCGCAGGCGAGCATCGCCCGAGGACCGACCGGTGATCAACACAGGAGCGTCCGACGTGCCGCCCCAAGCCCACCCGAGCTCGGCCGCCGCAGCCCTCACACCCTCCGGCGTCCAGCCGTCGGTGTCTGCTGCGACGAGTCGCCGGGCAAGCTCCCCGATGGATTCCTCTGCCGTGCTTCCCCGTTGTGCGTTCATCCGGTCATCGTGTCGCATCCCAGGCCGGACCCTTGTGGCGGGGTGCACACCGGCAGCCGGCGGACGATCTCGCCGACGGCGACGCTGTGCGGCGCCACCGAGCATCCGCTGAGCCCGACCGTCCAACGAACCATCAGATCCGGTTCCTCACCGTCGGCGGCTTCCACATGCACGTCACCAGGCCCGGCCACGAGTCCAGCAACCACGAGTGGAGGTGCCGTGGTTGCAAGGACGCCTCCGATCGCCCGGCGCAGGACTACCTGTCCCGCATCCGGCAGGGCGTAAACGAGCATGCCGGCAATGTGCCGGGCGATCCGGCTCTCGTGACCGCCCGCCGCCTGCGCCGCGCTGCTCCATCTGTGGCCAGATGCTCGGACGACCATCCGATGACTCCCCAGTGTCAACCCCAGCGCGGCCGAACGGTCGGCCGCCGGAGTCGTCAGAACGGCCTACGCACCCGAGGTGGCCAAACGATCACGACCTGCGGTTGCCCGGCCCGGTTTCTGGCCATCGCATCAGGTTGACGAGCCCATGGGCGCGAGATCGAGTAGTGGTGAGGGCAGCCCGAAGTGGTCGGCAATGATCCGCACCGTCTGGGCGCCATCCGCGTTGAAGCCTGGCTGGGTGTCGTATGCCGGGGTGTCCCGGCCGACGATCCCGGCTTCCAGCAGCTCGCGTACGAGCAGGTCGGCCATGCCTCCGGCACGCCGTGATTCGCGGTGTCGGCCGAGGTTGAAGTACGTCTGCTCGAATCCGCCGCGACTGTAGGCGAATTGGAACGGGTGCTCGTCGCAGTGCGGGACCATGTAGTTCTGCCCGTGCGGGCAAGCGCATGCGGGCGTGGATGCCAGAAAAACGGTTTCTACACGGTCCGGTCCACTTGCGCGGTCCGTATAGCGGTGGCCGGTGATGCTGCAGGCCAGCGCCCAGGCAGCCTCTCCTTCCTCGGTGGTGTAGGCGTCGTGCGTGGCCCATGCCCAGCCGGACGATTCTCCCGTGGAGGCGGCAGGACGCTCCACTTCGCCAAAGATGTCGGACAAGGTCTGCAAGGTCATGCCCTTACAGAAGGTGACAAAGGTGTTCGGGGCAAGCCAGATCACTTGGCAGTCACCCCCTCGGACAGCGGTGGCGACGGCAGCGTGAAGTAGTCGGCAATCACCGTCACAAGCCGCTCGTGATCTTCGTAGTGGTGGTCGAAACAGTCGTGACTGTCGTCGTCCTGTTTCCCGCATTCCGCAGTGGGACCAATGAGGTTCGCGGCCAGGAGTTCGGGAGACAGATAGTCCGGGTTCTCGCCCGCGCGATGCTGATGAAGGCTCTCGAAGTTGAACCAGAGGATCGTGCGACCGTTCCGGTAGTACCCGAATGCGGGCGGGAAGGCCTTGGCGCTGCAGGGCTCGGTCTCAAAGACGACGATCTCCGCATCCTCCGGGCACAAGCCTCTGTAGTCGACGTTGTCGTAGTCCTCGGCGTCCCAGTTGTGCATGTCGTGTACCGCCCACGCCCACCCGTTCGCCCCGCCGTACGAGAGGGGTTCTCGCAGCCGGTCACGAAGACGTTGGATGAATGTATTGAGTGACACGCCCCGGGCAAAGACGACATTCACCTCGTGGCGGGGAAGGACCCCTGTATCCAGCTGGTCATGCGGGCACCCTAGGCGCTGGTACTGACAACCCAGCGAGTAGGCAAGTCCACCATCCGACAGACGTGACCCCGGCCAGGCTGATCCACAGGATCCCTACTCCGCACGTCCGAGTATCCGAAACTGCCGATACTCGCCGACAAGGCCGGCAAGGCAAGCACGGCTACATCACCCACAGCACCGCCTCGCGTCGCCGAGGACGGCACCGTCACCGCCGAACTCTCTGCGCTCGGCGCGCTCATGGAGCTCGACCAGGCCCTCCATCGCACGGACCACCTGGCTCGCCACCCGGCGCCGGCAGTTCACGGTGACCAGGCGGCCCCGAACCGTCTGGACCGCGTCCGCGCCGCGTCCCCCGGTGTGAGACGCGCCCACCCCATCCGATCACCGTGGCCAGGCCCTTTCCAGGAGGCCCCCCTCATGGCACTGCCCGACGCACCGACCGGAACGCCTCCACCCTCAGCACCGACCGGGCCGTGCGGCCCTACCCTGCGCGGCCGCAAGCGCCACCTCGTCGTCGATACCCGCGGCCTTCTTCTGTTCGTGAAAGTCACGCCCGCAAGCGCCCCACGGCAGCCACGCGGCGAAGGAAGTCCTCTTCCGACTCCACCTCATGCACGCCGAGATCACCATCGTCTGAGCAGACTTCGCCTACGCGGGCAAGCTCGTAGCGTGGGCGAAGAGGCGCCTCAACCTCACGATCGACACGGTCAGCGCTCCGAACGACTCCTCCGGCCTCATCGTGCTGCCCCGCCGCCGGGTCGTCGAACGGACATGGGCCTGGATGATGCGCGCCCGCCGGCACGCGCGCGACTACGTACGGCTCGTCCAGGCCTCCCAAACCCTGGTCACCTGGGCCGTCGTCACCCTCATGACCCGCCGCCTCACCCGGTGGGTTGTGGGGCCGCGCCACTGCTTGCGATCACGAATCTTCTTGTCAGGCCGCGGGAACGGCGCGCTGGAGGGCGATGATGACGCGATCGAGCGCGTCCTTGCTGTACGGGTCCGCAAGGTTGACCCAGAGTTTGAACATGAAGCGTCGCAGAGTGGGGCGGCGAAGGGCCTTGGTCGCGACGAGCTTCATGACAGCCGGGTGGCCAAGGGCCTGGACGACGAGGCGTCCGACGGTGAAGTACCGGCCGTAGGCGTCGCGGATGATCTCGGGGTAGGTGAGCAGAGCCTCCTCGCGTGCATGCGCGGTGGGCTGCGCGAACGCACGGGTGACTGCTTCGGCTGCCAGGCGTCCGGACTCCATCGCGTAGTCGATGCCTTCGCCGCTGAGGGGATTGATCATTCCGCCGGCATCGCCGGTCAGAAGCAGCCCCCGTGTGTAGAGCGGACGCCGGTTGAGGCCGGCGGGAAGAGGCGCTCCGCGCAGCGGGCTGAGAGCGTGGGCTTCGCCGAAGTGCCCGACGGGGGCCAGACGCGCGGTCCATTCTCTGAAGAGCTGTCGGTGGTCGACCTTGGGTTTGAGTCCGATGTGGAAGGTGCCCAGGCCCACGTTGAAGGCGCCGTTGCCGACAGGAAAGACCCACCCGTAACCGAACGGCATGTACGTTCGGTTACGGGAGTCACGTGTTTCGAGGTCGAGCCAGGCCTCCAACATGTCCTCGTCGTGGTGCGGCGCCGTGTAGTAGCGGCGCACGGCGACACCCATGGGTCGGTCCTTGCGTTGCTCGAGGCCGAGCGCGACGGCCAGGCGGCTCGACGCACCGTCGGCGGCGACCACCAACGGCGCTCGGTAGGTGCGGGTGGTGCCGTCCTGTTGAGCGATCACCCCGCTGACGCGGCCGGTCGTCGGGTCGATGATGGGCTCGGTGACCTTGGTCCCCTCCAGCAAGAGCGCGCCGCTCGCCACGGCCTTTGTTGCGAGAAGGTGGTCGAAATCCATGCGGCTGCGTACGAGCCCGAAGTCAGGGAAAGGCCCTTCGCTCGGCCAGGGCATGTCCACAGTCGTGCCGGAGCCGTGAACCCGCAGGCCCCGCGTTCTGATCCAACCGTCACCGCCGATATTGAGGCCCAGGTCAACGAGTTCCTTCACGGCTCGCGGGGTGAGGCCGTCTCCGCAGATCTTGTCCCGCGGGAAGGCGGACTTCTCCAGCAGCAGGACGTCATGGCCTATCAGCGCCAAATAGTGAGCGGCGGTACAGCCGGCAGGTCCCGCGCCGACAACAATGACGTCCGCCGAATGGCGCTGTGGGGATGAAGCCATGAAATCTTCCTCTGCTGCAATGGGTCATGAGGAGCAACGGCTTCCCATGTGTACCCACGGTTGACAGCCTCGATCACCTGCCTTCTGGGCTAAGCCTTTGTCCGGTCGGGCGAGTCAACGCCGCCCGCCTGGAACTTGCAGCCGCTCGCGGTTGTTCTGATCATTTCAGAACGAGTTCCGTGCAGGGGCTTGGCGTTGGGCTGACTGGCGGCAGAGTTCTGCGGGTGCTGGATGATCTTGTCCGTTCGGCTGGTGGGAGCGTGTTGCCCTGCTGCTGCGGCCTCGTCCACCGCGGCGTCGCCTGCATCCCCGGACGGCTGCCCGGCGGATAGCCGGGCCGCTCTGCGGGGCATCGTCTACGTCCTGTGCAAGGGTCGCCTGGGCTGACGTCCCGGCCGAACGGACCGGCTGCTGCGGAGCGGCGCGTGGCGACGGCGCGGTGGCGGTTGATGCGGTTGATGCCGCATTCGGCCGCGTGGCGTTCGTGGAAGTCGGTTCTGTCGGGTCAATCAGCATGCGGCCCCCGGAAGCAGGGGGCGGGTCGCGGCGCTGCGACGCGCCTATCCGGCAGCGGGCGGCGGCGTCGGGGCGAAGGGCGGCGTGTCCTGCTCGCACGTGGCGCCGGCGGGCGGGAGGGCACCACTGAGGAAGTAGCAGACTGCGTGTCCGTTGACGCAGCTGCTCGGGTTGTCCAGGGCGGTGTGACCGTACCCGTTGAGGGTCAGCAGACGGGCGTGCGCCAGTTCCCGGGCCATGGCCCGGCCTCCCTGGTACGGGGTGGCGGGGTCGTAGGTCGGGTTGACGACCAGCACGGGGTGGGCGGTGGGGCGGTCCCAGGGACCGACGTAGCTCGCGGCGGCCGCGGCCGGCCATGTCGCACACGGCTCGTTGGCCCAGGCCCACCAGTGCCCGAGATCCCCCGACCGTGCCGTGCTCAGCCTGTCGAGCGCCGCATACCGTTGCGGGTCGCGGGGGTTGGGGCTCTCCGCGCACATGACACTGAGGGGCTGTTCGAAGCCGGGGTACGGCGCGGGGCCCGGAGGTGTTGGCGGCTCCTGGGGAGCGTGGCCCTGCCACAGGGTCTGCAGCGTCTGCGCCGTCTGGTTCCAGCCCGGGTGGACCGTGTACAGACCACCGCGGACCTCGCTCACGGCTCTCGCGTAGGTCCAGGACCCCACGGGCCGCGCCGTGAGTCGGCGCATCAGTTCGGCGAACTTGGTGCGGGTCGCCGCCGGGTCTCCCGCGGAGAAGGCGCAGCGACCGGTCGGCGCGCGCCCGCACAGTTCGAGGAACTGTCCCAGGGTGTCGCCCGAGCCCAGATCCGACTCCAGGCGCAGGAAGGTGCCCAGCTCGGGCTCCTTCCTCGAACCGCCGTTCATCCAGGCTCGTGGATCGACGTTCCCGTCCAGCAGGAGGCGGCCGACTCGGTCAGGGAACAGGTTCGCGTACGTCGCGCCCAGGAAGGTGCCGTACGAGATGCCCCAGTAGCGCAGGCGCTTCTCGCCCACGGCGTGGCGCAGCCGGTCGAGGTCCCGGGCGACGTCGGCGGTGGAGACGTGCCGCAGCAAC
Organism: Streptomyces sp. NBC_01353; assembly: GCF_036237275.1. Taxonomy (GTDB): domain Bacteria; phylum Actinomycetota; class Actinomycetes; order Streptomycetales; family Streptomycetaceae; genus Streptomyces. Next base: position 8,280,811 of record NZ_CP108352.1, on the reverse strand, counting down.
TGCGGATCGCGCCGCTCGCAGCGCCGGCCGAGGTCGGCGTACGCCGTGATGAACTGCCTGCGCTGCTCCGCGCCCACGGGGAACGGAGGGACGTCCGCGTGCCATGCGTTGGCCGCTTCCGCGCTGTCGAAACACCGCACGGGGGTGCTCTGCCCGATGCCGCGCGGGTCCCAGCTGATGATGTCGAACCGTTCCCGCAGCTGGGCGGGGAACTTCGCGTACAGCTCGGGCAGCCCCACGGTCCCGGCGCCGCCGGGTCCACCCGGGTTGAAGAACAGTGACGCGGCCCCGGCTCCGGTCCGCTGTCCGGGGGCAGTGGCGCGGTGTCTGATCACCGCCAGGTCGATGGTGCGCCACCACGGGCGCTTGTAGTCGAGCGGCACCTTGGTCGTGGCGCACTCGAACCCCCGCTGTGCTTCACCTCGACACGGCTGCCACCGCAGCACGGTGCCTCCGTCGCCCACGGGGTCTCCTCCGCGACTCGGTTCGGTCGCGCTCGTGGCGGACACGGCGACGGTGGACAGGAGCATCGCCCCCGCCGCACACACGGCACCGCGGCGTCGCCAGTTCGCCCTGAGTCCAGGCATCGGCAGACCCTCCTGCTACGGGGTGGCACGTCCAGGCGCCATCCGTTGGCAGGCCCACGGCCATCCCACTGGCCGCACGCGCGTCGGGCAACAGACCGCTGTCCGAACGGGTGGCGTAAGGACCGGGGCGAGTTCGCGTCCCGCACCCGCCGCCAGGCCCTCACCGGGCACGATGTCGAAGGGCCCCACCGATTGCGGGTGGGGCCCTTCGCGTAGCTCCGTCTCAGCCTGCGGCCTGCCCGCCCGCGGCCGCCGTGACGGGTTCGTCCGGTACCGATGGCAGGTCCTGCAGTCGGCTCACGGGGGACAGGAGGAGCGCGATCAGCACGGCTGCGGATCCGATCGCCGCCACGGTCAACGCGCCATGGGCACCGATCCGGCCGGACAGCAGACCCGCGGACAGGCCGCCGAGTGCGCCGCCGCCGAACAGCAGGGTGCGGAAGACAGCTGTCATCCGGCCCATCATCGACTGCGGGGTGCTGGCCTGGCGCAGGCTGACGATGATGACGCCGGCGACGCCGAGCCCGAGGTAGGTGGTGAAGAAGGAGAGGACGAACATCCCCACCATCACCGGCCGGGGGCCGGTGGCAAGGACGATCAGCATCGGGCCGATGAGAAGGGCCGACTGGGCGACCAGGTAGACGAGACCGAGCCGGAAGCGCCGGATGACCTTCCGGGAGATCGCCGCGCCGATCAGTCCGCCCACGGAGGCGGTGGCGAAGATACCGCCGAGGATCGTCGAGTCCAGGTGCAGGTCCCGTGCTCCGTACAGCAGGAACATGGTCCACACGGTGACCATGGAGAAGTTGCAGCAGAACCCGATGAGCGCAAGGGACCGTAGGACCGGGTTCCTCAGGACCCAGCGCAGGCCGTCCCGGAGTTCGGTCGGCAGGTGCCGTCGTGCGGCCGGCGGTTCGGGACGGGGCTCGGGCGTGCGGATGAGCAGCAGCGAGACCAGGGACACCAGATAGGAGAACGCGTCCACGATCAGTGCCACGGGTGCGGTCAGGGCGCCGATCAGGACACCGGCGAGCCCGGGTCCCGCCACATCGGCCGCCGATGAGCTGATCCCCATCTTGGCGCCGGCTTCGACGTAGTGCTTGGGATCGCGCACCAGGGTGGGTACGTACGACATCCAGCTCACGTCGAAGAGCACCGAGGCGACGCCGACGGCACAGGCGATCACCAGCAGCGAGACCATGCTGAGAGCGTCCGTCCAGTACAGGACGGGCACGAGGGCCAGCAGGATCATCCGGACGAGGTTGGCGCCGAGCATGATCCGCCGACGCCGGGCGCGGTCCACCCATACCCCGAAGACCAAGGCGAGTCCGAGGTACGGGACGAGTTGCAGGAAGCGCAGAACACCGACCTGCTCATCGCTTGCGTTGAAGGCGGTGATCGCGGTCAGCGGCAGGGCGAGGTTCGTGACCTGGGCGCCGAGGAGCGACAGCGTTTCGCCGAGCCAGAATCTGAGAAAGTCTCCGTTGCGCCACAGACTCTCCGGGCTGTCCGGGCCCGGCTCCGTGGCGCGCGTCTGCGTGGCTGTCATCGCCGTCCCTGGCCGGCGAGGTCCGCGACCGCGTCGGCGACGTGGTCCACCTCTTCCTCGGTGTTGTAGTAGTGCGGCGACAGGCGCAGGCACCATTCGACGCCCTTGTCTCCGAAGTCGATCTGTGCGAACTCACGGAAGCTGAGCGCCGAGTTGACGCCACGGGCGTCCATGGCCGCCTTGAACGGCTGGGGCTGCCAGCCTTCCACGCCAAAGGTGACGAGCGCGGCAAGACGCGGACCGCGGTCGAGCACGCGCACGCCGGGTATGGGTTCGAGCCGGTCGCGCAGCCGGGCCGCGAGCGCCGGTGTGCGCTGTTCGATGGCCTCGATGCCGACCTTGCGGGCGTAGCGCGTCGCGGCGGCGCTGCCGAGCACCGTGGCGTACGGGAACTCCCACTCCTCGAACCGGGCCGCCGTCCCGACGGGCTCGTAGCCGCCCGGCTCGGTCCAGCGGGCACCGTGCATGTCGATGAACAGCGGTTCGTAGCCCGCGCGCAGGACGCGATCGGAGACGTAGAGGAATCCGGAGCCGCGCGGGCCACGGAGGAATTTGCGGCAGGTGGCGGTGAGGAGGTCGCAGCCGATCTCCTCCACGTCGATGACGAACTGGCCCACCGACTGGCAGGCGTCGACCAGGTAGAGCAGGTCCAACTCGCGGCAGTGGCGGCCGATTTCGGCAACCGGTGAGACGAGACCCGAGTTGGTGGGGACATGGGTGGCGGATACCAGGCGCGGGCGGTGGGTCCGCATCAGCGCGGCCATCGCCTCCACATCGACCCCACCCTCGGGTGTGTCGGGCGCGTGGACGATTCGTACGCCGAATCGCTTGCGCAGGGACAGGAAGGCGATCTGGTTGGAGACGAAGTCGTCGCGGGTGGTGAGGATGACGTCGTCGGCCTCGAACGGGATCGACGAGAGGGCGTTGGCGTAGGCGTGGGTGGCGCTGCCCGCGAACGCGATGTTGTCGGGCGTGGTGTTGATGAGGGCGGCGATCTCTGTGTAGAACTCGCGGACTTCGGCGGCTCGGGCGGCCGACGCCTCGTAACCACCGATCCGGGCCTCGAAGTTCAGATGGCCGACCATCGCGTCGAGGACCGGGGCTGCCAGCAGGCCACAGCCCGCGTTGTTGAAGTGGATGACCTGCCGGCACCCGGGAGTGTCGGCCCGCAGGGCGGCGACGTCCAGCTGAAGTGCTTCCGAGGCAGATCCAGTAGCGCTATTCTTGTCTCTCATGAATGACGGTAGCACTTCTGGTGAGTTGGCCGACAGTCTTCGTACGCTGCTCTCCCGCCTTTCGCCCGGCGACCGACTGCCGAGCAGCAGGGAGCTGATCAAGGAGTACCGGGTCGGCCCTGCGACGGTGGCAAGGGCCATCGCCGCATTGGCCGCTGAGGGTGCGGTCGTGACCCGTCCGGGCAGTGGGACGTACGTGGCGCAGCGCACCCGGCTCCATGACGGAGCCGCTGCCACCGACATGGCCTGGCAGACGGTCGCCCTCACCGACCGCGCCGTAGACACCCACTTGATCGCCGACCCGCTCGGACCGCCACCGGCCGGGACGATCACCATGGACGGCGGCTATATCCACCGCTCGCTCCAGCCCACCCGGGCCCTCAGCGCGGCGCTGGCGCGGGCGGCACGCCGTCCGGACGCCTGGGACCGCGCCCCGGCCGGTGGCCTGATGGCGCTGCGCACCGTCTTCGCCCGCATCGTCGGCGGCAGCGTGGCGCCGGAGGACGTGCTGGTCACCGCCGGCGGGCAGAGCGCCCTGTCGATCGCGTTCCGGGCCATCGCCGGCCCCGGCAGCCCGGTTCTGGTCGAGTCCCCCACCTATCCCCGGGCCCTGGCCGCCGCTCGCGCCGCGGGGTTGCGACCTGTTCCGGTACCGCTCGACGCCGACGGCGTCCGGCCCGACATGCTGGCCGACGCGTTCGCGATGACCGGCGCGCGACTGCTGTACTGCCAGCCGACGTACCAGAACCCGACCGGCACCGTGCTGGCGTCCGAACGGCGCCGCCAGATCCTCGATGTGGCGCGCGCCTCGGGCGCGTTCGTGCTCGAGGACGACTTCGCGCGGCACCTGGGACACGGCGGCCCGGTGCCACGGCCACTGGTGGCCGACGACCGCGACGGCACCGTCGTCTACGTGACCTCACTCACCAAGCCCGCGGCACCGAGCCTGCGGATCGGGGCGTTGGTGGCCCGAGGGCCGGTGATGGAGCGCATGCGGGCGGTGCGCCTGGTCGACGACTTCTTCGTCACCCGCCCGCTCCAGGAGGCCGCGCTGGAGGTGCTCAGTTCCCCGTCCTGGGAGCGGCACGTCCGGTCTCTCGGCGCGGCGCTCAGGGAGCGGTGCGCCGTGCTGGCCGCCGCGGTCACCCAGGAAATCCCTGGCGCGGCCTTGGCCGCACTGCCTACGGGCGGACTGCATCTGTGGGTTCGCCTGCCGCCCGGCGTGGACGACACCGTACTGACGAGCGCCGCCCGGCAGCGCCGCGTCGCCGTGAGCGCCGGCAGCCGATACTTCGCCACCGAGCCACCGGCGGCTCACCTGCGTATCGGGTTCGCCGCCACATCCGACCTCGCCGAACTGACCGAAGGTGCACGTCGACTGGGAGCGGCGCTTGCGGATCTCGACCCTGGGCAGGAGTGACGCGCACGACAGGTGGTGGGCCTTGGTAGCGATGGTGGTCATCGGCTCGGCCGTGGTCCTGGGTGCGCCCTTGCGGACGTCGGGGATGACGAGGGCGTGAGGGCGGCCCTGTGCGGAGAGGCCGGGGACGGGGCCGGTCGTGCTGACTGCGGTGCCATTGCGGCGCGGGACGACGACGTGCGGGTGGTGTCGGCCCAGACGGCGTCGCCGGCGTCGGTCGGGCGGTCGGGCGGTCGGGCGGTCGGGCGGTCGGGCGGTCGGGCGGTCGGGCGGTCGGGCGGTCGGGCGGTCGGGCGGTCGGGCGGTCGATGGCGCAGGCAGGCAGGCCTCACGGGTGGCAAGGGGGCAGCGGTGTGCTGGGGCCGGCGGCCGTGCGGTCGCGGCGCCTGCGGTCGGATTCGGCGCGACGGCATCGACCCCAGGATGACCAGCAAGGCCGCTGTGGAAGCCCCCAGGAGCGTGCCGACCGGTGGGGCGACGGCATCGAGGTCGAGATGCGCGAGGCCGAACGCGACGGCGTCCCCGCCGAACTCGCCCTCTGGCAGCAGCAGGACGCCCCTCAGCACCACAGGCCGTACGGAACACCTCCGGTCCGCCCGGACCCGGCACCGCACGACGTCCGCACCTGCAAGCAACAGGCCACGGCGGGGGATGCGGCCGACGCTCGGTCACGCGGCTGTCACAGATTCCCGACCCGCTGCTCCCCCGCCCGTCCCCCTGACACCGCCACAGCCCGGTGCTCGTGGCAGCTCCCTGCCGCATGCCGGTCGATGGGCGCCGAGGCGGTGGCCGGGAGCCGGTCTGGGGCGATGCACCCGGCGAATGCTCCGTAGGTGCTTCAGCAGGGGCCCTTGTCCTGGCCCGTTCCGCATACCGGGCCGGGGTCCTCGTAGATGGAGATGAGGAAGATGGCGAAGGCCACCAGGGTGATGGCGATGCCGATGCGCCAGAGGAGCTCGGTACGTCTCTTCGTACCCGCGTCGCGCTCGTCCTGGTTGTCGCTGCTCATGGTCCCCCTCTGATTGAGTGCAGCTGGGGACTACCCAGGGCTGGTCTCCGGCATTCGCGGTACGTTCCCACGGCGGCGGAGGGACGAGGCGGCATTGTGCGGGGCCGCCGAGGGCGCGGTAAGCGGTGTCGTTCCATGCCTTCTGTCGCAGTTCCGTGAAAGGTCGCCGTGACGTCGGTGATGGTGGGGAGAGGTGGTGCCCACCTGCGTCCCCAAGCTGGGCGGCAGACGCATACCGCCCTCCTGCGGGCCCACGCCATGACGGGCAACAGCACGACATCTACCCATTTGGGACCCGACGGTCGACCGCTTCATGCATCCCTTGGCTACTTCTGAGTACCTGAGTGATCGGGTAGCGTCCGGAGCTGCTCAGTCCGCTTCGATGCTCCCGCCCCATCTTGAGGACCCATGCCTGCCAGTGAAGTCCCCGCCCGTAGTGCCCGTCGGGGGCGCCGCTCCGTCGACGCGGCCACCCTGCGGTCCGCCCGCGTCCGGCCGTCTCGAATACCGGACGGCGGAGCTCTGGTCCCTTGAGATTCCGGATCAGACGCCAAGGCAACGCACCCGTTCTCCCCTCCCCCGAGGATCCGGCACCCACCCCGGCCGAGCACACCCATGAGCCAGAGGCCGCCGAGGCGCCTTTGTCGGCCCATGAGATAGAGCTCATACGCGCCTCCGTCTCGGTGGTCGAGCCACTTGCCGCAGACATGACGGTCTACTTCTACGCGATCCTCTTCGCCCGCTATCCCGAGGTACGGCCGATGTTCCCGCCGGGGATGGACACCCAGCGCGGCCGCCTGTTGCGCGCGCTGCTGCGCATCGTCGACCTGGTCGACGATCCGGAGAACCTGGCCCGCTTCTGCGGACACCTCGGCCGTGACCATCGTAAATTCGGCGCGCTCCGGGAACACTTCCCCGCCGTGGGCGAATGCCTCCTCGCCTCTCTGGCCCGTTACGCCGGTCCCGCCTGGACCCAAGACATCGCCGCCGCCTGGACCAAGGCGTACGGAGCGGTCGCCGACGTCATGGTCAGCGCTGCCGAGCAGGACGCGGAGGCACGGCCCGCCGTCTGGCCCGCCACGATCGTGCACCTCGTCCCCTGCGGGCACGGCATCGCCGAGGTCACCCTGCATCCCCACCTGCCCTACGAGCATGCCGCCGGTCAGTACGTCAGTGTCGAGACCCCCTGGTATCCCAAGCAGTGGCGCTCCTACTCCCCCGCCAACGCGCCCCGCGAGGACGGCACCCTCACCTTCCACGTACGGGCCGTGCCCGGTGGCTCCGTCAGCAAAGCGCTGGTACACCAGGCCGCTGTGGGCGACGTGGTCCACCTGGGCGCGCCGATGGGCGACATGGTGCTGGACGCCGCCGTCCACAGCGACTTGCTCTGCGTGGCCGGCGGCACCGGCCTCGCCCCCATCCGTGCGCTCATCGAAGAGGTCGCTCGACGCGGCGGCCGGCACCAGGTGGATCTCTTCCTCGGTGCCCGCACCGGTGCCGAGCTGTACGGGGTGGACGACATGCTGCGCATGGCACAGCGTCATCACTGGCTGACAGTCAGGGGCGCGGTCTCCGACGAGTACATCCCCGGGATCCGGGGGTCTCTGCCACAAGTCCTTGCCGAGTACGGACCGTGGTACCAGCATGACGCCTTCCTCAGCGGTCCGGCCCCGATGGTCACCTCAGCCCGGCAGACACTCATGCTCGGCGGCACGTCGCCGGACCGCATCCACTACGACCCGTTCGACACCCCCGTCCTGGCCACTCCCTGAGGTGGCTTTGTTCGCGAGAACGGGCTCTGGCACACATTCCGCATCGCGCCCGCTGAGTGACGACTGACGACCTGAAGCCGGCTGATGGGGGCCGCAGATGTCGGGCGGGCCGCCCGGGTGCCGCCTGGTCAGGCCCGCCAACGTGACGAACTCTCCCGCCGGTTCGGCTCCGGGCGCCTACGGGCCGCCACCACCTGTTACGGTCACCACCATGTGTTCCGTCATCCACGACTGGCAGGCCGTCCGGACCCGGTAGGCGTCCTGACCGTGGTGTCGGCCGTCGCCGACGCCTGGTCCCACGTCCACCGTTCACCTCTGGATGACGAGGATCTCCATCATGCGCGCCACCCTGCGCCCCACTTTCGTGTTCGTTCACGGCGGCTCCAGCAACGCCCGGGCCTGGGGCCCGTTGCAGAACGAACTGGCCCTGCTCGGACACCGTTCGTACGCCGTCGACCTGCCCGGCCACGGCGACCGTGCCGGCAGCCCCGCCGCCTACTACCGGCAACCCCAGGACGCCATGGCACTGGCCGCCGCCCCCTCCCCGATGCGCGGCATCACGTTGCGGGACAACGTGCGACACGTGGTGGACGCCCTGCCTCGGCTCGCCGAATGGGGTCCGATCGTTCTGGTCGGGAACAGTCTCGGCGGTCTGACCATCAGCGCCGTCGCCAACGCCGCACCGGAACTGCTCGACCGCGTGGTCTACCTCTCCGCGCTCTGCCTCAGCGACCCGGCCATGCTCACCGAGCCGTGGAACGTGGTCGACGACAACCTGCTGGCCGCCGCGACGGCGCGGATCGCCGTGCCGGACGTGCGTGACCCCGGAGTGGTCCGGCTGAACTGGCGCAGTGCCCACGACGACCCGGCGCTGTTCGCCGAGTTGAAGGCCGCCATCATGGCCGACTCCACCGACCACCAGTTCCGGCTGCTGCTGGACTCCCTGGACCCGGACGAGAACTACTCGGTGCTGGAACCGGCGGCGTTGGTCCGGGCCGACGGATGGGGACGCGTCCCGCACACCTACGTCCGCCTCTCCGCGGACCGCAGCACGACCCCGGCCGTCCAGGACTACATGATCCGCAAAGCGGACGCGCTGACACCGCACAACCCTTTCGATGTGCACACCCTGGACACCTCGCACGTCGGCTACTTCAGCAGGCCGCAGCTCTTCGCGGAGCTGTTGACCAGCCTCGTCTGAGAACCTTGCCGACGGCATCACCGCCGAACGTCGTCGTCTTCGCCCGCCTCACCGACGTACCCCGGGAGAACTGCCCCGGACGCCCCCCGCCGTCCCCCTGACCCACTCCACTCGGCGAGCGCCCGCCGGATACGGCAGTTCGGCCGCCAGCGCCGCCGCCCTGTCGAACCCCTCCTCCGCCTCCCGCGAGCGGCCGAGGGCCGCCAGTGCGGCGGCGTGCGCGGTAGAGCATCGACGAGTCCCGCGCCGGCAACGGCCGGTCTGAGTCGAGGTCCCGGAGGCACAGCGAACTCCACCGCTTCGCTCCTCCGGGCCGAGGACGCGCTTCACCCCCGCCCTCAAGGGCGGAGCACTGCACAAGGGTCGGGGTGCCGCGCGGGGCCGGCGCGCGCGGGCGCCTCAGATACAGATCCCACTTGTCCGGCACGATCTCGCCCGGAGGCCATGACGTTACCCATCACCCATGAGCTCAGGTCTGTGGCGTCAGCCGGCGGTTCGCGACCCGGACGACGCTTGCCGACTTCTCCGCGTCGGAAGTCGGCCTGACCCATATCCGGCAGGGACGCCCCTGAACCACGGTGCCCTCCTCGCCGGCAGACGAGAAGGGCACCGTGTCGCTGCTGCTGTCGCCCGAGACTCCGGGCCCTGTGTACGCGGTCCTCGGTTCAGCCGTTGAGGCCGTTGACGGCGCTCCCCTTGCCGACATCGCCGAGGCCACCGACCGTGTCGGCGACTCCACCGACCAGACCGAGGCCGTCGACGCCGGCGTCCGAGAGGCCGATCGGGAGGGAACCGATCGGATCAGCCGCAGCCGGAGTGGCACCGACCGCAGCAGCAGCAGCACCGACCAGGGCCGTGGCAACGAGAGCACGCTTGATGATGTTGTTCATGCCCTGAGAACGAAGCAGACCAGCCACGGTCACCGCAACGCCGATGCCACGGGCAGAGGTCACCCCACGGGCCACGGCCCCGCACGGAAGAGGCAGTGAAGTCAGTTGTCGATGGATTTGGGAGTCACCCCCTTCCACGGCACTGTGGTGTTGTGAAATGGACACTGAGCGAGGAGTTCGAGACGCCTGACGGGACGGTGCGCTGGAGAGTCCTCGGCAGCGGAGACCCGGTCGTGCTGGTGCACGGCACCCCGTACTCCTCCTTTCTCTGGCGGGACATCGCTCCAGCGCTCGCACATACCCGCACGGTCTTCGTCTTCGACCATCTCGGCTTCGGCCAGTCGGACCAGCGAGAGGGCCAGGACCTCAGCTTGGCGGCTCACGCGAGGAACCTCGCCCGGCTCCTCGAACATTGGGAGCTGTCCTGCCCCAGTGTCGTTGCCCACGACATCGGCGGGGCCGTGGCACTCCGGACGCTGCTGCTCGAGGAGAAGAGCTACCGGGACCTGACCCTCTTCGACGCGGTAAGCGGCGGTGAGTGGGAGAGAGGGCTCTTCCGGCTCATCCTGGAGCATCCGGATGTGTTCCAGCAGCTTCCGGACTACGCTCACGAGGCGCTGGTCGCCAGCCATATGCGGCACGCAACGCACATCGGCTTGCGGCCGGAAGTCCTCGACGCGTTCCTCGCGCCGTGGCGGGGAGCCGCAGGGCAGGCCGCGTTCTACCGCCAGTACAGCCAGATCAGGCAGGCGGACACTTCCGCGTACGAGCATCTCCTGAGCGGGATGTCGCTTCCGGTGCGCCTCATCTGGGGCCGCGAGGACCGCATCCTCCCCCCGAGGTACGCCGAGTGGCTGCACGAACGTATCGCGCACGCCGAGCTGCACTGGATCGAGGGCGCGGGCCACCTCCTCCAGGAAGACGCACCCGGCCAGCTGTCGGCCTACCTCACCGCCGGGTTCCCCTCGGACAGGTGAGGAGAGGGACGGCGGGTGCACCGGGGGTCCTACCGGTCGACGGACCCGGCGCGGCCGACGACCCCTATCCCTGGCGCGGAAGCCGCTCCCGTTCGACCTCGACAGCGTCCGGCCTCGTGGTCCCTGCCGGCAGCGGCCTTGCGCCCCGGCCACGGTCTCGGCCGTGACGGGTGCGTTCCCCTCGGTGCCCGACTGGTCGGCCAGTCCTTGGGCCGTGCCGACGTCGCCCTGAGCTTGAGCGCCGAGCCGTGCCTGCGTCCGGATCGTGCAGCCCAGGCTCGGGGAGCAGCATGGAAGGGAAGCCCTCGACCAGTGCGCGCCGCGGGCTCCGCCGAGGAGGGAGGCTTCAGGGATGGACACGCAGGAGCCGCATCCGGGCGAGCGGCGGGGCCGTCGGGCGGGGCCGACGCCACCAGGAGGACTGCTCGACGTTCTCAGCGTCGCCGCGGTCGTCCTGGACGGCCAAGGCCGGATCGTGTTCTGGAGCCCGCAGGCCGATCAGGTGTTCGGTTACACCGCCGAGGAGGCACTGGGCAACGCCGCAGCGGACCTGCTGGTCCACGAGGAGCACCACGACCTGGTCGCCAAGCTCTTCGCCGAGGTGATGGGTACCGGTGCGAGCTGGGCCGGCGCGTTTCCGATTCGGCACAAGGACGGCGAAACCCGTCTGGTGGAGTTCCGCGCCATGCGGCTGCTGGACGACCTCGGCGATGTCTATGCCCTGGGCATCGCCGCCGACCAGACCACGCTGCAGCGGATGGAGACCGATCTGGCTCTGTCCGAGCGGCTGGTGTCACAGTCCCCCATCGGTATCGCTCTGCTGGACACCGACCTGCGCTACTTGCTGGTGAACCCGGCCCTCGAGCGCATCAACGGCATCCCCGCCGCCGACCACTTCGGGCGTCGCCTCCGCGAGATCCTGCCGTTCCTCGACGTCGACACCATCGAGTCGGCGCTGCGGCAGGTCCTGGTCACCGGCACACCGCTTATCGATCAGTACACGGTCGGCCGCACATCGGCGGATCCGAATCGTGATCATGCTTGGTCGGTGTCGAACTACCGGCTTGAGACCCCGGGCGGGCGGGTCATCGGCGTGGCCACCTCGGTCGTCGACGTCACCGAACGCCATCGGGCGGCAACAGAAGCGGACCGGGCCCGGCGCCGCCTGGCCCTGATCGCCGACGCCTCCGCCCGCGTCGGCACCACCCTGGGGGTTGAGCAGACCGCCCACGAACTGGCCCAGGTCGCCGTCCCCGACCTGGCCGATGTCGCGGCGGTCGACGTCCTCGACGCCGTACTGGCCTTCCGCCGCACTGGCGGGCCCCACGAGGGACCGGAGCTGTTCCGCGCGCTCGCCGTGGCCAGTGCCTATCCCACCGAGATCACCGCTGCCGCCGACAGGGTCGGGGATCTGGCCGCCTACGGCGCCGACCGCCTGGTCACCCAGTGTGTCCACGTCGGGCGGCCCATCCTCGTGGCCCACGTCAGTAGCAACGACCTCCTGCAAATCGCTCGCAGTCCCGAAACCGCGGCCGTCCTCGCGCAGGCGGGTGCGCACTCCTACCTCGCCGTGCCGCTGATCGCCCGCGGCGAGGTCCTCGGCGCCTTCGATCTTCTGCGCGCCCGCAACCCGCTTCCCTTCGACGAGGACGACGTGCTTCTCGCCGGCGAGCTCGCCTCACGTGCTGCCGTCTGCATCGACAACGCCCGCTGGCACGAGAGCGTGCGTAACACGGCCGAGACCCTGCAACGCAGTCTGCTGCCCGGAGCACCGCCACGGCTGACAGGGCTGGAGGTCGCCTCCCTCTACCAGCCCGCCCAGGCATCCAGCGAGGTCGGCGGCGACTGGTACGACATCATCCCCTTGAACGGCGACAGGACCGCCCTGGTGGTCGGCGACGTCATGGGGAACGGCATCGACGCCGCCGCCACCATGGGGCGCCTACGCACCGCCACATGTGCCTTCGCCGATCTCGACCTGGAGCCCGACCAGGTCCTCCAGCACCTGGACAAGCTCACCCGCGGGCTGGAGCACTACATCGCCACCTGTCTCTACGCCGTCTACGACCCCCACGATCACCGGTGCCGCATAGCCAACGCCGGACACCTCCCGCCCGTTCTCGCTGCGGCCGGGCGGCAACCCCGGCTGCTCGTCCTGCCCACCGGAGTACCCCTCGGCGTCGGCGGCGTGCCCTTCCACACCACAACCTTCGAACTCAACTCGGGCGACCGGCTCGTCCTCTACACCGACGGCCTCGTCGAAACCCGCCACCACCCCATCGACGAGCGACTGAACACCCTGCTGCACACGCTCGACGAACCGCGCCGACCCCTGGACGACACCTGCCGGTGGCTCCTGCGCTCCCTGCGGCACCCCGACGACCACGACGACGTGGCAATCCTCATCGCAGAGGCCACACCCGCACGTTGACGCGAGCCATGTCCGCCTCGAGCACCACCCTGCGGTCGCCACGCGGTACGACCGAGCCGGCTGTCCGCTACGAAGCGGCCGTACTGGTTGCCGTAATCAACGAGTGGCTGTGACCAGCGTGCTCAGGGACGGCTTCGGGCAGCCGGTGTCGGCCCCACGCAGGCGCCGGCGATTGCCGCGGTGTCCCAGTAGAAGGGGCGGACTTCAGAGATCCGCCCGTCCATGACCCTGATCGTCTGCAAGATCGGAAACGTGAGCTCGCGGCCGGTCGCACGAGCGCGAGCACGGACGTGGGTGAGCACCACCGCAGTCTCGCCGGTGGCGAGGAACTCCTGCTCCACCATGTCGAACGATTCCCACACCTGGCTCATCGCAAGGAAGAACCCTTCCATGCCCTGGTGCCCACGCCAGGTTCCGCCATAGGGCAGAGCATCGGCTTGATACAGCACGACATCAGGCGCGAAGAAGGGGGCAAGCAGGTCGAACGGAGCCTCGCCCGGGCCTCCGGCCGCCAGGTACTCCGCTTCGGCCGCATACATGCGGGTCAGGACGGTCACCGAGTCTGTCGCGGATGGAATCGTCATGCCGCAAGCGTGATCGCACGAGACGGACCACGCTGGCGGCATTCGGACGTTGACCTGCCGGCCGTGGGACGACGGCGGGCGCGGAACAAGTGGACGCCCTTCACGGCGTGAACAACGGTCATGAGCGCGAAGCCGGCGAGGGTGAGCCAGAACCAGGATTCCGCCACCGCGAGACTCAGTGGCAGGCCGCCGAGGAGCAGCAGGGTGCCGACGGTGTATCGCCCGCCCGGGACCCTCGGGACGAAGATCCGAAAGAAGCACCCCAGCCGCCGAACTGCCGGGCTGCGCCTGCCGGGTGCTCGACATCATGGTGCGGCGCGGCCACTGGACGGCCCGGGAGGACCAGGTCGCCGGCCCGGTCGTGCCGCCCGCCGGGCACGCCGGGATGCTGGACGTGCTGCGCGGCCGCTGGCAGCCGGGCGCCGAAGGACGTCTCCCGGCGTCCGGCCAGGGTGTGTGGCGGGACGGAGACGACGAAGCGTCGGGCGGAGCGGTGGCACCGCTCTCACCCGACGCCGCCGCCCTGTGGGCGGATGTCCCACCGGCGGAGTGACCGGGGTCAGACGACCGGCGCCGTCGCCCTGTCGTCGCTCTCGGCCGCGGCCGGGTGGATGGTCTCGGCGGGCGGGTTGGCGGTGCGCCGCGCCCACAGCCAGTACAGGACCGAGGTGACCATCAGCCCGACGATCCACGAGATGTCGGCGCCGTCGAGCTTCTTGGTGATCGCGCCGGTGTACAGCTTGGTGGCCAGGAACGGGATCTGTACGGCGACGCCGACGACGTAGCAGGTCAGCGCGGCGGCGTTCCAGCGCCCGTAGCGGCCGTCCGGGTCGTACAGGGCGGGGATGTCGACGCGTTCGCGGGAGACCAGGTAGTAGTCGACCAGGTTGATCGCGCTCCACGGGGTGAACACCATCAGGAGCAGGAGCACGAAGTTCTTGAAATTGGTCAGGAAGTCGTCGCTGGCAGCGAGCGCGATGACCATCGACACCGCGACGAAGCCGACGATGTAGGCGGCGCGTGCGGCGGCCGAGATGCGAGAGCGGCCGTCGAACGCGGTGACGGTGGTCAGGATCGACATGAAACCGCCGTACGCGTTCAGGCAGTTGACGGTCAGCTTGCCGACCACGATCACCAGGTAGATGAGGAACGCGAGAAAGGCCGGGCCGGCCAGGTCGCCGAGGAAGCCGACCTGGTCGGGCAGGAAGGCCTTGCCCGCGACGGCCGCGGTGAGCGCGCCGAGCGTCATGGCCCACTGAGAGCCGATGACGGAACCGGCGAACGTCGACCAGAACGTCGCGCGCGTGCTGGTGTCGCGGGGCAGGTAGCGCGAGTAGTCAGCGACGTACGGGCCGAAGGTCAGTTGCCATCCGGCGCCCAATCCCACGGCGAGCAAGAACGTCGCCGCCTCGAAGCCCTTGTTGCCGACGTGCGCGCCGACGTCGTACTGCGTGAACACCCGCACCATCAGGTAGCCGAGACCGAGCACGCCGACGACGGTCGCGATGCGGCCGGCGATGTGGATGAGTCGATAGCCGGTGACGGCGACCACGGCGGTCAGCGCGCCGAAGATGAGGATGCCGGCGTCCGTGTTGTCGATGTGCAGCATCTCGGACACTGCCTGCCCAGCCAGCACGCTGCCGGTCGCGGCGAAGCCGAGGTACATGAGGATCACCAGCAGCAGCGGGAGGATCGCGCCGTACACGCCGAACTGCGCGCGGCTGGAGATCATCTGCGGTACGCCGAGCCGCGGCCCCTGCGCGGAGTGCAGCGCCATCACGATGCCACCGAGCACGTTGCCGATCAGCAGCGCGGGTATCGCCCACAGCGCGTCGGCGCCGAAGACGACCGCCAGCGCGCCGTCGACGATCGCGGTGATCTGCATGTTGGCGCCGAACCACAGTGTGAACTGGCTGCGCGGCGTGCCATGCCGCTCGGCGTTCGGGATGACCTCGATGGTGCGTCGTTCCATCGCGAGTCGTTCCCCAGGGGCGTGTTGGACCGGCATGTTGGTGACCTCTCCCCGCAGCGATTCCGGCGCATCGGGTTGACCCGCCGCCGTTGAGCCAGGTTGTGCTGCGCCGAATCTGGCATAGAGGTGAACAGACATCAAGATCCTGAATGAACAATTTCACACTTCGGTCACCCCGCCCCTGCGCCACCAGACCGGTCGGGCCGCCGTACGGGCGGAGCCTCGCGGCCCGGGGTCGGCACGCACGGACGCGTAGGCCATCGCGGCCACCTGGCCGCGCACCACGGTCGCCCACGATCCGGCATCGGGACCCCCCAGACCGACCTAGGCGATCTGCCCTAATTTGCGGCCTTATTGAAGGCTGTTCTAGACTCATGGACGGTCGAGAAATAGGGGACTCAGCCGGTTGGGCGGGCCAAGGACCGGACTGTGATTGCTCCCCTCGACCATTCCCAGAGCCCCGAGTCCGCGAGGACGTCACCGACAGGCGCGGAGCGCCCGGTGGGAGCCTCCTCACGTGACGCCCGGAACCCGTCGGCGTACCGCCGGCTCCCCCCACACACTCCACGAGGAGCAACCATGCGCATCCTCGCACGCTCGAATCCGCACCGGATGCGGCGCATGACAGCGGTCGCCGCGTCCGCAGTCGCCGTTGTGGCCCTCAGCGCCCCTGCCGCCACATCTGCGCCCGCGACACCCTCAGCACGTGAGGGGACCCCCTCCGGGGCTTCGCTTACGGCCGAAGTACTGAAGAAGGCGCCCTCGCCATTTCTGTTCCATTACACGTTCAACAGTCACCTGAAGATAGGCGGCGGCAATTTCACCGTCGGCGGCCGGGTCTTCCTTGTCGTCAAGCTCAACAACGGCACGGTGATGTTCAGTAGGTGGGTGACAGCGCAGCCACACTCCATCACCCCCGGCGGGGCCATCTACGTGGAGACGTCGGTCGCCTCTCCGTGCGCCGGAGGGAAGAACGGGTACGCCCGTGCCTTCGACAGCACGACGCAGACCTGGTCGCCCAGACTCCCTGTACCGGTGTGCGTCCGGATCGACTGAAAGAATCCCCGGGCGACGCTCGCCCTGGCCGCAGGCCCCGGAGTCCATGTGACGCAGCCCGAAGAGGCGCTCCGGGGCCTGCGGCTGCCGCCGCCGAGCAACCTGCCTGACGCGGGCGGTCGTTCGATCAGATGTGTCTGTCCGGCTAGCGATCACTGATGCGATGTGAAACGCCGTACGAGAGGAACCAGCGAGCGCGCGGGGCAGTCCCGGCCGCAGCAGGCGCAAAGAATCGATAACGACGTTCGGGCGCCGTGGTGAGTATGCGCCCAAACTGTAGATCCACCGCACTCATCCGTCCTCCGGCCGATACGTTGAGGAGCAAGAAGTCGGTCAGGGGACGTCCAAGCGGCCGGAGCCATCCGCAGCGCAGGACTGACAGGCCCCTCTCGGCTGCTGTAGTTGCCCTACGAGCGGACCGGGGAGGGGCCGGGGGTGTCCGAACCAAGGCTTGATCTGATGTTGCTGATGGACGACCGCGATCGCACCGAGGAGAACCTTCGGCTGCTGAGCCAGGTGGATCACGCCACCCCTGAGGAACTCGAAGGCATCCTGGACTTGTTGTCCGCCAATGCCTCGACTCGAGCGCCCTCCGCGGTGCACCTGCTCGCGATGGGGCTGGCGGGCGCCCAGCGATTGAACGAGGCGATCGCGGCTTTCCGGTCCGCCGTCGAGAGCGCTCCCGATCGCCTCGAGTTCCGGCTCAACCTCGCGGTGGCCTACGCCCGCGTCGGCCAGGTCGACCTCGCGGCGGCCACGCTGGACCGCACGGCCGAACTGGCCGACAGTGGTGACGTCAGCCTCACGGGCGCCGACCAGGCACAGACCCGCGCGGCGGTGCAGCGCAGGCGCGACGAACTCGCCGAGTGGATGCGCTGGCGCGACGACCAGCGGCGGCTGACCCAGCTACGCGCCGACATGCTGGGGGAACGCATCGCACGCGGCGAGGCCACCACGGAAGACCGGGTCCAGCTCGCGAACGCGCTACTGATGCTGCGTCACGACTCCTCACACGAAACCCTGGCGGAGGCTGCTGTCGTCCTGGAGTCGGTGCGCACTGCCGAGCCGCGTCATGTGGAGGCCCTGGAACGACTTGCCCACGTCTACGCGCTGCTGGACGACGACCGTTGCGACGAGGTGCTGCGCGAGCTGGAGGCCGCGGAGCCGAACTCGGCGCTGCTCCGGGCGTTCGTCGTGACCGATCGGGACGCGGCGGAACACGTCGCGACCATGCGGGAACGGGCCACCGCGCTGTTCGAGCTCGCCGTCACCAGAGGGCCGGAGGCCGAAGCCGCCCTTGCCGAGCTGCGGCAACTGGCGCAGACGGCACCGAGCAACCGGACGCACCGGGGCATGCTGATGTTCGCCGAGCACATCCACGGCAACGTGGCACGGGCCATGGCGCTGGCCGAACTTCAGGATGCCCAGAGCGATCTCTCCCACGCGGAGCACTTCAACGTCGCGCAGGTCTTCTGGGGCCAGGACGAGGCTCGTGGCCGACGGCACCTCTCGGCCGCGTACCAGAAGGCGTCCAGCGACGAAGAACGACGGGACGTCCAGGAGTTGCTCGCCCTGCTGAGCGGCCGACGGCGCTGACACGATGGAGACGAAGGAGGCCGCGCTGATCCGTGCGGCTCTGGCGGTGCGGCAGCTGGACGAGATCGAGTCCCTGCTGCGCGACGCGGTGCCCTTCGACGGCCGCGCGGTGCTGCTCGAACTGGCCCTCCGGGCGGAGGAGTGCGCCCGGACAGGCCGGGCCGCCGAGGCCGAACTCCTCGCGTTCACCCGGCCCGTGATCGAAAGGGCGGTGCGCGCCTACGGGTTCCTGACGGCCGAGGTGACACACATCGACTCGGTCGACAAGTGGTTCGACGACGCCGTCACTCGGCAGTCCCTGCTCGGCATGTTCCTCTCCGCCCGCCGCCATCGCGAACTGTTCGCAGATCGGGGGTTCTCCCGTGCACGGAAGCTGGTGTTCGGCGGCGGGAACCAGCCGCGCAGTGACCAGCATGTCATCGCTCTCGTAGCGGTCGGTTTCGCGGCCGGCGACACCGGAGATCGTGCGGTGGCCCGGCTTTTGTGGGCGGCGGTGAGCCGCAGAAGGGGTCAGGTGGACCACGCGCAGCGGCACATCGAGCGGGCGCGGGAGGGCCTCGAGCACGTGCGGGACGCGGAGGAGCGCCGCATGGCTTACTTCTACCTGAGTGCGTGCTACCAGTCCGTGGGAGACCTGGGGGCGGCGACAGCGGCGTACACCCGCGTTGCGGACCCCGATGCCAGCGGCCGGGACCTCGTCGGACGGTATGCGCTCGCCGGGTGTCTACGGGCTGCCCATCGCAGCGCCGACGCCCTGGTGGTTCTGGACGGCGTCGACTTCGACACCCGCCGGCCAGAGCTGCCGCCGGAGCACGAGCTCCGTGCCCTGTGGCTCCGCGGCCTGCTCCACGAGGACACGGAGGAGTTCGATCTCGCAGTCGACGACCACGAGACGGCTGTCCGCATGGCCTTCGACCTCGGCGACTGGCCCCGCGAACTGCAGGCCCGCTTCTCGGCTTCCAGCGCGCTGAGCAAGGCGGGACGCCACCGTGAGGCGGTGCGCGCAGCAGAGGACGCCCTCCTGCGCACCAGGCTGCGGAGGGAACCCCTGGAGCTCGCCGACGCCCACAACCATCTCGGCGCCGCATTGCTCGCCAAGGGCGACAAGGCCGCGGCCAGGGCGCAGTACGTCGCGGCGATGAACTGCCGTGTCACCCCCGAGGGTGCGGGGGTCGGCGAGGCGATGAGCCTCTTCGGCCTGGGCGACACGGAGCAGGACGAACCTGACGGCGAAGGTGTGCACAGTCTGTACCGTGCGGCGCTCGCCCACATGCGGTACGCGACCGACGCGCTGACGGCCTTCACGCACTACCTCCCCAGGGTGGTCCGCCCGGACGGTTCAGTGCCGGACGAGCACGTCGCCGGTCTGCGGGCCGCGCTGAAGCAGGCCGCAGTGACCGGGGACTGGTGGTCGCACGACGCACTGACTGCCGTCCTCGCCGGCCATCAGGCCGTCACCGGTCAGCGCCCACAGGCGCTCGCCCTGCGACGCGAACTTCTGGCGCGGGCAGCGGAGTCGGCCCCGGAAAGCTCCGCCGCGATCCAGGGCCGGATCAAGCTCGCGGAACTGCTCGCGGCCGAGCAGGACGGTTGCCAGGAGGCATTCGATCTGCTGTGGGACGCCCGGAACGTGCTCGACGGACAGCTGCGGCGGGCGCGTGTCGAGCAGCGCCGGAGCGAGATCCTGGCCCCGCACCTGCGCGTCTACGACCTGCTCATCCACCTGCTCGCGCACTCCGGCGCACGGCTGGCGCTGCCGGATGCCCGGGACCGCGACGCGCTCGCCTTCGATCTCCACGAGGAGGCGAAGTCACGCAGCTATCTCAGCAGCCTGTCCCGAGGACCGGTACCGACCCCCGCATCGGTGCCACCCCATCTGCTGCGCCGTGAGGCAGAACTGCTCCTTGCCGAACGTCGCCTGCAGTACGGGCAATGGGTTCCTGGCGCGCGGTCCGGCCGCGCCCGCATCACCCGTATCGAGGAGATCCGCTCGGAGCTGTCGGAGCTCTGGGAAGAGATGCGCCGGTTCGCGCCGGAGTACGTCCGACTCCGTCAAGCCCGGCCACTCGATCTTCCTCGGGCCAGGGAACTGCTGCTGCGGCACACGCCGGACGGCGGCATGGCCCTGGTCTCGTACTTCGTCGGGCGCGACGAATCCACCTGTTTCGTCCTGCGCTCCGACACCGAACGGCTGCGGATCTGCCGGATCGCTGTGGGGGAAGCCGAGTTGGGTCGGGTGGCAGATCAGCTGCGGTTGGTCTTCAACGGGGACCCGACCGCGTTTCCACCGGTGGCCCCGCTGCGAGGCAGGCACCCGCAGCGGCGGAGCATTGCTTTCCTCGACGCCATCGGGCCCGATCTCCTGTCGTTCACGGCGCACACCGCGGGGTTGCCTCTGGTGTGCATCGCTCCACACGGGCCGCTGCATCTCCTCCCCGTGCACGCACTGCCCACCGCCGGCGGCACCCGGCTGATCGACACCGTGGCCACCGCGTACTCTCCAAGCCTCAGCTCGCTCGCGCAGGTCATGGCACGCCGGCGGATCCCCGACGACCAGGGCGGAAACGCGTTCGTCGCTGGTGTGGCGGCTGTGGAGGATGACCACGCCCTGTTCGAGCAGGACGGCTCCCTGCTCGCGGGCACGGGCTGGCCGGTGCGCGCGGTCTCGGGAACGGACGCCGCCCGCGGTGCCGTGCTGAGTGGTCTCGCTGAAGCCGACGTGGCCCACGTGACCTGTCACGGCCACTTCGACAGAACCGACCCGCTCGACTCCGGCCTGCTCCTCGCGCATGACGGTGCTCGGCCGACAAGGGAGGTCAAACGCCTGTCCGTCGCCCAACGCCAGGCTCAGATGCTGACGGTGCGTGATCTCGCAGACCTCCGCGCTCCCCTCCGGCTGCTGGTCCTGCGCGCGTGTTCGGCAGGGAGCCTCGGCCAGGAGAACACCGGCGACGAATTCAGTGGTCTGGTACGGGTGTTCCTCCACGCGGGCGCCGCCGGCGTGATCGCTCCGATGTGGAACGTCGACCAGCAGAGCTCACGTCTCTTCCTCAAGCGCCTGTACGAGGAGTGGCGCCGACACCCCGACCTGCCGCTCTGGCGGCTGTTCTGGCAGACGCAGCACTGGATACGCAGCCGCGTCGAACATCCCTGGCTCGCCCATCCCTACCACTGGGCGCCGTTCACTCTTGTAGGAGACTGGAGATGACCGTGAACTCCGTTGACACACTCGACGACCGGAGCGTCCTCCTTGCCGTCCAGTACCTGGCGGAGGACCTGCAGCAGGGCGAACCCGCTGTCGTCCGCAGCGAGGCGGAGGCACGGCAGGTGATCTGCTCGCTGCTCACGCAGACGCACGTCTCGAGCACCGCTCCAGAGGCCCTCCTTCCGACGGAACCTGCCGCACTGGCGGCGGCGCGACGAGCACTGTCGGCCCTCGGCGACGACGCCGACACCCGGGAGATGACGGCACAACTCTTGGCGGAGCCGCCGGAGGACGAGCAGATGAGTGTCGAGGCGGCCCTGGCGTCCACGTCGGTGCTCGTCCTCTTGATCACCTGGTTGCAGACGAAAGTAGAACTCCGAATCCGCCGCAAGGGCGGCAAGACCGAGGTGGACTTCACGATCGGCAAGCAGGCCGCGGACGCCCGGACCCTACGCGAGATCGCGATGGGCATGCGCTCAGTGCTCGGGCTCCCCGCCGCCCCCGCGCCGCCGAACCAGGAGCCCGATCAGGGGGCGCCTCCAGCCCCCTGATCCCTGCGTTGGCGAGGGAGTGGCAGGGGCGGAAGGGTCCCCGCGCAATGGCGGGGTGAGCAGGCTCGTCCGTCGAATCCGAGACCGTGCGGGGGTGGGCGGCAAAGTGCACAGGCGGAAGGGCTCCTCCGGGTAGTGCGGATGATCTTTCACTGAGTAGTGTGGATCACCGGATAGTGGGCAGCCGTTCGCACGCTGCCCTCATGACTCCGCGCTTGACCGCTGACGCTTGCCATGCAAGAGACGTCTCTGCGGCTGGATGATGCGCCGCAGGACGACGTCTCGTTCCTTGGCCGCGAGGTAGTTCGCGGCGTCGGGAAGAACGATGCGCGTGCCGCCGACGCCGCAGAGGAAACCGAAAGTGAGTGTAGACAGATGCAACCGACGTTCGTACTGGTTCACGGAGCTTTCGCGAACTCCTTCTCCTTCGCACCACTCCAGGCCGAACTCGGCCTCCTCGGACACCGTTCGGTCGCCGTCGATCTTCCGGGGCACGGGTTCGCCGCGACATACCCGCGGGCCTATCAGGCGCCGCAGGATCTCGGAGGGCTCGCCACCGCGCCCGGAGCCATCAAGGGCGTCACGCTCGCCGAAAACGCCGCGCACCTCATCGGGATACTGGAGCGGGCCAAGCGGAACGGGCCTGTCATCCTCGTCTCACACAGCCGCGGCGGCATGACGGCCACCGTCGCAGCGAACCAGCGGCCCGACCTGATCGACCGCATCGTCTATGTCTCCGCCTGGTGTCCCATCGACCTCGACGTCAGCGCCTACTACGCCGAGCCCGAGATGGCCACGGTCGACGCCACAGGGCTGGCATCGGCGATGGTCGGGAACCCTGCCGAGCTCGGACTACTGCGCTCCAACTTCCGCACCGCCGATCGTGGCGTCCTCGCGGCCTTCAAGGCGGCTTTCCTCGCCGACGGGACGGACGAGGAGTTCATGGTTTTCCTCAACACCTTCCAGCCCGACGAGAACCTCGACGTCGGCACCCCCGATGACCGGGCGCAGCCCGACAGCTGGGGGCGGATCCCCAAGACGTACGTCCGGCTGACTGAGGACACCAGCGTGCCTCTCGCCATGCAGGACCGAATGATCCGCGAGGGCGACGCACTGACGCCGGAGAACCCCTACGACGTCCGTACGCTCACCAGCAGCCACCTGAAGTGGCTGGTCGACCCGGCACCGGCGGCCCGAGTTCTGGGTGAAATCGCCGCGCTCCTGCCTGCCGAGTCGTGATCGGAGCCGGATGAGGAGAGCGGCGGCGGTGACAGTGCCGAGGTAGACGTACCCGCGCCTGTCCTATCGGGGAGCGACGGCTCTGCACTGCTTGAGCCTGCCGACGGCTCTCTCCACCGTGTCGCGATCCTTGTACCGGTCCTTGTCGAGGCACAGAGGCCGTCCGCCGCGTGAACCCCGGCGCAGGCGGACGGCCTTGTGGTCCTTCTTCTCCGGGATGACGTGCCGGATGCCGCGCTTGCGGAGGTAGGTGCGGATCTTCCAGTCGAGGGCAGTGCCGTCGGCGACGCCACTGCCCTCGACGTACCGAGGAGCATCTCCCAGGTGCACCGTCGGCCGACCACGGCAAATGGCGCTTGTGGACCGACTTCCACAGGCCGAAGGGTTCGGGCAGTTCACACCACCGCACCCCGGTGCCGAGCCGGTGGATGATCCCGTTGATCACCTGCCGGTGATCCCGCCGGCGGCCGCATCGGGTTGTTGCTCACCGACAGCAGCGGCTCCAGCACGGCCCACCCGGCATCAGTCAGATCCCCGTGCTGAGCATGACCGGAACAACGGACTACCTGATCGAAGAGAGACGGCCCAGCGACTGACGCGGGCGGCAGAGCCCGGCCGGCCGAGCACAGGCCGGCCAGAGCACTTCGCGTTCGAGGCGGGTGCCGGACTTCTTGTCGGCGGAGCCGGATCGGGTGGCCTCTACACGTCGTCCCAGGCCATCGAGCTCATCCTCCAGCCGGCAGGAGTATTGACGAACTGGGTGGTCTTGCGCCCCGAGCCCTCGAACCACTCGCCGTCGAGGAATCCGGACTTGCGGTACTCGCTGAACCGGTGCGCGATCGACCCGAAGATCTCGGTCCGTTCGGCGACCTCCCACTCGGAGAACTCCGTCAGAGTCCCGTCGGTGAGGATCTTCCGGCGGGGCTCGATGAACGCGTCGAGGTCGTAGATCACCGGTTCCGCCCCGATGTTCTTGATGATCCTTCCTTGCGGGATGAACACCTCGCGGACGACGTCGACGTTCGCCGGGCTGCCGCCGGTGTTGGTGAACGCGCCGAGGAAGGCGCGCATCAACGCGTCGAGTTGCGCCTTTGCGTCGGTCACGCCATCGTCCGCCGGCGGCGTGTCGTCGGCGAGGAGCGACCAGATCTCGATGTCGTGCCGCATCTCCCGGTACGCGGAACGCTGCCGCAGCACACCGTCGCGGGTCATCCCTAGCCGACGCGCCACCTCGATGCTGCGGGTGTTGCGCGCCGCGACCCACCATTCGATCCGGCTCATTCCGCGTTCCCGGAAGGCCCAGTCGATCAGTACCCGGCATGCCCGGGTCACGAGCCCGCGGCCTTCGCCGTCCGCCTCCAGCCAGCAGCCGATCTCGCACACCCCCGAGGCGGTGTCGAAGTGAGTGAACATGACTCCGCCGACCAGCGTGCCCTCCCGCCAGATCCCGTAGATCCGGCGGGTGTCGCCGGCCTGTTGGTCCGCGTACCGCTGGAGGACGGCCGTGGCGGAGGCGAGGTCGGTGCTGAAAGTCGCCCAGGGTATCCACGGGTCCACATGGGGGCGGGCGCGGTCGGTATGGGCGAGGAACTCCTGCGCGTGCCAAGGTTCCAGGGAGCGGAGCTGCGCGTTGTCGCCGAGCGGCAGTGCGAACACGGACACCTTCCAGGTACGTAACGAGCGTTCGGTATGTAAAGTAGCAGCATGCCTCCCGCACTTGGAGACCGTGAAGCCCGCCGCCAGGACGTGTCCGAGGCGGTGTGGCAGGTCCTGGCCGACAAAGGGTTCGGCGGGCTGACGCTGCGCGCCGTCGCCGCCGCCATGGGGGTCTCGACCGGCATGCTCATGCACTACTTCCCCACCAAACGGGCCCTGGTCTCACACGCCCTGGACCTCCTGGAGAAGAGCACGGCGGAACGCCCCCGTCGCGAACGTCCCACCGAGGGCCTCGCTGCCCTGAGGGCCGTGCTGCTGGACATCCTGCCGCTGACCACCGACGACACCGCCCGCAACCGCATCTGGGTCAGTTCGTGGGACCTGGCCCTCGCCGACGATGCTCTCGGCGCGGACCAGGCCGACCGCTACACCCGCCTGCGCTCGACGATCCGTCCGCACCTCGAAGCCGCTCGCGACCAGGGGGAGCTGTCCGCGTCCGCCGACCCCGAGCAACTCGCAGCCACCGCCGTCGCGTTCACCCACGGTCTCGTCGTCCAGGCCCTCTTCGACCCCGGCCGGTTCCCCGAGGACGTACAGACCGCCATGCTCGACGACTTCCTCGCCTCGATCTCGCCGTCCCCGCCGGACACCGGTGCCGACAGGCCGGGTCCCTGACCGGTAAAACAGACGGCCCACCCCGGCCGGCACCACCCCATCCCCGGAGCCGGGATTCTCGATCCGGCCGTGGTTCAAGCCGCCGTACATCGCTCAGACTCACCCTCACGGCCTTCGTCTTGGTCACGTGCACCTTGGTCGGAGCACATGATCAGACGAAGGTCGCCCCCACGTTCGGCGAATGCCCAGGCGAGCGACCCAGTTCGGACGATTCGAGCGGAACATGAGGCGCGGCATCCCTACGCCTCGGGCTCCGGCTCTGCCCTTAGGTACCGACCCCAGATCTGGGCCTTGTAATAGGGGCCAGCGCCGTCGCAGTCGTACTGCGGCGCGTCAAAGGTGACCCAGTCATGGCTCGAAAGACCTGCGGTTCTTCGAATTCCCCGGGGCGCAAGAGCTTCCTGATGGTCATCCGTGTCAAGGCGTGTCTGTCGTCGCAGCACTCAGCGATTGGCTCATCCATACCAACCGCCGTCACAACGGTTCCTGGACGCAACGCTACGAACGTGGCGTACCCATTGACTGATCTGGAACCCATCGCCGACGACGGCACGACTGGGACGGTCGTCCACTTCCACCCGGACGAGCACCTGCGTGCGGCGGGCGAGTCGCCGGCGGACGAGCTGGTCCGCCTGGCCGGGCCGTGGCCAGGTCTGGCCGTTGGAATCGATGACCGAAGCGCCGGCTGAAACGGCAGCAGCAGAGGGCGATCGCGGAGGTGGCTGCCCTGCCCACCGGCAGCGGGGACGCGCGTCCGAGCGTCCTGCGCAGCCGGGGAACCGGGATGCCGATGGCGGCGCTTGACGGGGACGGTCTACCGACGACGGCCCCGATCCCGGGTCAGCGATCGCGGGGACGGGACTTGAGTTGGTGCAGGGTGTAGCCGTTGCCGGTCGGGTCCAGGGCTTGGGTGGCCTGCTTGAAAAGGTACTCGGCCCGCTCATAGGACAGACGGCGGCGGCCCGTGTCCGGGCACAGGTCGGATTCCTTGGGTGTTCGAGCCGGGCCGGGGCGACGGTCGGAGAGGAACACCGGACCCCGGGTCCTGCCGGCCAGCAGCTCGGGAAGGAGCCGGGCCGTCCCAGAGCGCCAGCTCACCCAGGTGGCGCCGGTCCAGGCCCGACGGTCGTCGAGGTCCAGGTCTTCGATGTTCAGCGACAGGACGGCCTTCACGCCGGCCGCCGATTCGTGCAGCAGCCGCCACAGGGCCTGTTCGCGCAGCGGCAGGCCGGGGCGACGCCACAGTGCGTCGAGCTGCGCGGACTTCAGCGCCCGCGCTCGCAGATGTGTCTCGGCGCGACGGTCCAGCCCCACCGTGAGGTCGCCCAGGGACTCCCAGGCGCCGAAGGACCGGACGACCGACCGGTGCCGGTTCCACGTCGTTGCTGCCGCGCTGTCCCAGGTCGTCGTGAACACCCGTGTCACCTGGTCGGCCGTCAGAGAGGTCAGCGGCAGCCGGCCGCCGAGGGTTCGGCAAAGGCGTCGCAGGGTCTGTCCGTAGGAACGGATCGTCCCGGCGTCCAGATCGTCCCGGCTCAGGAAGTCGTGGGCGGCCTGCCCGAGCGTGCGGCCCGGCGGAACCGTGACGCCGATCTCAGCCGCGCGCCGTTCCAGAAAGGCGCGTTCGGCGGCGTTCCGCGCGAGGGACGCCGCCCGGTGGAACTCCAGCCGTGCCTCGTCGTGGCGGTCCAACCGGGCCAGCAGATCTCCCCTGACGCTCGGGAGGAGGTGGTAGTCACGCAACGCGGGATCGGCGATCAGGGAGTCGACCAGGTCGAGCCCCGCCTGTGGTCCGTGCGCCATCCCGACAGCCACGGCGCGGTTCAGCCGCACGATCGGTGTCGGCAGCAGTCGGGTCAGCGCCTCGTACAGCGTCGCGATCTGTGCCCAGTCGGTGTCCTCGGCGCTCCGTGCCTGTGCGTGGCACACGGCGATGGCCGCCTGCAGCGTGTAGGGGCCGGGCATGCCACCGGCCTCCCTGGCCCGCAGCATCGCGGTGAAGCCTCGGCGGATGAGCAGCTGGTCCCAGCGTCCCCGGTTCTGTTCGTGCAGTTGGACGGGCTCGCCCGCGGGCCCGGTCCGCGCGGCTGAGCGGGACGCTTGAACCTCCATCAGCGCGACCAGCGCGTGCACCTCGGCCTCCTGCGGCGCCAGCTCGGCCAGCAGCCGGCCCAGCCGCAGGGCCTCCAGGCAGAGACCGGGCCGCATCAGATCGTCGCCGAACGACGCGGAATACCCTTCGTTGAAGATCAGGTAGATGACCTCGAGGACCGAGGCAAGGCGCTCGGCCAGCTGGGGCCCTTCCGGCAACTCGAAGGGCACGCGTTCCTCGGCCAGCGTCCTCTTGGCGGCGGCGATGCGCTGGGTGATCACCGTCTCCGTGACGAGGAAGGCCCGTGCGATCTCTGCGGCCGTCAGACCGCCGAGCAGGCGGAGTGTCAGTGCGGCGCGGGCCTCGGCCGTCAGCACGGGATGGCAGGAGATGAACACAAGCCGCAGGACATCGTCCCGCTCGGGATCCTGCGGCTCGCATTCCTGCTGCTGTCCCAGCTCGTGGGCGAGTTGCTCCTGTTTGCGCTCGAGGCGCTGGGAACGCCGGATGTGATCGACGGCGCGGCGCTTGGCGGTCGTCGTCAGCCAGGCGCCGGGGTTGTCCGGGACTCCCGAGACGGGCCACTGTTCGAGCGCGGCGACGAGGGCGTCCTGAGCCAACTCCTCGGCCAGACCGACGTCGCGCACCATCCGGGTGAGCGAGGCGACGATCTTGGCCGATTCGAGCTTCCAAGCCGCATCGACCGTACGGTGAGCATCCTGCACGGACACGATGACAACACCCGCCACGGCTCGCCAGCAAGCCGCGGCGGGTGGTCATCGACGTTCAGGGGGATCCGGGGAGTCGGAGATTCAGGGTCCGAAGACCTGCTGGACCACGCTCTCGCCGTCACCGACGATCCGGCGGAAGCGGCGGGCGAGCTCGATCGCCTCCTCCCTGGAACGGACCTCGATCAAGGCAAATCCGGCCACCGCTTCCTTGGCCTCGGCGAACGGCCCGTCCGTCACCGTGATCTCGTCGCCGGCGGAGGTCACCAGGACACCGCCCGGCTCGAGGCCACCCGTGGCCAGCAGCACACCGGCCGCAGACAGCTCCTCGATGAACCTGCCCATCTCGACGTACAGCTTCTCGTCGGGGGCGGTCTCGGAGGGCCTGGTCGTCATGAGGTAGCGCATGGAGTCTTCGTTCCTCTCGTCCTGCATTCGTCTGTCGTCTGCCTAGGCGTCGAACGGCGTGATGTGACAGGGAATGCGCGGCGTTCCCTGTCACATCACGAGATCGACGTGTCGGCGAGAACCGCAATCGACGAGCAGAAGCGAGACACCCACCATGGCCACCGCCCAGATCCCCACCGCCTCCACCGCCACCACCTCGACCGCCACCCGCTCCCTCCTCGCCATCGCGGTCGTGGCCCAGCCTCTGTGGGCAGTCGTCGCCCTGACCCAGGCCGCCACACGCCAAGGCTTCGACATCACACGCCACCCGCTGAGCGCACTGAGCAACGGCCCCCTCGGCTGGATCCAGATCACCAACTTCGTACTCGCCGGCGTTCTGACCGTCGCCGGAGCCACCGGCCTGCGCCGCGCCTTGCACGGCACCCCCGGAGGCACGTGGCTGCCACGACTCGTACGGACCAGCGGCATCGGCATGATTGCCGCAGGCGCCTTCGTGATGGACCCGGCCGACGGCTTCCCCCTCGGCACCCCGGACGGAATGCCGGCCGTCCTGACCTGGCAGAGCTACGCCCACTTCGCCGCCGGTTCGGTCACCTTCATCGCCCTGATCGCCGCCTGCTACGTCCTGGGCCGCCACTTCAGCCGCGCCGGGAACCGCCGGTACGCCATCGGCTCCCGCATCGCCGGCACCGCCCTTCTGCTCGGCAACGGCTGGTCCATGAGCGGCGGCAAGGCCGGCACCCTGACCCTGGCCATCGGCGTCATCACCGCGATGACCTGGATCTCCGCCATCGCCAACCGGTACCGGCGCAGCCTCTGAACATCGACGCCGAGAAACAGCCCACCTCCGGAACGCGCCCCATCGGTCATGACCGATGGGGCGCCTCCGGCATCCGGCACTCGTTCAGAGCGGACCGGGAGGCTATCAGCCCCCACCCCGGGGCGGATCCGTGGGCGGCCAGTGAAGGCTGCCGGGTGCCGGCTCACCGAACATGCGGTCACGCGGCGTATGCACCCCGATGTCGGGCTGGTGCCCCTCGGCGGCAGCGTCGCCTGCGATGCGCTGCTCCGGTCGCGCGAGGCGGGCGACGCACGAGCAGGCGTCGGATCATTGCGACCGCTTTCTGGAGGACCAGCCGATCCCGCGGCGCCTGGTCCGGGCTCGTCACGCCTCTCGAAGCGCATGAATTTTTTCATTCGCTTGCTTACTCGACGGTATATGCATTTACTACAGGTGCCCCCGGGCTCGGACAGGACGCCCGCGGGTCGACCCCTCCTCCTCGATCGACCTCTTGGGTTGTTCCAACGGGGCACTCCGCGCCGCGCGCGGGTACCTCCGCGGCGGCTCTCCGGTCAACCCCTGGGCCGGAGTCGGCCACACCCCTCCGAACAGGCCCCTTCCTAAGGCGACAACGATGTCCCATCACCGCCCTCCGGTCAGCGCCGACTGGCCGTACTCGGTCACGACCCCTGGCAACCGCGATTGGGAAAGCACGGCCGTACGCTGGCTGCGAGACCTCCTGCCGGCCCGGTACGGCGGTTACACCACCCTCACGCGCCATCCCGTTCTCCTGGCCCGTCACGCCCAGCTGCAGATCGAGCACGAGATCCGTGCCGTGCGGGTGGCGATGCAGACCTGCCGTGCGGAACTGCCCACGCTGGGCGTGCCCGACCCCACGATCGAGAGCGCGATCAGGATGTACGCCGTCGAACTGGAGCAGCTGAGCCGCCTGGCCCGCGGTGTCCGCCTCATCACGGAGGCGCTCCTCGCGAGCGGCCAGGCCGCTCGGCGACGAGCGCGGGTCTGAAGGGCCCGGCCCGGACGCGGCGGTCCTCCCGCACGTCACGTCGCGCTCTGGGCCCTGCCGCCCGGCAAGTCGGTTCGGAGGCCGCCTCGTCGCGGCCGCGCCGAGGGCATCGGAGGCCGAAGACCCCGAGGTGCTGGGCCCCTTCCTGCGCGTGCTGGAGCGCCCCTTGCCCGCGAAGTCGGGAAGCTTCCCCTTCTGCGCCTTCTCACTGGGCTTGACGGACGGAGCACGCGAGATACCTCGCCGGTCGCGGGAGCGGGCGGCGAGCGGGGTGGGGAATCGTCGGTCGTGGGGGGCGGCGGTCCGCGGGGCCGGATCGCGGCGAACCGACGGGAGCGGGCGTAGGAGTGGAGGACGAGCGGCGACGCGAGGCGGAGCTTTGGAGTGAGGAACTGCGAGCACCGGTAGGGCCCCGAGGGCTTCGCGTTTCCGGTGAGTGTGACCTGCACGTCGTCCGGACGGATGCTCGGGTGGATGAGGGATTGGGCTCGGGCGAGGGTGCATACGAGCTGGCCGTTGACGAGGTCGTCGCGACGGCTGCCGGCGAAGCTCGCGTCCGGGGGACGTACCGTCACTCGGGCTCCCTTCGGGTCGCGTACGGGGCGCAGCACGGTGCGCGCGCAGAGCGGTGCGAGGACGGCGGCGAGCAGCACCACCGGGACCACGCCGTCGCGCACCGCGGACAGCAGGGCGGCCGTGTCGTCCTGCTCGGGGCGGAGCGATATGACGGCGAAGACCTCAAGGCCCGAGGCGCGGTCGTCGTCGGCAAAGGTGACGGGTGTGCCGACGACCAGGTAAGGCGTGCCCTGATGGGTGACCCGCTGGAAACTCATGGCGCTCCGGGTGCGGACCGCGTCGCTCAGCCCGGGGGTGATCCGGGAGGTGTCGGCCAACTCGTCGGACGTGCCCGTGAGCTCGCGGTAGCGGGTGACCACGACAGGTGCGCCGTCGAGTCCCTCGGAGACGCGGGTCGTGAGGCCGGTGAGCGTCTCCTTCGTCGGCGGCAGATCGAAGTCGGGGGTGACGGCGCCGACGCGGTCGCGGAACTTCTGCTGGAAGGAGTCCTGCGCCCGTTTCAGGACGGCGGTGCGGGCCTCCCGGTAGGCGAGCGCGCGGTCGCGGTCGCGGAACCGGTCAAGGCGACGAGGACGAAGGTGACGACCAGCCGGGTCCGCAGACTGCCCGGCCACCGACGCCACGACGACGTGCGGCTCGGAGCGGCGGAGGTGCGGCTCGGACCGGCAGAGGCGCGGGCCGTAGCGGCGGAGGTGCGGCTCGGACCGGCAGAGGTTCGGCTCGGCCGGAGTGACGGCGCATCCCCGCCTCCGGCGACGTGACCGCTTCCGCATCCACCAAGCGGAACGAGGCGTGAGCTGCGGGTGCCCCACCCTCCCGAAGGCCGAGCATCGTGAGCCCGCAGCAGTCGGCGGCGAGGAGTCGGCACCGCCGGGAATGGCGTCGACCGCATGGCCGCGCTTGAGGCATCACGCAGGCGAAACACGTCCGTGGCGAGCCTTCTCGCGATGGTTCCGCAGCGGCTTCGGCGCCAATCCCCGTGCATGGCGCGGACCATGGGCTCGTGGCTGAGGACCTGCGCACCGCCGCCGGCCAACACGGGCGGGTGTGAGGCCCGCACGACTCCGTCCTCATGTCGCTGATCGCCTCGCTGTGTGTGACCTGGACGTTCTCGAAGTCTCAGACGGCGAGGTCCGCCGCTGACCGACGCCCTAGCGCCGCAAGGACAGCACCGCGCCATGCTCCATCACGTGTGCGGCACGACGGCGACAGGACAGGAGGCGTGGTGGATCACGGCGTGGGTAACCGATCCGATATGGGAGCCCTTGGCTGCCCTGCGCCGACCGACGACCACGAGGCTCGCGTCCGACGCGGCCTCTACGAGGTGCTCGGCGGCCCGTCCGGGAGCCGACACCTCGGAGACTTCCACCGCCGGGAACTTGTCCCGGAAGGGGCGTACCGCGCTCGAAAGCGCCGACGCCATGTCGGCGTCGGCCGCGACCTTGTGGTGGAACGGGTGGTGCCAGGAGTTCACGATCTGCAACGGGACGCCATGCCGCCCCGCGAAGTCGAACGCGAACTCGAGGACCTCACCCTTCACCTCGCTCACATCCAGACCGAGCACCACCTTCTGGTCGCCCGTACCCGGGGCACCGGACTCGTCCTCCCCAAACCTGGGGCGTACCAGCACCACCGGACGCGTCGCCTCCGCGATGACCTCCTGCCCCACCGAACCGACGATGAAGCCGCGGACGCTGCCAAGCCCGTGCGACCCCACAACCAGCAATTCCGCCTCCGAGGCAGCGGCCAGCAGCACGTTGGTGGGGGCGTCCTCGATCTCATCCGCGGTCATGGCGAGGTCCGACCGCCTGCCCCGGATACGCCGCTCGGTCGCAGCAAGCACACCTTCAGCCTCGCCGGCGCGGTCTTCATGCGACACCTTCACCGCCTGCAGCTGGTGCTGCGCCCACCGCGTGGCGTAGACCAGCCGCAGCCCATCACCGCGCAGTGCCGCCTCGTCGGCGGCCCAGTCCAATGCCGCCACACTTCCTTCGGAGCCGTCCACTCCCACAGTGATAGGTCGGGACATGCCGCTCTCCTCGCCTCGGGGCTGTCATCAACGGGCCGTCACAAGGGCCGCCCATGGGCATCCACGCGCGAAGGCGCCTGATCAGGAAACTACCGAGTAGCTGCGAGCATCGCGGCGCACTGCGTTCCACGACGCCACCGAAGTGCCCCATCTGGCGGACGACACCCTGATCGTCACCACCGCCACGCTCTCCCTCGCCGTCGACGACATGGACGCCTCACACGAGTGGTCCCGCGCCGAAGGCCCGTACTCCTGCATGGGTGTCTGCCGACCGTGGCTGATAATCGATGCCACGCAGAAGGTGTGCAGGGGTGGGGGGCCAAGTGGGATCGTTGGATGTCTCGGCGGCGGCTGTATCGCGTGGAGACAGGTTCGAGTGGTTCTGCGAGACGGTGTCCAGTGACCTGATGCCTGTCAGTCTCAGCACGCGGCATACGACCGACTTCCGGGCAAAGATCACGGAGCTGGACCTCGGCCTCGCACGATTGTCGACGTTCGCCTTCTCACCGGTTCTGTCGCGCCGGACCTCGGCTCACGTCCGCACGGGCGATCCCGAGCAGTACCAACTCGCACTGGTCACACGCGGGGCCTTCAGGATTTCTCAGCGGGGCCACGAGTCGGTCGTCGCCGGGGATCTGGTGTTGACCAACACTTCACATCCGATGGAGAACCAAGGGGTCGGCGCCGGCGGGCAGGTTGAGGCGGTCGTGCTGCAGATACCCCGGACCGTCCTGCCGCTACGGTCGGACAGGGTGGACCGCCTCCTCGCCCAGCGCATCCCCGCGAGCG
The DNA here is from genome assembly GCF_036237275.1 of Streptomyces sp. NBC_01353. Lineage (GTDB taxonomy): Bacteria > Actinomycetota > Actinomycetes > Streptomycetales > Streptomycetaceae > Streptomyces. Next base: position 8,246,776 of record NZ_CP108352.1, on the reverse strand, counting down.
GGGGAACAACGGCGATCCTCGCCGACTTCCTCGGCTCGCTGCTCAGAAACGGCCCGGACTGCGGCAGCGAGGAGATCAACCGCCTGGGATCCATGGCGCTCGACCTGGCCACCGCCTGCCTGGCCCAGCAGTTGGGAGCGCTGGACGAGGCGCCGGCCGAGGCCCGCGCACAAGTGATGCGGCAGCGCATCAACACATTCATCGAGCACAACCTCGGCGACCCTGACCTGACGCCTCAGACGATTGCGGACCGGCACAACATCTCCCTGCGCACGCTCTACAACCTGTTCCGCGAGCAGCCCTACAGCGTCGCGGCAACCATCCGCAGAGAGCGGATCGAACGCTGTCGCGTCGACCTGGCATGCCGAGACCTGAGGAGCCGGCCTGTCCAGGCCATCGCGGCACGGTGGGGGTTCGCCAGCGCCACGGCCTTCTCTCGCGCCTTCCGCGAGGCGTACGGCATCACCCCCACCGAGTACCGCTCGAATGCCCTGCACACGTAGGTGCACGCACTGTCGAACGTGCCTGCACGTCGTGCACACCGCCGTGCGTCACGTGACCATAGATTGAAGATCACCGGAGACGACCCCACGGAGTGGGTGGGTGTTGCTCCAGAGATCTCGACCCGCAAGCCAGGGCGATTCGTTCGAGTTGCATCAGCCCTGGGGGAACAGTCATGCACCATGCGCGTGGTGGTTGAGAGCAGTTCCGTTCCCACCGGCGCACCCGCGAATCCCCACTCGACCTGCCCACTGCCTGATCCGTACCCAAGGACACAAGCACCCACATGCGCAAGCTGACCTATTACATCGCCGCCACCCTCGACGGCTACATCGCCGGTCCCGACGATCAGTACGACTTCTTCCCCGTCGGTGGTGAGGGATTCGCGGCGATCCTGGCCGACTCCCCCGAGACCATGCCGACGCCCGCACGCGAGCCGCTGGGCATCGCCGACCGGGCCGCCCAGCGGTTCGACACGGTCATCATGGGCCGCGCGACCTACGACCCGGGCCTGAAACTGGGGTGGACCAGCCCGTACGCCCACCTGAAGCAGTACGTCGTCTCCCGCACGCTCATCAGCCCCGATCCGGCGGTGACCGTCGTCGACGACCCGGTCGCGCTCGTCCGCAAGCTCAAGGAGCAGGACGGCATGGACATCTGGCTGTGCGGAGGTGGCAAGCTGGCGGCCGCCCTGCGCGACGAGATCGACGAACTGATCATCAAGCGGCACCCCATCGTCATCGGGTCCGGCATCCCCCTGTTCGACGGCCCCTTCACCCCGACGAACTTCGCCCCGGCCACCACGCGAACCTTCGACTCCGGCCTGACCATCACCACCTTCTCAAAGGTGCGGCCATCGGCGGACGACCGGAGCTGAGGCATCTGCTGACGCCTCCCGCCCGCCCGGCCCATCGCATACCTTCCAAGGAGCTGCCGTGAACGTCTCCACCTCCACCCTCTCTCTCACCGTCGCCGACGTGGACGCCTCCCGTGACTTCCTCTGCACCCACCTCGGCTACGAAGTGGCCATGGCCCAGGACGGCTTCGCCTCCCTGACCCGCGAGGACGCCGCCGTCGACGTCGTCCTGCTCCGCAAGGGCACCGAAGTCCTCCCCGCCGAACAGCGGGACCGGGAGGCGGGCGGCCTGATCCTCGCGCTCACGGTCACCGACCTCGATGGCGAGGAGGCCAGGCTGCGTGCGGCGGGCGCCCCCATCACCATGCCGCTCCGTGAAGAGCCCTGGGGCGAACGGCTGTTCCAGATGACCGACCCCAACGGGATCGTCATCCAGCTCGTCGAATGGGCCGCGGCCGACCGATCCGCGGACCGGAACGAGGGCACCGCCATGCATGTGATCACCTCCGCGGCCGAGGACGTCACCGTCTCCCCGAACGCCACCATGGCCCGCCTGGCCGCTCCCAGCCGCGGCAGCGCCGAACTCAGCACGTGGACAGTCGCGATGGAGACCGGGGCGACGGGTCCCGAGCACTCCATCGACCGTGAACAGGTTTGGACGGTCACCGCGGGCGCCCTGGAGGTGACCTGCGACGGCCGGAGCGAGAAGGTCTCGGCCGGCCAGACCCTGATCCTGCCGCCGAACCTGGTCCGCCAGGTCCACGCCCCGGAACCGGCCGAGGCCCACGTCTCGATGCGTTGCGACGGTGTCGCCTCCGTCCCCGGCACCGAGGGCACCCGTGAACTGCCCTGGGCTCGGTAGCTCATATGCCGAACCATCGCCGGCCGAGGCACGGATCTACGAAGTGAGTCACGAAGTGCGTGTGTTGTTGGTGACGTACGGATCGCGCGGGGACATCGAACCGATGGTGGGATTCGCGGTGCAACTGCGTGCACTCGGCGCGGAGGTGCAGATGTGCGCGCCGCCGGACTTCGCGGAGCTGCTTGACGGTTTCGGCCTCCGGCTCGTGCCGCTCGGCCAGTCCGTGCGTGAGGTGACGACCAAGGCGGTGACCGGAGCGAAGCCGATGCCGGCGGTCGGCCTGCCCCAGCGTGCGGCCCAGATGTTCGACGCCACGTACGAGGCGGTCTCCGCGGTGGCCGACGGTTTCGATGCGGTGGTGGCGACGGGCTTGATCCCGGCCTCGGCCGCCGCGCGGGCAGTGGCAGAGAAGCTGGGCATTCCCTATGTGTTCGTGGCCTACTTCCCGACGTACCTGCCGTCGCCGCACCACCCTCCGCTCACGTGGACCCGGCCGCTGCCCCCGGAGGTGACCGACAACCGGGTGCTGTGGGACCTGAACACCGAGGACATGAACGCGCTGTTCGGCGAGGCGATCAACACCCACCGGGCGTCGGTCGACCTGCCATCGGTGGACAGCGTCCGCGACCACGTCTTCACCGACCAGCCGTGGCTGGCCACGGACCCGACCCTGGGCCCATGGCTGGAGCCATCGGACCTCGGCGTGGTGCAGACCGGCGCGTGGATCCGGCCGGACGAACGCCCGCTCCCGGCCGAGCTGGAGGCGTTCCTGGACGTCGGCACATCGCCGGTGTACGTGGGCTTCGGCAGCATGCCCATGCGTGACTCGCAGAACGTCACCCGGGTGGCCATCGAGGCGATCCGCGCGCAGGGCCGCCGCGCTGTCCTCTCCCGTGGCTGGGCCGACCTGGCACTGACCGACGACCAGGACGACTGTTTCGTCGTCGGCGAGGTCAACCACCAGGCGCTGTTCTGCCGGGTGGCCGCCGTCGTGCACCACGGGGGCGCGGGCACGACGACGACCGCCGCCCGGGCCGGCGCGCCTCAGGTGGTCGTACCCCAGATGGCGGACCAGCCGTACTGGGCCGGCCGGGTGGCCGACCTGGGCATCGGCGCGGCCCACGACGGTCCCACCCCGACCGTCGAGTCGCTGTCGGCCGCGCTCGAGGCGGCACTTGCCCCCGAGACGCGTGAACGAGCGACCACCTTGGCCGGCACGATCCGCACCGACGGAGCGACGATGGCCGCGAAACTCCTGCTCGACATGGTCGGCCGGGAGCGGCGGCCGATGTCCGAGTGAGCCACACCGGATCGTCGAGCCGGGAACAGTGCCCGGCGCCGGGCCGCACCGCCGAGGGACTTGCGGCACCGGGTAGTACGACGGAATCAACGAACGAAGCTATGACCTGCGATAACGGGGATCTGCGATGATCGATGTCATTGTCACCGGCGGTGGACCGACCGGGTTGATGCTGGCCGCCGAGTTGCGGCTGCACGGTGTGCACGTGGTCGTGCTGGAGAAGTTGACGGAGCCGACCGGGCAGTCCCGGGCGCGCGGTCTGCACGTGCGGAGCGTCGAGGTGATGGACCAGCGCGGCCTGCTCGACCGGTTCCTCTCGGTCGGCGAGCGGTTCCAGGCCGGCGGATTCTTCGCCGCCATCATCAAGCCGTGGCCGGACGGGGTGGACACCGCGCATCCGTACGGCCTCGCCATCCAGCAGACGGTCACCGAGCGGCTCCTCACGGAGCGCGCCGTCGAACTCGGTGCCGAGATCCGGCGCGGCTGCGAACTGTTCGGGATGAGCCAGGATGAGGACGGGGTGACCGTCGAGCTGGCGGACGGCACACAGCTGCGCTCGCGCTACCTCGTCGGCTGCGACGGCGGCCGCAGTACGGTGCGCAAGCTGCTCGGTGTCGGCTTCCCCGGCGAACCCGCCAAGGCCGAGACGTTGTTGGGCGATGTCGAGGTGACCGCGGAACCGGCAACGCTGGCCGCCGTGACCGCCGAGATCCGCAAGACCCACGTCCGGTTCGGCGCCGTTCCCATGGGGGAAGGGGTGTTCCGCATCATCGTGCCCGCCGAAGGGCCGGCCGAGGACCGGACGACCGCGCCGACGTTCGAGGAGTTCAAGGAGCGGCTGCGGGTGTTCGCCGGCACCGACTTCGGTGTGCACTCCCCGCGCTGGATCTCCCGGGTCGGTGACGCCAGCCGGCAGGCCGAGCGCTACCGTGTCGGACGCGTGCTGCTTGCCGGCGACGCGGCGCACATCCACCCGCCGACCGCCGGGCAGGGGCTCAACCTCGGCGTCCAGGACGCGTTCAACCTCGGCTGGAAGCTGGCCGCCGAGGTCGCCGGCTGGGCGCCGGAAGGTCTCCTTGACAGCTACCACGCCGAACGGCACCCGGAGGGCGCCCGCGTGTTGACCAGCACCCTCGCGCAGGGCGTGCTGCTGGGGGCCGAACCGGGTGCAAAGGCGCTGCGGGAGTTGTTCTCGGAGCTGTTGGACTTCGAGGAGGTGAACCGGTACGTGACCGAGACGATCACCGCGGTCGGGGTCCGCTACGACCTCGGCGAGGGCCACGAACTGCTCGGCCGGCGGCTGCGGGACATCGGGCTGAAGCGGGGTCGCCTCTACGAGCTGATGCACGGCGGCCGCGGACTGCTGCTCGACCAGACCGGCCGGCTTTCGGTCGAGGGCTGGGCGGATCGGGTCGACCACGTCGTCGACTTCAGCGAGGAACTGGACGTACCCGCGGCGCTGTTGCGGCCGGACGGCCACGTGGCGTGGGTCGGTGAAGACCAGGAGGATCTCCTCGGTCTGCTGCCGAAGTGGTTCGGCGCCGCCGCCGGCTGAGCGCGCGGTTGCGGCGTACGCGCGCGGCGGCGCCGTCCGGGGCGGCCCGGGCCGCCGCGCACCGCAGGACGTCAGCTGACCGCGCTCAGGGTGTCCGCGAGGCGGCGGCGGGCCGCACGGGACGCGGGGAGGGCCGTCAGGGCGATCGCGCCGAGGACGGCGGTGGCGCTCATGGCCGCGAGGTACCCGGCGGGCGGGGCCTGGGCGATGCCGGAGCCGATGCCTGTGGTGTGGGCCTCGTGGTCGATCAGCCAGTGGGCGATGGGAACGCCGAGGGCCGTCGCGGCGAGGTTGGCGGCGAGCGCTGTGCAGCCGATGGCCGTCACGGTGATGGCGGTGATCTGGCGCGGGGAGAGGCCGATGGCCTTCAGGGCCAGCAGGTCGCGTTCACCGTCGCGGATGCTGCCGCCGATCGCCGTGGACAGTTCGGTCAGGCCGATCAGGGCGAGGACGGTGATCAGGCCGACGACGACGCCGCGCAGGGCGGAGAGCCGGTCGGCGGGGGTGGTGACCTCGTGGATGTCGAGGTGACCCCCGGAGGCGTCGGCGAGTTCGGCGCGGACGGCGCGCGGGTCGGCGCCGGGCTCAAGACGGAGCTGGTAGAGGGTGGGGGTCAGGGCGGGGTCGTTCTCGCGCAGGGTGTCGAGCGAGGTGGAGATGACCCTGCCGCCGTTCTCCGGTTCGATGCTGCGGCCGACGAGGTGCAGTACCTGCGGGTGGCCGCCGACCGTGACGCGGACCCAGTCGCCGACGCGTACGTCCAGCAGGTCGAGCAGGCCCTGGCCGGCGACGGCCTCGTCGGGGCCGTGGGTGGGGCGGCCCTCGGCGATCGTGTACGGGTAGGGCTCGTCGCGGGTGCCGAGACCGCGCAGCGCGATGGTGCCGGTCTGGCCGGGGACCAGTGCGGCGACCTCCAGGCCGGGGTGGGCCACGGTGATCTTGTCGTTGGCCTCCAGCAGCGCGGCGGCCTCGCGGTCGTTGAGCGTCGCGTCGGGGCGGGCGGTGAGCGCGGCGGCGTGGCCGAGCTGCTCGGGGCGGCTGTCGAAGCGTTCGATGGTGGACCAGGCGCTGAGCGCCACGGTGATCAGCAGCAGCGGCAGGGCGAGGCGGACGATGGTGGCCGGGGCGCGCCGGCCTCGGCCGAATGCCCGGTGCCAGCCGAGGACCAGGGTGGGCGACATGCGCAGTCCGAGCGCGCCTCGGGCGGCGCGGGACAGTCCTCCGCCGGACGTCGTCCGGGCAGACCCCCAGCCCGGTGCCGCGGCGGCGGGGACGACGGGTACGGGCTCCACGCGTCCGGCCCGCCACGCCGCGAGGCAGGTGGCCGCACCTATGAACAGCACCGCCGCGACGGGCACCGCGAGCAGCGCCGCCGTGTGGCCCTCGAGCCCCTGCCAGACGCCGACGGCGTCGCCGAGCCGGCCGGGCAGGCGGTTGCCGAGCGTCCTGACGGCCGCCGTGGCGAGGGTCGCCCCGAGCACGGCGAAGGCGAGGTGCTGGACGAGGAAGACGCGTACGACCTGGCCGGGTGTGAAGCCGATGGCCTTGAGGACGGAGATGTCCCGCAGGTGGCCGCGCACCCGGGTGCTGATGGCGCCGAACACCGCGAGGGCGGCGGCGATCAGCGCGCCGAGTCCGAAGAGCCCGAGGACCTGACCGAGCAGCTTGGTGTCGCCTTGCGCCTCGGCGCGGGCCTGCTGCCAGGTGGAGACGTCGGTGACGGCGCCGGCGCCGAGCGTGGTGACGGCGCGCTGGACGGCGTAGTCGGTGTCGTCCGGGTCGGTGAGGCGCAGTCCGACGACCTGGCCGCCGCCGCGTTCGTCCGGCACCGCGCGCGGCAGGGCCCAGACGGTGCCGGGGCGCTCACCGGGGCGGTAGCGGGGCTCCGCGCTGTCGGCGACGCCGAGGACGGTCAGGGTGCGGCCGTTCGGCAGGGTCAGGCGGTCGCCCGGTTCGGCCCACAGGGCACGGGCGAGGCCGGATTCCAGGACGACGCCGTCGGGGACGGCGTCGTCGAGCCAGCGGCCCGACGTCAGCACGGGCCGGCCGGTGCCCGGGGGCTCTGTGCCGGTGGCGCGCAGTTCCACGCCGGCGCGGGCGCCCCGGGAGGCGACGGTGTCGGACGCGGTGCGGGAGGGGCCGGCGAGCTGCTCGACGCCGTCCAGTGCGGCGAGGGAGCCGGTGTCGGCGGCGGGGCCGGTGTGGATCCACACGTGAGCGCCGCGCGACTGGGTGAAGACCCGCTGCCAGGGGTTGGTGGCGTAGCCGAAGAGCGCCGTGGCCAGCAGCAGGGAAGCGACGATCCCGGCGGTGGCGGCGACCATGAACAGCGCCTCGCCTCGGTGGGTGCGCAGATCGGCGTGCGCCCAGCGCAGCATGGCCCGCACGGGTCAGTCCTTCAGTTCCAGTACGCCGGCGAGGCCGGTGCCGCGCGGCGGCGTGCCGCCCAGTTCGACGTCGTCGGCTATCCGACCGTCGAAGAAGCTGATCACCCGGTCCGCGGCGCTGGCGAGCCGCGCGTCGTGGGTGACGAGCACGATGGTCTGGCCGCGTTGGTGGAAGCGGGCGAGCTGCCGCATCACCTCGCGGGTGCCCTTGCTGTCGAGACTGCCGGCCGGTTCGTCGGCGAGGAGCAGCCGCGGCTGGTTGACCAGGGCGCGGGCGAGGGCGACGCGCTGCTGTTCGCCGCCGGACAGCTCGCCGGGCATGCTGCGGGCCTTGCTCTCGAGGCCCAGCTCGGCGAGGAGCTTCTCGCGTTCGGCGCGGGCCTGTTTGGCGGAGGTGCCCGCCAGCAGGGCGGGCAGTTCGACGTTGTCGGCGACGGTGAGGTTCGAGACGAGGTTGAAGAACTGGAAGACGATGCCGATGCGACGGCGCCGCTCCACCGCCCAGCGGGCCTCGGTCCAGCCGTCGGTGCTCTCGCCGTCGAGCCGGAGCGAGCCGCTGTCGGGACGCTGGAGACCGCCGAGCAGATGCAGCAGGGTGGACTTGCCGGCGCCGGAGGGGCCGGTGACGGCGACGAACTCGCCGCGTCGCACGGTCAGGTCGACGCCGCGGACGGCGTGGGCGGGCGCGCCCTCACTGTGGTGGGTCTTGACGATGCGCTCCGCGTGCAGCAGTGGCACGGGTGCGGCGGAGTCCGTCATTGCAGCTCCTCCAGCTCCTCCTGGCAGCGCTCCAGCCAGTCGAGGTCGGCCTGGAGGTGCAGCATGGCGCCTTCGATCAGCAGGTGGGCTATGCGGTTGTCCCGGTTCTCGGCGGCGGCCAGCTTGGACAGGTTGCGCATGGTCGTGAGGTACTCGCGTCGCTGCTTGTTGATGAGGGCGATCTGGTCGGCAAGACCCGTGCGCGGGGCGAGGGCGAGCTTCATGAAGAACTCGTCCCGTACCCGCGGCTCGTCCGCCGTCTCGTCGAACCAGGCGCGCAGTGCTTCCTGCCCGGCGTCGGTGAGGCGGTAGATCTTCTTGTTGGGGCGGCTCTCCTGGGCGATCTCCTCGCCCTCGATCAGCCCGGACTTCTCCAGCCGGCCGAGCGTGACGTAGATCTGGCCGACGTTGGTGGGAGGGTACGCGGAGCCCAGCAGTTGCTCAAGGTCCTGCTTGAGTTCGTAGCCGTGGGCGGGGCCCCTGGCCAGGAGGGCGAGAAGGGGAAGGCGCACCCGTGCTGTCCTCCCTTGGCGTGCTCCCGGTGTGTTGTGGGCTCTAGTATCGCCCATGCCTAACGGGTATACATGCCCTGTCGCCGGACGAAGGTGTACGGCGCGGTGCTCTGGGAGGAACCTATGCGGTGGATACGGGCCGCGGGTAGGGGCTTCCTGGCTCTCGCGGTCGTACTGACCGGTTACATGGCCTCCGGCGCCCCGTCGGGCAGCGCGGAGCGCGAGGGCGGACGCGGCCCCATGACGCTGGCCACGGCCGGTGATCTCACGGGCTACCTCGGCTCGGTCCTGGACGGCTGGAACCGCGCGCATCCGGCCGAGAAGGTCACCCTGGTCGAGCTGCCGGATTCGGCCGACGAGACCCGGGCTCAGATGATCACGGATCTGAGGTCGGGCGAGGGCAGGTTCGATCTGCTCAACATCGATGTGGCGTGGACGTCGGAGTTCGCCGCGGCGGGGTGGATCGCGCCGCTGGAGCGCGGGCGGTTCCCGCTGGAGAGCTTTCTGCCGCCGGTCGTGGACACCGCGACGTACGACGGGCGGCTGTACGCCGTCCCGTATGTGACGAACGCCGGGATGCTCTTCTACCGCAAGGACGTGCTCGACCGCGAGGGACAGCGCCCGCCGCGGACGTGGGCGGAGCTGGAGCGGCAGGCCCGCACCATCGCCCCGAAGCACGGTCTGGATGGGTACGCGGGCCAGTTTCTGCCGTACGAGGGGCTGACGGTCAACGCCGCCGAGGCGGTGTACTCGGCGGGCGGGACGGTCCTCGGCGACGAGGGCGAGCGGGTCACGGTCGACTCGGCGGCCGCCCGCGAAGGGCTGGGGTTCCTCGCCAGTGGTGTGCGGGACGGCTGGATACCGAAGGAAGCCCTGACGTACAAGGAGGAGGAGTCCCGGCAGGCGTTCCAGGACGGCCGGCTCCTCTTCCTGCGCAACTGGCCTTACGCGTACGCCGGCGCCTCCGGCGCGCAGTCGAGAGTCGCGGGGAAGTTCGGCGCTGTGCCGCTGCCGGGCCCCGGGGGGCCGGGCGCGAGTGTGCTGGGCGGCTCCAATCTGGCCGTGAGCAGCCATGCCCGACACCCCGAGTCGGCGCGCGACCTGATCGCGTACCTCACGAGCGAGCAGGTGCAGCGCCGCGTCCTGAGCGAGGGCGCCCTGCCACCGGTGCGGGCCGCGTTGTACGAGGACCCGGCGCTGGTGACGCGCTTCCCGTATCTGCCCGCACTGCGGGCGAGTGTGCTCTCGGCCGCGCCGCGCCCCAAGAGCCCGCACTACGAGCAGGTGAGCCTCGCCGTGCAGGCCGTGGCGCATGACGCGATGGCGCAGCACCAGACGCCCGAGGCGGCGGTGCGCCGGCTCGCGGGCGAGCTCGCGGCCATCGCCCGTCGTCGCTGACTCCTCTCTCATCGCACGTTCACCTCCACGGAACCTACTTATCTGTTAGGTATCAGCATGTGGACTGACGCGCCCTGAGCGCCTGGGCAAACCGGGACGTTCAACCCCAACCAGCACCGAACTTCGGCAGCTTCGTTGACACCCTCTCGTCACGCGTACTTAACATGTATACATAACCGCTACCCGCTCTGGGTGGCGAGCACCCCTTCACGCAGAAACACAGGTCAACGGGTGATGCACACAGCCCCAAGCCACCGTCACTGGTGGCGCGACGCGGTGATCTACCAGGTGTACGTCCGCAGCTTCCTGGACAGCACCGGCGACGGGATCGGCGACCTCGCCGGTGTCCGGGCCGGCCTGCCGTATCTGAAGAAGCTCGGGGTCGACGGCATCTGGCTGAGCCCCTTCTACCCGTCGCCGCAGCACGACCATGGGTACGACGTCGCCGACTACTGCGACGTGGACCCCGTCTTCGGTGACCTCGCCGAATTCGGCCTGCTGGTCGCCGATGCCCACCGACTGGGCATCAAGGTGCTGCTGGACATCGTCCCCAACCACTGCTCCAGCGAGCACGCCTTGTTCCGCGAGGCACTGACGGCCGGCCCCGGCAGCCAGGCCCGCGCCCGCTTCCACTTCGCCGAGGGCCGCGGCCCCGACGGCGACGTGCCGCCCAACAACTGGCACGCCATGTTCGGCGGCCCGGCCTGGAGCCGGGTCACCGAGCCCGACGGCACCCCCGGCCAGTGGTACCTGCACATGTTCACCCCCGAGCAGCCGGACCTGAACTGGCGCAACCCCGAGGTCGGCGCCCACTTCGACCACGCCCTGCGCTTCTGGCTGGACCGGGGCGTCGACGGCTTCCGCATCGACGTGGCCGCCGGACTGTTCAAGCACCCCGACCTGCCGGACTCCCCCGACCCGGAGGCCGACGCCCGCACCCGCGACTCGGTCAACCCGCTCGCCTGGAACCAGCCCGAGGTGCACGACGTCTGGCGCCACTGGCGGTCGGTGTGCGAGGAGTACACGGCCCTGGACGGGCGCGAGCGGCTGCTGGTCGGCGAGGTGTCGGTGCCGACCGCCCGCGAGCACGCCCAGTACGTCCGCCCCGACGAGCTGCACCAGGCCTTCTTCTTCGACCTGCTGGGCGCGCCCTGGGACTCCGACACCTTCCGCAAGGTGATCGACGAGGCGATGCGCGACATCGCGGGCACCGGCTCCACCGTCACCTGGGTGCTCAACAACCACGACCAGGTGCGCACGGTGACCCGGTACGGCGAGTCCGGCACCGAAGGCAGCGGGCTCGGCGCCGCCCGGGCGCGCGCCGCCGCCCTGCTGATGCTCGCCCTGCCCGGCGCCGCGTACATCTACCAGGGCGAGGAACTGGGCCTGCCAGAGGTCGTGGACCTGCCGGACGAGGTGCTCACCGACCCGATATTCCGGCGCACCGGCAGCCGGGCCCGGATCCGCGACGGCTGCCGCGTTCCGCTGCCGTGGTCGGGGCACGCCTCGCCGTTCGGCTTCAGCACCGGGGCGGAGAGCGCCAAGCCGTGGCTGCCGCAGCCCGGCTGGTTCGCCGAGCACGCCACCGACCGTGCGCTGGCCGACACCCGCTCGTTCTGGCACCTGTACCGCGAGGGCCTGCAGCTACGGCACGGACTGCCACAGCTGGGCGAGGGCACCTTGCGCTGGCTGGACGCGCCGCCCGGCGTGCTGGCCTTCCTGCGCGGCGACGGGCTCGTCTGCGCCGTCAATTTCGGCACCGCTCCGGTGCCCGCCCCGGTCTCCGGCGCCCCGCTGCTGGCCAGCGGACCGTGCCCGACCGGCGCACTGCCCGGATCCACCGCCGCCTGGTGGATCAGTGACGACACCACCCTGGAGGGACTGCGATGACCATGCGACGAATGACGATGGCCTGCTGCTCCGCACTCACCCTGGCGCTCGGCGCCACCGCGTGCGGCGGCGGCCCCGTGAGCGCCGGCGGCGGCAGCAAGGAGCTGTCCGGCCAGACCCTGAACGTGGCCGGTGTCTGGTCGGGCGCCGAGCAGAAGAACTTCCAGAAGGTGCTGGACGCCTTCACCGAGCAGACAGGTGCCAAGACCCAGTTCGTGTCCACCGGTGACAACGTCTCCACCGTCATCGGCAGCAAGATCGAGGGCGGCAACGCCCCCGACGTCGTGATGGTCCCGCAGGTAGGCGTGCTCCAGCAGTTCGCCCGGCAGAAGTGGCTCAAGCCGCTGTCCGAGACCACGAAGAAGTCCGTCGACGCCAACTACGCTCCCGTGTGGAAGAACTACGGCTCCGTCGACGGCACCTTGTACGGCCTGTACTTCAAGGCCGCCCACAAGTCGACCGTCTGGTACAGCCCGGAGGCGTTCGACCAGGCCGGCGTGAAGCCGCCGAAGACGTACGAGGACATGCTCAGGAGCGGGCAGGCGGTCTCCGACTCCGGCTTGCCGGCCTTCGCGGTCGCCGGTGAGGACGGCTGGACGCTCACGGACTGGTTCGAGAACATATACCTCTCCCAGGCCGGCCCCGAGAAGTACGACCAGCTCGCCAAGCACGAGATGGCGTGGACGGACCCGACCGTCGTGAAGGCGCTGACCACCCTCGGCGCGCTCTTCTCCGACAAGAAACTGATCGCGGGCGGCCAGAAGGGCGCACTGGGCACCGACTTCCCCGGCTCCGTCGAGAAGGTCTTCGGCCCGAAGCCCGAGGCCGGGATGGTGTACGAAGGCGACTTCGTCGCCGGCATCGCCAAGGACCAGTTCGGCAAGAAGATCGGCGAGGATGCCACCTTCTTCCCCTTCCCGGCGGTCGCGGGCGGCAAGGCGCCGGTCGTCAGCGGCGGTGACGCGGCCGTCGTCCTGAAGGACGGCAAGAACCAGGAGGCCGCGACGGCGTTCCTGGAGTACCTCGCGACGCCGGAGGCCGCGGCCGTGTGGGCCGAGGCGGGCGGCTTCCTGTCGCCGAACAAGAAGCTCGACCTCGCCTCCTACGGCGACGACACGCTCCGCGAAACGGCCAAGTCGCTGATAGACGCCGGGGATTCGGTGCGCTTCGACATGTCGGACCAGGCTCCGGCGGCATTCGGGGGCACCAAGGGCGTGGGCGAGTGGAAGATCCTCCAGGACTTCCTGCGCGACCCGTCGAACCCGGCCGCCACCGCCGCGGCGCTGGAAGGCGCGGCGGCCAAGGCGTACAAGAGCTGAGGCGGCCGTCATGACCACAGTCACCGCTCCCCCACCACCCCGGGTCGACTCCTCAAAGGGCGGCCGGCGGGACAACGGCCCGCGAGACCGGGCCCGGCGGCGCCGGCGGATCATCGCCGTGGCGTTCGTGCTGCCGACGCTGCTGCTGCTCGGCGCGCTGGTCGTCTACCCGGTGCTGTTCTCCGTGGGCCGCAGCTTCTTCGACGCGGCCGGCTCACGGTTCGTCGGCGGGGACAACTATGCGGAGATCTTCCGCGACCCGGCCACCCTGACCGCCATCCGCAACAGCGCCATCTGGGTCGTCGTCGCGCCGACGCTGCTGACCGGGCTGGGGCTGATCCTCGCGGTGCTGGTGGAGAAGGTCCGCTGGGCGACCGCGTTCAAGCTGCTGCTGTTCATGCCGATGGCCGTGTCCTTCCTGGCGGCGGGCATCATCTTCCGCCTCGCGTACGAGGAGGACCCGGACAAGGGCGTTCTGAACGCGGCCGCGGTCGGCGTGCACGATGTGTTCCAGGACTCCTCGTCGTACCCGACGGCCCGGTCCCGCGAGGGCCAGGGGCTCGACAAGCGACCTGACGGCTCGTACGGGACGGCCGACGCGGTGTCCCCGGGACAGAGCGTCGCCCTCGGCCTCGTCGGAGTACCGCCCAAGGAACTGCCCGCCGACGCGAAGCCGGCCGCCGTCGGCAAGGCCGGTCCGAAGGACGTGACCGGCGCGGTGTACCTGGACTTCACGCCCGGTGGCGGGGGGCGGCCCGGCGCGATCGACGCCGCGGAGCGGGGACTGCCCGGCATGACGGTGGAGGCGGTGCGCGACGGGAAGACGGTCGCCACCGCGACCACGGCGGCCGACGGGTCGTTCCGCTTCACCGCCCTCGCGGCGGGCACCTATTCGGTCCGGCTGCCCGCGGAGAACTTCGCGCCGCCGTATGAAGGTGTCTCCTGGCTCGGCCCCGCCCTGGTCACGCCGGCCATCATCGGCGCGTACCTGTGGATCTGGACGGGCTTCGCGATGGTGCTCATCGGCGCCGGACTGTCGTCCCTGCCGCGCGACGCGCTGGAGGCGGCGCGGATGGACGGAGCGAACGAGTGGCAGGTCTTCCGCCGGATCACCGTACCGCTGCTTGCACCCGTGCTGACCGTCGTCTTCGTGACGCTGGTGATCAATGTGATGAAGGTCTTCGACCTGATCTACATCATCGCGCCGGGGCCCGTGCAGGAGGACGCCACCGTGCTGGCCACCCAGATGTGGCTGGTGTCCTTCGGCGGCGGCAACGACCAGGGGCTCGGCAGCGCGCTCGGTGTTCTGCTCCTGCTGCTGGTGATCCCCGCGATGGTGTTCAACGTCCGCCGCTTCCGCAGGAGTCAGTCATGAGTACGACCGCGACGATGCCTGGCGGCCGGCTGCGCCGCTGGCTGGGCAACGGCCTGGTTCAGGCGTTCCTGGCCGTGGTCGGCCTGATCTGGGTGACCCCGGTCGCCGGACTGCTGCTGTCCTCGCTGCGCTCGGCGAGCGACAACGCGGCGAGCGGCTGGTGGACCGCGCTGACCGGCCCCGGTCAGCTGTCTCTGGACAACTACACCGCCCTGCTGGGCAATGCGGGCATCACCCGCGCCTTCTGGAGCACGGTGCTGATCTCGGTGCCGACGACCGTCCTTGTCGTCGTGGTCGCGGCGCTCGCCGGATACGCCTTCGCCTGGCTGGAGTTCCCCGGCCGGGACTGGATCTTCCTGGGCGTGGTGGCGCTGCTCGTGGTGCCGGTGCAGGTGGGTCTGCTGCCGGTGGCGAAGCTGTTCGGGCAGCTGGGGCTGTTCGGCACGATCCCGGGCGTGGTGCTCTTCCACGTCGCCTACGGGCTGCCTTTCGCCGTGTTCCTGCTGCGCAACTACTTCGCCGACATCCCGCGCGAGATGCTGGAGGCGGCGCGGATGGACGGGGGCGGCGAGTGGCGGATCTTCACCCAGCTGGTGCTGCCGGTGGGCCGCCCGGCGATCGCCAGCCTGGCGATCTTCCAGTTCCTCTGGGTGTGGAACGACATGCTGGTGGCACTGCTCTTCGCCGACAGCTCCTCGCAGCCGCTGACGGTGGAACTGCAGTCGCAGGTGCGGCAGTTCGGCAGCAACATCGACGTCCTGGCGCCGGGCGCCTTCCTCTCCCTGATCGTGCCGGTGGTGGTCTTCTTCGCCTTCCAGCGTCACTTCGTGCAGGGGGTGATGGCGGGTTCGGTGAAGTGACCGCCCGGGTGGGGGCTCGCGCAGCGGCGAGGGGCCCCTGCCCTTGGGGGGTGGCCGGGGCGCCCCCAGGGGGCCCGCCGCGTCATCCGCATCCCCAAGACAGGTGCGGGTGACCACCACTTGGCATGGATCGAGGACGACGAATGGATGGACGACGACTGGTGGGCGGACGCGTACCACTACCGGGCCGCCGACCGCGAGGAGGAGTCCGACGGCAGGAACGAGCCCGAAGACGAACTCGACGGCGACACCCGAGGCACGCCCCCTGGGACTTGTCCGTCCGATCAGGCGACCGCCTCGTGCCCCGGTCGTTGCTCCGGGCATGAAGCGGGGTGATCTCGCAGAGGGAGGACGGCCTACGAACATCGCCGTCTGAGGTCGGCCGACGGAACCCGGGCCGCCGGACCGGCGGTGTCAGCCGGTGGAGCACAGGTAAGACCGGTACCCGCGCCGGCGCAGTGCGACGAAGCAGGGTGCATCCCCCGCCGGATGTCACCACCCGGCGGGGTACGCACTCTGCCCGCGCGTTACTCAGCGCCGCCTCACTTGAGGGCGTACGCCCGGGTGAGGGTCTGGACGGTGCGACTGCCTGCCGCATCCCAGGCCTCGGTCTTGAGCGTCACGTAGCCGTTGGTGTCGGCGAGCTTGGGGTGCCAGAGCAGAGCCTGGAAGGAGTTGCTGTCCTTGCGCAGCACCTTGGCGGACTTCCAGGTGGCTCCGTCGTCGTACGACACCGACACCTTGGCGCCGGCCATCGCGGTGGAGCCGGTCCAGCCCTTGGCCCTGGCGCCGTCCACGGTGAAGGTGAACGGCAGGCCGGCCCGCGCCTGGTTGAGCTCGTTCAGCGGCAGGTCGTAGTCGAGCAGGACCACGGGCATGGGCTCGCAGACCTTGGGCGTGGGGATGAACGCCGTGTCGCAGTCCTTGACGGCCATGGTGGTCGGTGCCGCCTGGCTGAAGTTCCACTCGGTGCGCATCTGGCGGCCCAGGTTGACGCCCGGGATGTCGGTGGCCAGCTTCTGGTCGAGCACGTACCGGTAGTCCGCCTTCTCCGGCACCAGCTGGCCGAAGCCGGTGATCGGCTGCCCGTTGAGGTAGAAGCTCCAGGTGTTGGTCAGGCCCCGCAGGGTGTGGGTGGGCTCGTTGTCGGCACCGCTGCCGCCGGGCAGCTTCTGCCAGACGTCGGCGCGGCAGAAGACACACGGCCCGAATTCGTACGGTGACAGGCGCGTCGGACCGGCGAACCAGCTGCGGGTGTAGGACTTGCCCGGTGTACCGAAGGTGCTCCGCACATCGGCCATCGTCCAGGTGGAGGTGTGGAAGTTGGCCCCCACCGACGGCATGTAGGAGACCCCGGTACCCGCCAGGAAGTAGTCGTCGCGGCTGGTGCCCTGGTAGAGGGGCTGACCGTCCGCGATCGCGGTCCACTGCTTCGGACCCCACGCCGGCAGGTACTCGGCGCCGAGACGTCGCGCCCCGTCGGAGTGGTACGTGTTCCTGACCTTGGCGAAATCTCCCACCGCGACGGTCTTGGCGAGGTCGGCGGGGACCCGGTCGTCGGTGAAGTGCGGCGCGTAGGTGTAGCCCGACTCCAGGACGCCCTTCAAGGCGATCCGGACCTGGCCCCTGGCCAGCAAGGCCTTGAGACCTGCGGCGTCGTCGTACGTGGCGTGGGCGACCGGGACGGCCTGGCCCGCGGGAACGCCGCTGCCGCTGGGACCCGGGTCTGCGGGCGCCACGATCACGGCGACGGCCCCGGCGGCCGCGGCCCTGACGGCCCGGTCGCCGGCCTTGGTGACGTCGGCCACGGAGACCAGGACGGTCTTGCCCTTGGCGTCGGCACCGGAGAAGTCCTGCTCAGTGCCGGCGCCGAGGTCGACCAGCTCGGTGCGCTCAGTGCCCTCGAAGCGCTTCGCGAGAACGGAAGACTTCAGCGGGACGGCGAGGTGCCCGGGGCTGGTGACCTGCATGTGCACCAGCGGCTCGCGCCGGGTCAGGAAGGTCTCCACCCGCAGTGCACCGGAGGTGGCGCCCGCACTGGGAATGGCTCCGAACTTGGTGTCGGACCTGTTGCCGGATCCGCTGATGCCGGCGAAGTTGGAGTGGCTGTTGATCGTGCCGTCGTCGCGGACGATCTGCAAGGCCACCTGGCCCGTCTCCAGCGGCCGCATCTCACCCTCGATCTTCACGCCGAGGTCGGTGGCGGTGGTGCCGTCGACGGTGAAGCTCTGGTCGCGGTCGGCCACTTCGATGTTCGGCACGGTGAACAGGTCTGCCGCATGGGAGACCGCGCCGCCGGTGGGAGCGGCCGAGTAGACCGAGCCCTCGACGGAGTAGCGGCCGAGCGGCACCGACAGGGTGACCGTGCCGGTGGCGTACAGCGTCCGGCTCTCCCAGACGGTGTTGTCCAGCCCGTGCAGGGTGAACTTGAACGCACTGGGGGTCTTGCCGAAGCGGTCGGTGACGTTCAGCGTGACGTCGTGCTGTTCGACGGCGGTGACGAAGCCGAGCGCGGCGTGCACCGACTCACCGCTCGCGGCGGTGGCGGTGACGGAGCCGCTGTACCGCCCGGTCGTCAGACCGTTGGGGTCGAGTACGACGGTCACCTCGGCGGTGGAGCCGGCCGGGACGGTGAGCCGCCCGTCGGACAGGCCCGCTCCCGAAAGGGACAGCGAGCCTGCGGGGACCTCGGTGCCGCTCGCGTCCTTGGCCGACGCAAGCAGGGTCACGACGGTGTCGGTCGCGGCGTTGTTGCGGAGCGTCAGGGTGCGGGTCCGCTTCTCGTACGTGTCCTTCTGCCACGGGATCATGCGGAAGTCGGCCGTACCGGACAGCTCCAGCGACGGGTCGAGCGCGGCGGGGACGTCGACCCGGCCGTAGCCCTGCTGATGGACGGTCTGCCCGGCGGCGGACTTGGCGTGCGCGGTCAGGGCCTCCTTGATGCGCTGCCCGGTCCACTCGGGGTGGCGCTGCTTGAGGATCGCGGCGGCCCCCGACACGTGCGGTGTGGCCATCGAGGTGCCGTTGGCCGAGGTGTAGTTGGCGTCCACGGGGGTGCCCATGGCGGTGCCGGCCGCGCGGGCGGCGACGATGGCCACACCAGGCGCGGTGATCTCCGGCTTCATCGCCATGTCACCGAGCCGCGGGCCGCGGCTCGAGAAAGGGGCGAGCTCGTCGGACTTGTCGACGGCGCCGACGGTGAGGGCCGCGTCGGCGGCGCCGGGGGTGCCGAGGGTGCTGTCGCCGGGGCCGCTGTTGCCCGCGGCGATGACGAACAGGGTGTCCGAAGAGGCGCTGAGCGAGTCGACCGCCATGGTCAGCGGGTCCTCACCGGGAGCGTCGTCGCCGCCGAGGCTCATGCTGACGATGTCGGCGCCCTGGGCGACCGCCCACTCCATCCCGGCCAGGATGCTGGAGGTCGGGCCCTGGCCGGTGTTGCTGAGCACCTTGCCGACCAGCAGGTCGGCGCCCGGGGCGACGCCCTTGTGCTTGCCGCCGGAGTTGGCGCCGCTGCCCGCGACGGTGGCCGCGACATGGGTGCCATGGCCATGGCCGTCCTGGACCCCCTGACCGCTGATGAAGCTCCGGCTCCCGACGATCTCCGACTTGATGTCGGCGTTGTTGAGGTCGGCACCAGTGTCCAGGACAGCGACCTTCACGCCCTTGCCGTCGTATCCCTTGCCCCAGGCCTCCGGGGCGCCGATCTGCGGCACGCTCCGGTCCAGCGCGACCTCGGCCTTGCCGTCGTACCAGAGCTTGGTCACCCCGGCCGTGCCGGGCGTCGGCGCGCCGCGGGTCTTGCCCGCCTGCGGATTGACGGACTGCCAGAAGTCCTTCGCGTACTGCTTGTGGACGTGGACCGACGACAGCCCGAGCCGGGGCATGACGCGCTTGCTCTCGCTGCCCGGCAGGTCCTCGGACCTCGTTCTCAGCGCCGCGGCGTCCGGCTGGCCCTGGAAGTCGACGATGGCCGGGAGTTCGGCGGACTCGGCGTCGGCGTATCCGTCCCGTATCAGCCGGCTGACGTTGAACAGCTCGCGGTCCACCGTGCCCGAGGCGAGCGCCGTCGCCGTGACGTCCGGGTAGACGTAGACATCGCCGTTCTGACCGCTGGTGGACTCGAAGATCCTGGACGTCCCCGCCGACAGGACCTGCACCGCCTGACGGCCGCCGGGCTCGGTGGTGAGCGAGACGGTGTCGCCGGTGATCAGGGTGACGGCCGATGTGGTCGCGCCCTTCTGCAGCACCGGCCGATCGCTCAGGTCCTCGGGTGTCGCTGCGGTCGCGGTCGAGAGCTGGCTCGTCAGTGACAGTGCGACTGTCACCGCGATCCCGCTGACGAGGGCTCTGCGCCGTCGTCTGAGGCGGGCTGTCTGCATCAGGTGTCCTTTCACGGGCTCAACGTGTGGGCGCGTCAGGGCAATTGATGCCTGAAGAGTCCCGACCGAACGTCCGGCCGATGACGCGCCAACCGGAACCTAGCTGTCCGGTCGGGGCGCCATCCAGAGCCCGGGTGGCGTACACATGCCAACTGGCGCATCGTCGCCAGGCGATGGCACGACGGTCACCCGCCGAAGCGACGAAGGACCTCCTCACGCGGAGCTTTCCGTGTGCATCCTGTTCACGTCGGACGCGGTGATCCAGCCCCGCTCGGACGCCTGCCAGCCCAGTTGCATGCGGCTCGAGGCGCCGGCCAAGTCCATGAGGCCGCGGATTCGGCGGTTGACCGTCCGCGTGCCGATGTCCAGTTGCCGGGCGATCGCGTCGTCGGTCAGACCGGACAGCAGCAGGATCAGGAGCTGGATCTCCGCACCCGAGAGTTCGTTTCTGCCTGTGTCGGAGAGCCGCGGGTCCAGAGGGAGTGCCGACGCCCATGCAAGTTCGAAGAGTGCGATCAGGGCATCGAGCAGGGGCCCCCGGTGGATCTGGACGACGGCACCCGGCGGTCTCGCGCCGTCCGTCCGCAGTGCCACAAGTGCGGCGGATCTGTCGACGATGACGAGTTTGACGGGGACCTTGCCGAGCACACGGGCCTGCTCACCGGCATCCGAGTACAGGCGCATCTCCCCCTGTGCGCCGTCCTCCTCGATCGCGGCGCGGTCGTACACCGTACGGTATTGAATGCCCGCGGTCAGCTGCTCGAGCTCGGCCGCGTTGACGTCCTCGTCCACCAGGTACGGCGCCGTGTCGAAGCGCAGCACCTCCTGGCGCGCGAGGCGCTGGATCTGTTCGTACCGCTGCGCCAGCGTCTCGTCCGGCACGATCTCGGCGATCTCCTCCAGAGAGGCGGTTCCGGGCGCGGTGCGGTACTCCTTGGTGAGCTGCCTCAGCACACCCCTGACGGAGTGGAGTTCGTTCATCCGCAACAGCAGCAGCGTTTCCCCGGCAATGTCCGGTGGGGCGGGTATCAGGTGCGCGGGCCGGTCGTCGGTGATGGTGACGAGACCCTTGTCCGCGAGCACTCTCAGGGCCTCGTCGAGATGTTCGCGGCTCAGCCCGAGCAGCTGCCCCACACGGTCGACCCGGCTTCGGCCACACCCCACCAGCAGTTGGTACACCTGCGACTCGGCCGTGCTCAGGCCCAGCGCCTCCAGCATGAATGTCCTTTCCTCGCCGGTTCCTTGCGAGCCTTCTCCGCGGACGGCTGCCCCGGGAATCGTGGTTCGGGCCGGGGGTGGCTGCGCCGTGGGATTTCACCAGTGGGAACGCCGCCTCAGCGCCTGAATCACCACCACCGCGAACAGCACGGCCGCCGCGGGTGCGGCAGCCTTCCTGAGCAGCACGGGCAGCGCCGCCGCGCCGAGGTCGATGGCCTCCGGCTCGGTTGCGAGCCGGCCTTGGAGGTTCTCCGCCGTGCCCGTCGTGGACACCGCGGACGCGGCGGGCCCTGCGTCCCGCAGCAGCTCTTCGAGTCGGGTGGCGAACTGCTGAACGATGTGGTCGCCGACCTCGGTCATGATGCCCCGGCCGAACTGTGCCGGCCGGCCGGTGATGTCGAGGTCCGTGCGTACGCGCACCAGGGTGCCGGCCGGGTCGACGGTCAGCGTCGCGGTGACCGTGGCCGACGCGGTGCCCGCGCCGCGGGTCTCGCTCCCACTGAGGTCGAGGAGCATCGAGCGGGCGCCGGCATCGCGGGTGACGGTGCCCTCGCCGCGGTAACTCATCTGCACCGCGCCGACCTTGACCTTGACGCGGCCGGTGAAGGAGTCGTCGTCGTGGGTGTCGAGCACGGCGCCGGGCATACAGGGCGCGACCCGGTCGAGGTCCTGGAAGAGCTTCCAGGCCTCGTCGAGGTCGGCCGGGACGGTGAAGGAGTGGTCGAGCTGCATGGTTGTCCAATCAGGGGCGACCGGCCGAGGACGGCCGAGGATGCGGAGCCGGTTCACGTGCGGGGCGGACTCAGGTGCCGGCGGTCGTACGGATCAGCGCGCGCACCCGGCTCGGCGAGAGTGGGCCGCGGCGTACGACGACGTCGAAGGGGCGCAGCGCGTCCTCGACGGCGCCGGCGAGTACCGCCTGCGGGGCGATCGCGCCGCCTTCGCCGAGTCCTTTGACGCCGAGGTCGTTCATGGGGCTCGGGGTGAAGATCTCGTCCATGTCGAGGTCAGGGATCTCCGAGGACGTGGGCACCAGATAGTCCATGTAGGTCCCGGTGCGGGGCTGACCGTCGGGGCCGTAGACCATCTCCTCGTACAGCGCTCCGCCGATCCCCTGCGCGATGCCGCCGGTGACCTGTCCTTCCGCGATCATCGGGTTGACGATGTTGCCCGCGTCGTGGACGACGACGTAGTGCAGGATCTCGATCTCGCCCGTGTGCTCGTCGACCTCGACGACGGCCGCATGCGCTCCGCTCGCGACCGCGAAACCCGGCGGGCGGAAGTGCACGGTCTCGCTGATCTCGGTGCCGTGCCGACCGTCGGTGGGTTCGGGGGTTCCGGGCAGCGGTGCCTTCCCGGCCAGTTCCGCCAGGCTGATGGATGGGCCGCCCGGTTCCTTGGCCCGCACGATGCCGTCGCTCAGGTCGAGGCAGCCCTCCGCGACACCGAGGCGGCGGGCTGCCGCTTCGACGATCTTCTCGCGGACGAGTCGACCGGCCCGGTGGGTGGCGTTCCCGGCGTTGACCAGGGCGCGGCTGGCGATGGTGCCCACGCCGAATGGGGTGGCTTCGGTGTCGCCGCCGACCACGTCGATGACATCGAGCGGCACACCGATGGCGTCGGCGGCGATCTGCGCCATGGACGTGCGGTGTCCCTGTCCCTGGGAGGGGGCGCCGATGGCGAGCCGCACCCGGCCGCTGGGGGCGATGTCGATGCGCGCGGTCTCGAACGGTCCGAGGCCGGTGGCCTCTATGTACATGGCGAATCCGATGCCGATGTGCTTGCCGTCGCGGGCGCCTTCGCGTTGTCGGGCGCGTACCTGGTCGACGTCGGCCTTCGCGACGGCGCGGCGCAGGAGTTCGGGGAAGTCCCCGGAGTCGTAGGACTGGGGTCTGCCCGAGCGGTCCACCAGGCCGGTCGCGTACGGCATCTCGTCGGGCCGCACGAGATTGCGCGCCCTCAGCTCCTCGGGCTCGATGCCCAGTTCCGCGGCCAGCCGGTCCATGGCCCGTTCCATGGCGAAGACCGTCTCCGGACGTCCGGCTCCCCGGTAGGGCGTGGCGAAGGTGGTGTTGGTGAGCACGCCGACGACGTCGATGTGCACGTTCGGGACGCGGTAGGGGCCCAGAAGGTGGCACAGCGAGTTGTACGGCACGACCAGGCCGGTCATGTTGTACGCGCCGAAGTTGACGGTGATGCGGTCGCGTACGGCCATGAGGCGGCCTTCGGCGTCCGCGGCGAGTTCGATGCGGTGGATCTGTTCGCGGGCGTGCGAGGAGGCGGTCAGGTTCTCGTTGCGGTCCTCGCGCCACAGCACGGGGCGGCCGAGGTGACGGGCGGCGTGCGGGATGAGGAGTTCCTCGACGTAGAGGATGCCCTTCTGGCCGAAGCCTCCGCCGACGTCGGCCGCGATGACGTGGACCATGGCGGATTCCAGGCCGAGGGTGTGGGCGATGGCGTCCCGCAGCCGGTGCGGGGTCTGGGTGCCCGACCAGACGGTCAGCCGGCCGCTGTACGGATCGACCTGGGCCGAGATCGCGCGGGTCTCGATCGGCGAGGCGACGTACCGGTGTGCCTCGAACTGCTCGCTCACCACGGCGTACGCGCCGGCGAACGCCTCCTCCGGGTCACCGACGCGGGTGGCGACGGCGACCGCGGTGTTGTCCGGCAGGTCCTCGTGCAGCCGGGTCGCGTCCTCGGTCAGGGCGTGTTCGGGGTCGACGAGCACCGGCAGCGGCGCGTACCGCACCTCGACGAGTTCCAGGGCGTCCTCGGCGAGGTAGCGGTTCTCGGCGAGGACGACGGCGACGGGCTGGCCGACGTAGAGGACCTTGTCGCGGGCGAGCAAGGGCATGGGAGTCATCCGGACCAGCGGGTCCAGGAGTTCGGCGAGGCCCGGCGGGGTGCGCAGCTCTTCCTTGTTCAGCATCGCGGGCAGGTCCGCCACGTCGTCGCCGGTCCATACCGCGACGACGCCGGGTGCGGCCAGGGCCGCGGTCACGTCGACCGACGCGATACGGGCGTGGGCGTGCGGGCTGCGCAGGAAGGCGGCCTCGACGGCGCCGGGGAGGGCGATGTCGTCGACGTAGCGGCCGTTGCCGCGCAGCAGCCGGTCGTCCTCGACGCGTGGGACGGAACGGCCGATCCAGCTGCCGTCGCCGGACCGGGCCCGGTCGGAATCGTGGGACATGCGGGTCACTCCCCGAATCGCTCGTCGAGTGCCTGGCACACGGCACGGCGGATGTTGCGGTAGCCGGTGCACCGGCACAGGTGCCCGCTGAGCGCGTCGGCGACCTGTTCCTCGTCGGGGCGCTCGTGCTGCTCGGCCAGGGCGGTCGCCGTCATGACGAATCCGGGCGTGCAGAAACCGCACTGCATGCCGTGGCACTCATGGAAGGCTCGCTGTACGGGGGTGAGCGGGGCGTCGGCGGGGGCGAGTCCCTCGACGGTGCGGAGCACGGCACCGGCGCATTGCACAGCCAGGGTCAGGCAGGTGCGCACCGGCTCGTCGTCGACGAGAACGGTGCAGGCCCCGCAGACTCCGTGTTCGCAGCCGACATGGGTGCCGGTGAGGCCGAGCCGGTCGCGCAGGAAGTCGCTGAGCAGCAGCCGCGACTCGACCTGGGCGGTGACCGGTCGTCCGTTGACGGTGAGGCTGATCTCGTGCCAGGCGGAGGGCTCGGCGAGCGGCGGTGTGCTCGCGCCGAGCGGGGTGGGGACCGAGGGGGTCATCAGCAGCGCTCCCAGGCGGTGGTGCAGGCGCGGACGAGGAGGTGGGCGGCGCCCTCGCGCCGGTACTCGGCGGTGGCGTGGACGTCGGCGGAGGGGGTGAGGCGGGAGAGTGCGGCGTGGGCCGCTGCGGCGAGAACCTTCTCGCCGACGTCGCTCCCCACGAGCGCGTCCTCCGCGGCGGGCAGCCGTAGGGTGCCGGGGCCCGCGCCGCAGAAGACCACGCGGGCGGCGCGGCAGGTGCCGGTGACGGTGTCCCGTTCCAGGACGGCGGCCACGCCGACGGTGGCGAAGTCGCCATGTCTGCGGGTCAGTTCTTCGAATGCCCAGCCCTGGTGTGCCGGGGGCGGAGGGAAAACGACCTCGGTGAGGAGCTCGTCCGCTTCGAGGGCCGTGGAGAAGGTGGCGACGAAGAAGTCCTCGGCGGTGACCGTACGGGTGCCCCGCGGACCTGTGATCACGAAGCGGGCGTCCAGGGTCAGTGCCGCGGTGGGCAGCTCTGCGGCCGGGTCGTGGTGGGCGAGGCTGCCGCAGACGGTGCCGCGGTTGCGGATCTGCGGGTGTCCGATGTGGCCGATCGCGGCGGCGAGCAGCGGCCATCCGTCCCGTACCGCGTTGTCCGCGGCGGCGTGGGCCTGCCGTACGGCGGCTCCGATGCGGAGGTTGCCCGCCTCGTCCACATGGAGACGGCCGAGTTCGGGGATCCGGGTGATGTCCACGAGCAGCTCGGGCCTGGCGAGGCGCATGTTCAGCATGGGGATCAGGGACTGGCCGCCCGCCACGACCTTGGCCTCCCGCTCCTCGTCGGCGAGGAGGGCGACCGCCTCGCCGACGGTGCTGGGGGCGATGTAGTCGAAGGGTGTGGGTTTCAACCTGCTGCCACCGGACCTCTCGTGTCGTCGTCGCGTCGTGGCATTCGACACGGAGCGATCTATCTAATACCTGAAATGATTTACACTAAAGTTTCCTCTTGGCAAGAGGCTGCTCGAGATTTCACGGTCCGCGGAGGCGACATGCGACACGTCATCGATCAGGCAGCCGCCTGGCAACGCTCCGGAACCCGCTTCGCCATGGCGACCGTCGTGCGGACCTGGGGCCCGTCCCCACACGGTCCGGGTGCGTCGATGCTCGTGTCCGAGGAAGGCCGCATCGTCGGCAGCGTCTCCGGTGGCTGTGTCGAAGCCGCCGTCTGCGCGATCGCGGAGGAGGTGCTCGCGGGAGCCGCCCCGACGCTCGAGCGCTGGGGAGTCGGCGACGAGGACGCCTTTGCGGTGGGCCTGACCTGCGGCGGAACGATCGAGGTACTGGTCCGCGAGGTGGG
Source organism: Streptomyces sp. NBC_01353 (assembly GCF_036237275.1). Lineage (GTDB taxonomy): Bacteria > Actinomycetota > Actinomycetes > Streptomycetales > Streptomycetaceae > Streptomyces. The sequence continues at coordinate 8,220,555 of NZ_CP108352.1, read as the reverse complement.
TGCGGATGTACCGCTCGGCCGGCTCGCCGCCGACATCTCGGCCGGCGTACCGGTGGCTCTGGTCACCCCCGTCGACGGCGGCGGCTGCCTGGTCGTCGGTGAAGGGACGACCACCGGTTCGCTGGGCGACCCACGGGCGGACCGGGCGGCGACCTTGGCCGCGGAGGGGATGCTCGGGCGCGGCGCCAGCGGGCTCGTGACCAGCGGGGACGGCGCAAGCGACGACAGCAGCTGCGCGCCGGAACGTGGGCTGCTGGTGCAGTCCTTCGCCCCTCGGCCAGGCCTGCTGATCTTCGGCGCAGCCGAGTTCGCCCGGCCTCTGGCGGACATGGGTGCCGCGCTCGGGCACCGGGTGACGGTCTGCGACGCCAGGCCCGCGTTCGCGGCGGCCGAGCGCTTCCCGAGGGCCGACGATGTCGTCGTCGAACGGCCCGATCGCTGGTTCCGCGCCCATGAGGACCTGGTCGACGCTTCGACCGCGGTGTGCGTGCTGACCCATGACGCACGGTTCGACGTGCCGGTTCTCGCCCTCGCCCTGCGCAGCAGGGCCGGATACGTCGGAGCCATGGGCAGCCGCAGGACTCACGAGGACCGGCTGGCGCGACTGCGCGCGGCGGGCACGACCGAAGCGGAACTCGCACGGCTGCGCTCGCCGATCGGGCTGGATCTCGGCGGCCGGGGATCCGAAGAGACCGCCCTGTCGATCATGGCGGAGATCGTCGCGGTGCGGCGCGGCGGCACCGCGCGGCCACTCACTCTGCGAACCGGTGCGATACACGAAGTGTGATCGCTTTTGAACGACTGTTTTTATGAACACTCGTTTATTCTGGACCCTGTGGATCCAAGGAACGAGGGCCGTCGACGATCGGCCGCGACTCCCCCGCCGGAAACCGGGCGGGGAGCAGGGCAGCCGTCACCGCGCCGTCCCGGCTCCCACGACCCGGAGGGCAATCGCCACGCGGTCCTCGACGCGGCCCGGCGGCTGTTCGGCGCGCACGGCTACAGGGGTGTGGGCGTCCGCGCCATCGCGGCCGAGGCGGGAGTGACGCCTGGCCTGGTGATGGCGTACTTCGGCACCAAGGACGGTCTGTTCCGTGAGGCGGTGGGCAGCGGGTCGGGCGTCACCAGCGACGTACTGTCGGCCGCGGCCGACAGCGCGGGCGAACTGCCGGCCGCTCTGGCCCGCGCCTACCTCGATCGGTGGGACCGCCTGCCGCCCGACGATCCCTGGCCCGCGCTGATCCGCTCGGCCGTCAGCCACCCGCCGAGCGCCGAGCTGCTGCGCACGATCCTGGAGAAGCAGGTCGGCGAACCTCTCGCGCGCCTGCTCGGCGACTCGGCCGACGCGGAGGTGCGCGCCGCTGTCGTTCGGAGCGTCCTGTTCGGCGTGATCATGGAGCGCTACCTCTTCGCCCATGAACCTGCGGCCTCCGTCCCCACCGAGGAGCTCGCTCCTGCGTTGACGGACGTGCTCACCACCGCCTTCGGTGACGCTCTCGACCTCGTTCCCCCGCCTGCGCAGGGTGGCACGGCCGTCGGCGAGGACGAGTCCGTACGCCCCGACGTCGACCACTCCGCCATGGGCGCCGCGATCACCCGGCCGCCCTCGGAGCCCGTACACCCGGAGCGTCTTCGCCCGGAGCCCGCGGGCCGGGCGGCGGACGATTCGCCCGCAGACGTGTTCGCACGGCTCAACGAGTGTGCCGCTGTTCATCAGGAGCTGATCAGCAGGACCGTCCGCGAGTACGGCATCAGCCTGCCCGCCTACGACGTGCTCGCCACCCTCCGCGAGGCGGGGGAGCCCTACCGCCGGACGACGGGCGAGGTGGCGGCGGCCGGCAGGGTCCGCGCGGGCGGTCTCACCCAACACGCGGACCGTCTGGAGGCTGCGGGTCTGATCCGGCGGGAGCGCGACGCAGACGACCGCCGGATCGTCCGGCTGTGTCTCACCCCGGAGGGTCTCGGACTGGCCGAGCGGATCTTCACCGTACGGTCGGCCCAGGAGCAGGAACTGCTCGCCGGACTGGGCGCGGCAGACCGGCGCCGGCTCTCCGGGCTGCTCAGCGCTCTGGGGCAAACGCTGGGGGCGGGTGTCCCGGAGCAGTGACGGCATCCGGCAATGGCGGTTGTCAGTCATCCGTGTCTGATCCGCGCAGCGCGCGTGGAGAACCTCCCTTCTTCTGGTGATGTCGGGTCAAGTGCCGCCCGGGCGTGGAGGAGTGCGGTGCACTCAGCGTCCCAAGCAACTCCGGGGGCGGAGGTGAATCGGCCTGTCGGGCCGCGTTCCGTCAGATCCGGACGGGCAGTTCGATCACGGCGGTGGTCGAGCGTGATCCTGCACTGTCGAGGTTCAGGGTGCCGTCGACCGAGGCCAACCGTTCACGAAGGCCCAGCAGGCCGCTGCCCGCCCCGATCCGGGCACCACCCACGCCGTTGTCGTGGATCCGGATCCGCAGCCGGTCCCCGACGACAACCGCGTCCACCGACGCCTGCGTCGCTCCGCTGTGCTTGGCGATGTTCGTCAGCAGCTCGGCGACACAGAAGTACGCCACTCTCTCGATCACCGCGTCGGGACGCTCGGCCACATCCACCCTCAGCGTGACCGGCACGCCGACCTGAGCCGTCAACTGCGGCAGCGCGTCGGCGAGTCCCAGGTCGAGGGCGGCGGGGCTGATCCCGTCGATGAGGCGCCGCAGTTCCGCGATGGCCACGTCGGTCTGGGTACGGGCCCGTGCGACGAGCTTGCGCGTCCGGTCGACGGGCGGGGCGTCGTCGTCCAGGGCGTCGGCGGTCAACGACAGTGTGATGGCGATCGCGACGAGTTGTGCCTGCGTACCGTCGTGCAGGTCCCGTTCGATCTGACGCAGGCTGCGGGCGCCCTCGGTGAGGGCCGTGCTGCGAGCCCATTCGAGAGTCCGGACCCGCTGCTGGGCGACGGTGGGTCCGAGCAGCGTCCGGGCGAGCAGCCGGTGCAGATTCATCATCACGCCGAACGCCACCGGGACGACCGCCAGTGCGATCAGGCCGCCCACCACTGCGGCGGAGCCCGGCCATAGCCCCGGCCGGTAGGTCAGCGCCCATACGACGCTGGATCCAGCGCATCACGCCAGGGGCGACCTGCGGCCGCCCAGGACGGCTCGGCGTGCTGGGAGAAGACGAGGATGCCCACGTCCGGGTGGTCCGCCCGGAGTTGGACAGCGGCACGGATGCCCTCATCGGTGTGGGTCGGCGGCATGCGGATGTCGACCACGGCGACGTCGGGGGTGTGCTCGGCCGCCACGGCGAGCAGTTCATCCGCGTCGCCCGCGGTGGCAAGGACCTCACAGCCGCGGGTGGTCAGCAGCTCCACCATGCCTTCACGAAGAATCACCGAGTCCTCGGCGATGACCACTCGCACGGCCCGCTCCCCCTCGACGCCCTGAACTGGGACTTCATTCAACCAGCACGTAGGTGTCGTCCGGGCGCCGGGCCCGCGAGCGGCGCGGGCCGGTGAGTGCGAAGGGGCGCTGGAGCGGCCCGTCGGCAGAGTCGAGAGCGGGTTGACCGCCTCGGTCCGCGCGAACTGCGGCTGGATGCGGCTGCGCTCCGCCCTTGAGCCCGCGTGGCGGCGCACGGAGCCCCGCAGCAGCAGGGCTACACGCCGGATGGCGTCGCGGGGTCGGGATGAGGGGGCGGCAGCCGGAGGGCTTCTGCCATTGCTGCCGCCGCGTCCCGCGCGTGATCGCGGGCGACGGCGGCCAGGGCGGCGTCGCCCAGACCGTCGGCCAGGCTGGCTCGAGCGGACCAGTTGTAGGAGCTGTCGGGCCGGAGCCCGATCCGTTCGCTGATGAGCGCACGGGCCAGTTCATGTCGTCCGGAGCTGAGCGCGGAGTCGAGAAGGGTCTTCTGGAGCGCGTCGCGCTGTGCGTGACTCCCTCCGAACTCGTGCAACCGACGGCGTAGCGGCCACAACAGATCCACCACGTCGGTGTGCTCGCCTTGGGCATGCGCGAGAAGCGCCTCACACGCGGGCAGGCCGATCTCCATGGTCATCCGGCGGTTGGTGACAGTGTCGGTACTCCCCTGGGCCAGCCACCGCCGCCGGTCAGCGATGAGCCGCCGCGCCTCCCCGAACCGCCCAGCGCCGGCGTAGGACATGACGGCGTGTACGTCGTTGAACGCGTAGAAGGGAGGATCGGCCCGCGTAGCCCACGCGTCGGCCAGCGCCTCCCAGCGGGCGGTCGGCTCCGCACCCGCGAGCCGGATCCGCCACAACAGCGCTGCGGCGTCCAGCAGTTCCATGGCCGTACCGGCCGAATCGTCGTTGTGCAGGGCGGCGTCGTAGACACTCAAGGCGGTGTTGGTGTCTCCGGCCTCCAGGGCGTACAGGGCGTAGTGCCACCAGTTGTGGACGTGGAGGTAGTTGCCCCGTGCCCAGTCGTCGCGGCGGGCGTCGAGGTAGCCGATGCCTTCGGACACGCGTCCTTGCATCTCGTAGGTGTGGACGACGGCGTGGATCGCCCAGACGTCACCGGGGTTCTGCTCGACCGCGGCGAGACCCGCTTCCTCGGCCAGGCGGTAGTGACCCGACTCTTCCAGCCCGAACGCGTACATGCCCAGCATCAGGCCCCGGTGGGGTTCGTCGGCGTCCCAGGCCGAGAGGGCTCCGCCGATGCGGTCACGCAGACGCACGGCGTCACCGGTGAAGAAGTCCAACTGGTGCCCGACGGCCAGGGCGAGCGCGTCTGTCGGGTACACCAGGGACAACTCCTCCAGCAGCCCGCCGGCACGGTGCAGATCTCCGGCCAGCCATGCCCCGGCCGCGGCAAGATGCATGCGCTCCCGTGCGGGCAGGGACGGGACGTCCACGCCGGCCGTGTACCGGTCGAACCGCTGCCGTGCCGCGACGGCCTCGCCCGGCTCGGTCCCCAGCATCCCCAGATAGGCGGCGAAGGACTGGCGACGGGTGAGGCCGGCCCACTGCTGAGAGCGTCGTCGAGAGCCCGCTCCACCTCGGGGCTGAAGTGGAGCAGCGCCTCGACGGCGCGGTCCAGGTGCGCGGCTGTCTCCTGGGTGCACTCGTGCAGTGGGTTGCCGTACCGGTCTGTCACCATCAGAGATCACCTCGGCGCGCCTACGGGGTGGTGGGGTACCGCGGCGGATGAACGCACCCGCGACCACCATGAAGACACCGACACAACGTCCGACGCCACATCGACATGCGCCATCTGTCGAAGTGCCATGATCCGCCGTGCCGTTCCACCGGTGGATGTCTGCTCCCTGCCGCTGAGACCATCGTGTCACCGGCTCCGAACTCCCCTTTGTGTGCCGGTTCAGCTTCGAGGCGCTCACCTGGTCGCGCGCTGATCCAAGGGAATCGCCCGGATGGTGTGCCCGGGAACGTGTACCGGGTTGTGGCGGCTGCGAGCGGTGTCTGCCGAGATTCGCTTCGTGCCGTGTGGGGAGAGCCCTACTGTGGCGCGGTGACTCAGATGAGGCATCACCACCAAGCTGAACCTGAGCGCGGAGGGCCGTTGCCGACCGCTGTCTCTCATCGTCACCCCGGGGCAGCGGGCCATTGCACCCAACTGGTGCCGGTGCTGGACAAGATCCGCGTTACCCGACTCGGAAGGGGCCGACCGCGCAGGAAACCGGCCAGTCTCGCGGCCGACAAGGCGTACAGCAACGGCCCGCGCCGCGACTACCTGCGACGTCGGGGCATCCGGCACACCATCTCGGAGAAGGCCGACAGCCAGGCCGCCCGCCGGCGCCAAGGCTCACGCGGCGGACGACCACCCGGTTTCGACAAGGAGCGGTTCAAGAAACGCAACACGGTCGAGGCGGGCCATCAAGAAGCTGAAACAGTCCCGGGCCGTGGCCACTCGCTACGACAAGCGCGGGTACGTCTTCCTCGGCACAGTCACTGCCGCAGCCGTCGTCATCTGGCTCCGGTCATGAGCAGATTTAGCGGCCTGGAAATCGGGACACACCGACCAGGACGGTTCCAGCGAGGAAGAGCCCAGCGCCCACGGCCATGAGCGAAAGGAGCGCGTTCCCTGACGGGGTGAAGACGGAGACACTGAAAAAACAGCAGAGACCGCTCCCCGTCAGCACCTGACCGAGTCCATGAGGCACAGGACGCAGAACCCGGGCTCGCTCCCAGGGATGGATCCACCCGGTGAGAAGCTCGACCACACCACTTATCGCTACCGCCAGAGCAACCGCGATGAGCGCCCCCAGCCCCACATACTGCATCCCGCCTCCTGGCGGCCATCGTGGCACACCAGCACGCGGGACAGGAGTCCTGCCGCCGCAGAAGCGGTGAAGAGGTCATCTGCTGAGCCACCCGAACGCCCGCCCCCCCCATGATCGCCCGGACAAGTCCTAGCCGACGGAAACAACACGGTCGGGCCGACCGCCCGGGGCAATGGTCACTTCGTGGACCGCGCCTCCCTCGGTGGTCATGCGAATCCGGTCGGGAGCCGTCCACACGGTGTCGCGGAGTTCGTTGCCTTCGTCGTCGCCGTTGAAGCAGCCGACGCTCCAGCGGCGTTCCAGGGGGTGGTTTCCCTGGTGGACGTAGACGCACCAGACGGGGTCAAGGAAGCCGTGCCGCGCCACCACGACCAGACGGCGGTCGCCGCGGCCGGGAGCCAAGTCCGTCTTCACCTCCTCGTCCCAGCCACCGAACACCGCGGAGACCCAGCCGCCGATAAGCAAGGTCGGCACACCGACGACGAGCAGCATGGTGACCAGGGGCACGCGCAGCGAGGACTCCGCCAGCCCCAACAGGACCGCCCCAGTCAGCGCGGCCAGGGCAATCCACCCCAGCAGAAGGACGTACTCGCGGAGCCCGACCAGCAGGACCAGCGCGCCCTCGTCTCCCGACTCGAGCCCGGCCAAGGCCGCGGCGCCGAGGACGACCGCCACCGTCAGCAGCAGGAAGGCCGACGGTCTGCGGTAGCGCGTGAAGTTCATGATCCCCCGAACGATGTGGATCACGCAGCCTAGGGGGAGGACGGGGTGGAGGCCAGGGCCAATGGGCTGGGGCGACGCGGAGCGGGAAGCCGCGCAGTCGGAAGTTCCTTGGTAATCCTTTTCGATCGATCGGTGGCCGCTTGCTCTTTGCTCGCTCAGCAGGCGAGGCCACAGCCGTTCGACATCCTGGGCAGTTCGCCCGGTTTCTCTCGGGCTCGACGGTCTGGCCCAGGGCGGCTTCGTGGCCGGCGGCGACTGGCAGCAACTCGCACTGCACGTCGACAACTCCGGCAAGGAGGCGATCGACACGTACTCCTTCACCGGAACGAGTACCGGCACAGGCAAGGCGCAGGAGGCAACGGCGCCGCCGCGGGCAACCAGCCGACCCCGAGCGGCAACGCCGATCCGGCCACCACCGGAACAGGCACGAGCGGCACCAGTGCCCAGCTGACTCAGACCGGCACCGACCCGGCCACGACCTGAGCCGTCGGCGCCTCGGGCATCGCGCTCGCCATGGGCGTCGCGCTCTTGGCAGGCACCGGCCGCCGACGCCGCCCGACCGCGTAAACCGCCTCCGGTTGCCCGGTGGACTCCGGGCCGACCACGGGAGTTTGCACCCCTCGACCGCCTGGGCGTGGAAGTCCCCCTTCGCCGGCCCCGCCGCCACGTCGCTGACACTTCCTCAGGTGAGGTGTACGCAAGCCTCGCTGCGCCAGGCCTGGGTACTCTCCGTCACTCTCCGAAGGTTGTCCGGCTGCCGTAGCCAAGCGAGGACCGGGGCATCAAAGGAGCCGTCGGCTCTGGGCCGGGCCGGTCAGCGAACGAGGGGCCCGGTCAGGCGGGCGCGCCCGCGGGCGGCTGCTGGCTGGTGCAGTACCGGCACTTGGTCGCTGCCGCGGGGATGTCCTCGGCCAGGCAGGCCGGACAGGTCTTCACCGGCCCCTGCTCACCGAAGACGGTGACACCGCGGCGAGCCTGGTAGTTGTACGGCACAACGATCAGGAAGTACACGACTGCCACGAAGATGAGGAAGTAGATGAGCGCAGAGATGAACTGCCCGATGTCGAGGTACGTCGCGTCATTCCCCTCCTCTCCGAGTTGCCATCCCAGTCCGGCTGAGCCACCGCCCTGGAACCGGGCGACGATCGGGCTGACGACGTAGTCGGTGAACGCCTTGATCAGAGTGGAGAAAGCCAGCGCGATGACCAGACCGACGGCGATCACGATGACGTCGCCGCGCATGAGGAAGTTCTTGAAGCCCTTGAGTACGTTTCTTCCCCCTTTCCGGAGACAGGCGTGCTCTGCACGCTAAGTCCGGCTCGGCTCTGGGATGATGAGCCACGGCGGGATGCACCCGGACGGCGGCCTACGGGTCTGGGCCATGGCGGATCAGCACGCAGCGGCTTTGCCGGTCGGACGAGAAGCCTCTGTGATCGCGACGACCTTCGCCCAGGCGTTTCCAGCCGTTGAGTGGACGGAGTGTGTGGCCACGCGGTCCGTCACGCCGAAGTCACTCGGATGACGCGTCCACATCCAATCCTGATGTCAGTGTGAGCCGACCCACGATGTCGTGTTACGGCGCCGTGGCCGGCGGACCGGGCATGCCGTCCGCTCAGTCGGCCGGGTCGATGATCCGGTAACCCACGCCGGGTGTGGTGGCGATGACCAGCGGGTCGCCGAGTTTGCGGCGCAGGCGGCTGATGGTCACGGTGACGGTGTTGGTGAACGGGTCGGCGTGCTCGTCCCAGACCCGTTCGAGGAGGTCCTCCGCGCTGAGGAAGGCGGGGCTCGCGTCCAGGAGGGCTTCGAGTACCGCGAACTCCTTGACGGAGAGGTTGAGCCGGCGACCGTCGCGGCCGGCTGTACGGTGCAGCGGGTCGAGTTCGATGCCCGCCGCGCGCAGGGTGCGGGACCGGGCGGAGGGCCGGCGGCGGGCCAGAGAGCGAATGCGCAGGACGAGTTCGGGGAAGTGGAACGGCTTGGCGAGGTAGTCGTCGGCGCCCAGGGTCAGGCCGCTGACGCGGTCGCCGGGCGAGGCGGCAGCGGTCAGCATCAGGACCATCACACGGCCGCCCCGCTCGGCGATCATCCGGCAGAGGGTGTCACCGTGGATGCCCGGCAGATCGCGGTCGAGCACGACGACGTCGTACGCGTTGACGTCCAGTTTGGCTGCGGCGTCGAGCCCGTCGTGGGCCAGGTCCACCGCCATGCCCTGGTCGCGCAGACCCTCGGCGATCACTTCGGCGAGCGAGCGGGCATCCTCGACCACCAGGACTCTCACCGTGCCACGTCCCTTCCCGTGCCGGGGGCGTCCGCTCTTGTGCCGGGGCTGGCCGCCGTCCTGTCATCGGTGCGAGGGAGGGTCACGGTGACGCGCAGGCCACCGTCGGCGCGGGCGTGGAGGTCCAGGGCGCCGCCGTGCGCCTCGGCGATGGCAGCGACGATGGAGAGACCGAGGCCGCTCCCCCGGCCGGTGCCGGTCCGGTCGGCGCCGAGGCGTCGGAAGGGCCGCGCGAGGTCCGCCACCCGCCGCTGATCCAGGACCGGGCCGCTGGACTCGATGACGAGGGTCACCGCGCTGCCGTCCTCCTTTTCGCCGTCCTTTGGCCGTACCTCGACGCCGATCCAGCCCCCTGAGTGGTTGTGCGCTATCGCGTTGTCGATCACGTTGTCGGCCAGGCGGTGCAGCAGCGTCCGGCTGCCCCACACCCACGCGGAGTCGTCGATCCCGTCTTCGCGCACCGTCAGGCCCTTGGCCGCGACGTCCCCGGCTCGCGCTGTCAGGGCGGCCCGTGCGACATGACCCAGGGGGAGCCGCCCCGAGTCGGTGAACTCACCGTGCTGGGTGCGCGCCAGAACGAGGAAGCTCTCCAACAGCCGGTCCACCTGGTCGAGTTCGGTACGCATGCGGGCGGCCAGCGTGGCCGTGGTGTCGGGTACGGGGCCCGGCTTGGCGAGGGCCACGTCCAGGGAGGCCCGCATCGTGGTGAGCGGGGTGCGCAGTTCGTGGGAGGCGTTGGCGACGAAGAGGCGCTGGGCGTCGAAGGAGCCCTCCAGGCGGCCGAGGAGGTCGTCGATGGTGTCCGCGAGGTCCTTCACCTCGTCGCGGGGTCCGCCGATCGCCAGGCGCTCGTGCAGGCTGTCGGCGGTGATCCGCCGGGTGGCCGCCGTCACCATGCGCAGCGGGCGCAGCACCCGGCCGGCGACGAACCAGCCGAGACCGACCGAGACCACCGCCATGACACCGAACGCGATGGCGGACCCGATCAGGATCTCCTTGGACTGGGTGTCGTGCGCCTGGGCCAGTTCCCGCTCCAGCTGCTCGATGCGGCCCTGTACCTGTGCCGCCGTGGTGGGCCGACCCGTGGCACCGTCGGGCGCGACCTGGCTGGAGCGCGATCCGCCGGACGCCACCACGGCCGCGATGGCGAGCAGCACCGTCCCGGAGAGCAGGAACAGAGCGACGTACAAGGCGGTGAAGCGCGCGCGGGCGGTGCCACGACGCAGGCCGAGTCGGGCGGTCGGGCCCGTGAACCATCGGGGTGGTCCCCACCTCATCCGCATGCTCCCTTCTCGCGGACCGAACCAGGGACGTCCCGGCCAGACCCGGTGACCAGGCTAAGCGGCGGCGCCTAACAGCGAGATGACAGCGCCCGTTCGCCCCCTGTAACCGGTGCCGTCACAGGGTGGGGCCATGAGAGATGAGACGGCCGCCGACGGCGGCAGCCACGACACGGAGGCGACCATCGAGCTCACCGGCCTGCGCAAGCGGTTCGGGTCGCGGCCGGCCCTGGACGGGATGACGTTCACGGTGCGTCCGGGACGGGTGACCGGCTTCGTCGGCCCGAACGGCGCGGGAAAGTCGACCACGATGCGCGTGATCCTCGGCCTGGACGCGGCCGAGGAGGGAACGGCCCTGGTCGGCGGAGTGCCGTATCGGAGTCTGCGGCGCCCGCTCCGGCACGTGGGGGCACTGCTCGATGCCTCGGCGCTGCAACCCGGGCGCACCGCCCGTAACCACTTGCTGTGGCTGACCCACTCGCAGGGGGTGCCGGCCCGGCGGGTGGACGAGGTCATCGAGCAGGCCGGCCTGGGATCGGCGGCCCGGCGCAAGGCGGGCGGCTTCTCCTTGGGCATGCGCCAGCGCCTGGGGATCGCGGCGGCTCTGCTCGGAGACCCGCCGGTGGTCATGCTGGACGAGCCGTTCAACGGTCTGGACCCCGACGGGATCGTGTGGATGCGAGGCTTCCTGGCGACGCTCGCCCGGCAGGGCCGCGCCGTCCTGGTCTCGAGTCACCTGATGAGTGAACTCGAAGACACCGCGGACCATCTCGTGGTGATCGGACGCGGCCGGGTCGTCGCGGACACCAGCGTGTCCGAGCTGCTCGCCGAGGCGTCCGGCGGCCGGGTCGTCCTGCGCACCTCCGCGTCCCCGCGCGCCGCCCGGATCCTGCACGACGCGGGCGCCACTGTGCTCGCGACCGGCCCCGACACCCTCGGTGTCACGGGCCTGCCCGACGAGGAGATCGTGGCCCTGCTCGCCAGGAACGGGGTGCCCTTCTCGCAGGTGTCCGCGCACCGGGCGACGCTCGAGGAGGCGTACATGGAGCTCACCCGGGACGCCGTGGAGTACCGGGGCATCCCGGCGGGAGAGGCCACGCGATGACGACCACCCTCACCCCACGCCCCCCGGCCACGCGACGTGTTGAGCGGGGCGGGTTCCTCGCGGCGCTGCACGCCGAGTGGACGAAGTTCCGTACGGTACGTGGCTGGGTCCTGGCCATGGCGGCGGCGCTCCTGGCGACGATCGTGGTCGGCCTGCTCGGCACGGCCGCGCCCGCCCCCAGCGGCCCCGGCACCGGCACCGCCTCGTACCCGAAGGGCCCCGGCGGCGAGGCCGTCAACGACAACTTCTACCTCGTCCACAAGAAGCTGACCGGCGACGGCAGCCTCACCGTCGACCTGCGATCCCTGACCGGAGTGGCCGACACCGGGATCGGACGCGAGCCGGCCGAGGGGGCCCAGCCCTGGGCAAAGGCCGGGATCGTCATGAAGGCGAGCCTCACCCGAGGATCCCCGTATGCGGCGGTCATGGCCACCGGCGGCCACGGCGTGCGCATGCAGTACGGCTTCACCCATGACACGGCAGGCCCTTCCGGCAAGGTCTCCGAGGACTCCCCCCGCCGGCTGCGCCTGGTCCGTTCCGGCGACAGCCTCACCGGTTACGTCTCCACCGACGGCTCCCACTGGACCGAAGTCGACAGCGTGAAGCTGCCCGGGCTTCCGCAGACCGTGCAGGCCGGGTTCTTCGCGGCGTCACCGCAGGCGATGCAGGAGACCGCGGCGGGCGCGGGCTTCAGCCCGGCGGCGGCGACCGGCACCTTCGGTGCCCCGGAGCTGACGGGCAGTTGGACCCCGGGCGCGTGGAACGGCACACAGGTGGGCGGCGACGCCGGCACCTCCGGGAGCTACTCGAACACCATCAAGGGCGGCTTCACCCAGACCGGCGGCGAGTTCATCGTGACCGGGGCAGGTGACATCGCGCCGGTCGTCGGCGGGCCCGTCATGGGCGGCGGCTTCTCCGTCGAGAACTTCCTCGTCGGTACGTTCGCCGGACTCATCGTGGTGATCGCCGTGGGCACGGTGTTCATCACCGGCGAGTACCGGCACGGTCTGTTGCGTACGACCGTGGCGGCCGTCCCGCCGCGGGGCCGGGTGCTCGGTGCCAAGGCCCTGGTGGTCGGCGGCGTCGGGTTCACCATCGGCCTGGTCGCCGCCGCGATCACCATCCCCATCGGGAAGAGCAGCGCACTCGGCAGAGGCTTCCACGTCTTCCCCGTCCCGGCGGCGACCGAACTACGCGTCATGGCCGGCACCGGACTCCTCTGCGCCGCCGCAGCCGTACTCGCCCTCGGCGTCGGCACCCTGCTGCGGCGCAGCGCCACGGCGGTTGCCCTGGTCATCGCGTCGATCGTGCTTCCCTTCCTGCTCGCCACCTCAGGCGTGCTGCCCTCGGGCGTCTCGGAATGGCTGCTGCGAGTGACTCCGGCGGCGGGCTTCGCCGTCCAGCAGACCCTGCCGCACTACACACAAGTGCTCAGCGTGTACGAGCCGTCGACCGGCTACTACCCGCTGACGCCGTGGACCGGCTTCGCCGTGCTGTGCGGCTATGCCGCGCTCGCGTTCGGCCTGGCCGTGGTGCGGCTGCGCAGGAGGGACGTATGAGTCTCCTCGGCGACGCACCACTCGTCAGCAAGACGGTCGGTGGCGGCAAGGCGGCCGGCGGCGGCCGAGGGGACTTCGGCCACGCCTTGCGCGCGGAGTGGACGAAGCTGCGCACCTCAGAGGGGACGGGATGGCTGCTCCTGCTCGCCGTCGTCTTGACCGTGGCCGTCGGCTGCGGCACCGCCAAAGCCGTGAAGTGCCCGGACCCGGGGTGCGGCCAGGACGCCGTCAGGCTCGCCCTGACCGGCGTCACCGCCGGACAGGCTGTCATCGCGGTCCTCGCGGTACTGGCCGTCAGCGGTGAATACGGCACCGGGATGATCCGCACCACGCTCGTGGCGGTGCCGAAGAGGATCACCGTCCTCACCGCCAAGGCGACAGTCCTCACCGTGGTCGTCCTCGCCTGCGGGACGGTCGCCGTCCTGGCCTCCCTCCTCGCCGGCCGCCACATCCTGCCCGGCAACGGTTTCATCGAGGCGCACGGCTACGCCCCGCTGTCCCTGGCCGACGGCCCGACCCTGCGTGCGGCCGCGGGCTCGGTTCTCTACCTCGGCCTGATCGCTCTGATCGGCCTCGGCGTGGCAACGGCCGTACGGGAGGCGGCGACCGCCATCGGGATCACACTCGGGCTTCTGTACCTCTTCCCGGTCGTCGCCCAAGTGGTCCACGATCCGGAGTGGCAGCGTCACCTTCAGCAGATCGCGCCGATGACCGCCGGACTCGCGGTCCAGGCCACCGTCGACCTGCCCGCGCTGCCCATCGGCCCCTGGGCCGGTCTGGGCGTGCTCGCCGCGTGGGCCGCGGCCGCGCTGCTGGTCGGCGGCCTGCTGCTGCAGAGGCGCGACGCGTAGCCACATCGCGCGCCCCTGGCCACATCGAGGGCCGAGGCTGCCCCGGAGCAGACACGCGAGGCCCCATGCCACGAGGGCCAGGGCCGCTCGACGCACCAAGCGCCGGTCACGCCGCCGCCCACTCCAACTCCCGGCACCCACCGCATGCCTGGAGCGGGGCAAGGTGGCGGCCACCGTCACCTGCTGCTGCCGTTCGCTCGGCCGGCAGCGGCAGGCGACGCAGGACACCTCGACCTGAGATGGCGAGAAGCGGCCGGCGTACCCGGACCTCGACGCCCAATCGGGCCCATCGTGCGTACCTCCCCGTCCCCCGAGATGCCTTGCCGGGTGCCGTCCCACACTCCTGTACGCGGGGAAGGAGCCCCCTGATGGCTGACAGCGGCGTCGTGAGCCGCCGGGGTGGTGTCTTTCGACCGTCGCGGTGACGTGCGAAGGCCCTCACCGCGAGGGTCACCGCGCGGCGGATTCGGAGCGCCGCCGAGACCCGCTTCCCCGTCGCCCCTCACCGGACGACCGGCATGCTCTCGGTGAACATCCGGGAGGCCGCGACCGGTTGGACCGGCTCGATGCCGTGACCGGCACCCGTCTCCCGCACGATCGGATCGCCACCGAGGCCGTCGACCCGCACTGGATCGCGGCGGGCGCGGCCATGGCCGTGGCCGGGGACCAGGCAGGACGACAACCCCATGGCCATCAACCGACCGGAGAACCTGTTCGAGGACGTCCAGGCCTCCCAGTACGAAGAGAATAGGCGCGGCTTCCCCGAACTCGCCGCGAAGGTCGGGCGGCGCGCGCTGCCGCAATCAGCCCGGCCGACGCCAAACGCCGACGCCAACGCGGCCGCCGGGCATCGTGAGCGCACCACGCAGATGATCCGGCTGGCCGGACTCATGGCCTCGGGCCATCGGGCCATCGGGCCATCTTGGCCTACACGCCGAGCCGGTGCATGCCCGAGATCGTCGCCCAGTACCGGGCGCTGACCCCGCTACGTGCCACCTCCCCGAGGAGTACCGGGCCATCGGACGCTCCTGCCTGGACAAAGACGCCTGGCGCACCATTTACGAGGCGATCGCCCCAGGCCTGGCCGCGTACCAGCGCGATGCCATCGAGGCCTACGCCACCGCCCGGCTGAGCTGAGCGGCGGCACAATCGCCATCGCGGGAGCGGCCCGCGATGGCGCCGGCCACATGTCACAGCGGGCGATGCTCGATGCCGAGGAATCGCGGAGTACACCGCTCCGTCCAGGCCCTCGAACGCGGCATCCGGTCCGGGGCGTTCGCGACTTCGGCTACTTCTTGAGCTCGTCGAGGCAGAGCACGAACTGCTTGCCCGAGCTGCGCCGCCCACCGCGGGTCTGCTCGAGGTAGCCGACGTCCGACTTGCCCTCGCACTTGGTGGTGTCCAGCGTGTCGGGGATCACCTCGACCACCTTGTACGTGGCTTCGGCACCACCACACTCCACCACCTGCAGGTCAGGAGAGACCGTGGACCCGGTGTTCTTGAGGCAGTCTCCGGCCTCCGCGTGGTCGGCATCGTCCTGGCTCGCGAAGTAGCCCACCACGCACACGATGAGGACGATCACGACACCGATGCCCTTGAGGATCTTCATGATGCCTATACCCCCGCTCCGGGACGGCTGCGGCGGCTGCGGCGGCGCCGTCCACTGCTGCTGTTGAGGCGGCGGTTGCATCTGCATGTGCTGCTGGGGCGGGTACGGCTGCTGCTGCGGGTACGGCTGCTGCTGCTGCGGATACCCGTACCCCGGCTGGGGCGGGTATCCCTGCGGCGGCTGCTGTGCGTACGGAGCAGGCTGACCGTACGGGCCAGGGCCTTGCTGCGGCGGAAAGGTCATGCGGGAGTCCCCCGTGAGCGCGAGTGAGGTGCGTTATTTGACGCGGACACGCTATAGCAAACGATCACCACCACCGAAATGCGGGAGCAGTGCGGTGCCCCAACTCCTCAGCTACGCAGCCCGATGACGTAGCCAAGGCCCCAGCCCGCTCCGGCCGCGACCGCGAGACCGAGCAGGGAACCACGAGGCCTTCCTCGGCCTCGCCACCTGCCTCATCACCCACCGACACATCCAACGGCTTCGCCAGGACACTTCTGAGCAGCCTCGGGCTCGCATCGGCCGGCCTCGAAGGACACCAGTGCGGGCGCGCACCGGCCAGCGCCAGGACCGAACCGTGGATGCCGACCCCGCTTCCCGCCGGTTCTCCTGCGGTGGCAGGATGCCTGATCATGGACGAGCACAAGGGAGATCCCATGAACGATCAAGGCACCCTTGGCTCGGCAGAAGGCTTCAGCGTCTTCGCTGTCGACGCCAACTGGCCGGAATCACGGCAGGTCACGGGTCACGGCTACAACCGAGCCACCGGCGACATCCATGTGTACCTGTGGTTCGGCTCTCCGCACTTCGACCCCCAGGTCGAGCACGTCACGGTCTTCAGCGCCTCCTCCGGCAATACAGAGGCCAGGGAGGCCCTGGAGCGGGCTCTCGAAATCTACTACCACCCCGTTGAGGAATCCCCGGCCGCCGGCCTGCCGGCCACGGAACCCGTCACCATCACCACAGACGGGAAGCCCATGACGTTCGAACTCTGGCGCAACAGCAGCAACCGCTACTGGGTCGCACGGGGATGCGTCGAGAGCACCGAAGTGGTCCTGTCCGGCTCCGAGATCGAACCCAGCGAGCTCAGCCTGGTCCGCGTGAGCGACCTGACCTCGTTCTCGAACTCGTCCGCGTCCCTCGGATAAGACGCAGTCTTCTTTGGTCGGTTGTGTGCTGGTCATGCCGAGTCTTGCAGGTTCACTGACCACGACGGCGCTCCTTGATCTCCCAACGTGTCGCTCAGGGGATGGCCAGACATGCTCACGTGGACTCCCCGCCTGCCGTTCCGGGCTACTACGCGCCGTCGCGAAGTCTGCTGGGGGCCAGGCGATCGCCGTTCCGCAGGGCGCCATCCGTTCGACGGCCTGGCCGGCGG
This sequence comes from Streptomyces sp. NBC_01353, assembly GCF_036237275.1. Lineage (GTDB taxonomy): Bacteria > Actinomycetota > Actinomycetes > Streptomycetales > Streptomycetaceae > Streptomyces. The sequence continues at coordinate 8,203,535 of NZ_CP108352.1, read as the reverse complement.
CCTCCTCCGCCGTGTAGGTCCGGTCCCGGTCGAACTCCTCCCCGCGGTGCTGCACCGCGAATGCGGCGCACCGGTCGGCGCCCACCGAGTGGCGGGTTCACGGACATGTCTCGCGAGAACGGGGAGCCCGTACAGCGGCTGAAGCGCAAAGTGCCATGGCTCGTGAAGGGGAACAGGGCCCGAAGCCTGGGCTCGCCGTAGGCGGCTCGGATCACGTTCAGATCCGTGGAGGTATGCGGCTCCAGGTAGCTCCGCCGCTTCTCGTCGACAGCGTGCTCGGGACCGCGCTCGTGCGCCGCGGAGACTTGACTGAGCTGCAAGAACGATGCAGGTGTGCAAACTGAGCAATGCACAGCTCACAGAGGTCGAACCCACCCACCTTCCAGCGAGCCGCGACAGCCGCCGCCCTGCCGGGCTGAGCGTCCCCGCTTAGACTGCCGCCGCGTCCTCGGCCGGAGTCCGCCCCGCGCTCCGGGCGGCCTGCTCAGGCTGCGCCGGCGGCACGGCCTGAAGCTGCTGGGCGGCCTCGGCGGCGGTGTAGGAGGACGCGAAGGTGAACGCGCGCGGGGACGGCCCGTGCTCCCGCAGATCCGCCAGCCGCTCCAAGGCCTCGCCGACGGTCGGGAGGTGACCTGCGGGGACCCACCAGAGCACCATGTGGGCCTCGACGTGCCGTTCGAACCATTCGCGGCGCCGCCGCATCACTTCCAGGTGGCCGCTGCGGTAGGCGAAGTCCCACAGGGCTTCCTGGGTTTCCCACACCGACAGGTTGACGATGACGTCCTCGCCCGCAGGGCGCAGGCCGGTGGCGTCGGCCGCCCCGTCCTCCACGAGCCGCCACACGAAGCCGGGCGTGCCGTCGGCGGCGGCGTTGACCGGATCGAGCATCTCGACGAAGGGCGCCACGCGCGGGTCGTCGAAGGGGTAGCGGAGTGTGGCGACGTTGAGCTGGGCGAGGTGGTGGGCGGCATGCGTGGATGCGGTCATGGCCTCATCTCAGCACGGCCCGCTTTTCTATGTCAATCGTCATTGTTTTTAGAAGACTCGACGACCACGCAGCACTCTCCCGGCCGGGCGTCCATGCGAGCGCGTACGGGACCGTCCGCGCCGAGCAGCCCCTCCAGCAACGCGAGGTTCATGCCGCAGACGAGCGGCGGGAAGCGTTCGGCGACGGCATGGAAGGGGCAGTTACGCATACGGACGACGCGTGCGGCTACCTCGATCGCCCCCTCAACGCCTTCGGCGTCCTCGGCATCCTCGTCGGCTTCCAGGTGCGGCTCGTAGCCGCGGGCAGCCAGCATCTCCATGGCCTCATCGAGGCCGCCGCAGGGCGCCGCCGAGCCGCGCAGGGCCTCGCCCCGGCGGCGCGCGGCCGCGCAGAGCCCGGCGTCCAGCCCGGCCCGCTCGGCCGCCTCGGCGAGCAACTCGGCGGCTGTGCGGTAGTCGCGGGCGGGCAACGACACCGACCGCTCCGCCCGCGACCGCGTGTACACCTTGGCGGGACGGCCCGCCCCCGGCCCCGAGCGGCCCGTCAGACGGCGGCTGCCGCTCTCCAGCAGCCCGGCCTCGGTCAGCTTGTCCAGATGATGCGCAGCGAGTGTGCGCGCCACCCCGGCCGCCTCGGCGGCCTCATTCCGGCCGACCTCACGGCCCTGCGCCGCCACGTACTCGTACAGGCGGCGCCGTACCGGATCCTGCAAGACCGCAATCGCTTCGATGTCCTCCACCCTGCCATTCTAGGAACAACACAGGTTGGAGATAGAAAGGTGGGCCGTCCCCCCCAAGGGTTGTCCCGCAACTGATCCTAGACGGGCCCGCTGGCCTGTCCGCTTCCCGCTCATCCGGCGAGAGTGAGGTTGTGGAGGCGCGCGATGCCGATCATGACGTGAGGGACGCTGTCACCATGGAGACGGCAGTCGCGCAGGGCCTTCGAGCTCTTCATGCGTATGAAGGTGTGCTCGACGCGGGCTCGGATCCCATCCTGCACGCTCCACCACATCACCTTGGCCCGAGGGGCGTACCCGAAAGAGGCACGCCTCCGGCACACCTGGTGTCGACGTTTCACCAGCTGCGATCCAGCACGTACGTGAACAACGCGTCCAAGTCCCTGGCGGCTTCAGGCGCGAGTGCCGCCTCCCGCAGGCCACGGCGGGCGGTGTCCAGATGCCGGCGCGCCTCGTCACGGGTCGCGGCCCGCCCGCCCGCCTCCTCCACGAGCACGGCGGCATGTGCCACTGCCGTCCCGTGCAGTTGCCCAGGCGATTCCAGCAGCTCCGCCAGCTCGCGGGCGGCCGTTCCGCCTGCGGCCAGCGCGGCGAGGACCGGGTAGGTCTTCTTGCACTGCCGCAGGTCGCTGTGAACGGGCTTGCCCGTCACCGCCGGGTCACCCCAGATGCCGAGCAGGTCGTCCACCGCTTGGAAGGCAATGCCCAGATGGCGCCCGGCCTGTTCCAGCACCGACACAGTCCGGGCAGGAGCACCGCCGAGCACCGCCCCGAGCCCGATCGCACTGCCCAGCAAGGCCCCCGTCTTCTGTTCCGCCATCGACCGGTACTGCTCCAACTCCACCGCACCCGATCCGGTCCACGGGCGCTGCTCGAACCGCAGGTCGTCCGCCTGCCCGCACACCAACGCGTTGAGCGTCCCGCACAAGTGCCGGACCGCGGCCGCTGCCCAGGGGCTCGGCGCCTCGGCCAGAGTCTGCACGGCCATGGCGTGGAGGGCGTCGCCGGCCAGGACGGCCGGACCGGTCCCGTAGGCCTTCCACACCGCCGGACGCTGCCGCCGCAGCCCGTCGCCGTCCATGATGTCGTCGTGCAGCAAGGAGAAGGTGTGCACCAGTTCCGTGGCCACCGCGCCTGCGACGGCGACGCTCCCGTCCGCTCCCACGGCCTCGGCCCCCAGCACGGCGAGCGCCTGCCGCACTCCCTTGCCCTCGGAACCGCCCGGATCCGGCGTACCGGCCGCATCGCTCCAGCCCAGCGCGTACGCCGCCATCTCACCGGTCCAGGGGTGCAGTCGCCCCACCGCCTCCACCAGTGCGGGCCGCACCAGCTCACGACAGCGCGCGAGTACACCGGGCACTGTGCTGTGGCGGCCGTGGGACACGGCCGCCACAGCACCGGCCGCCGCACCCTGTGAGTCGATGGGTGAGGACACCGTCGGCGTCACCGGCGCCGGTGACGTCGATGTCAGGGAGGAACTCACCGCAGTCCCTCCGCATCGGCGGCCCGCAGCGCCTCCAGCCCGGCCGCAGGCAGCACCGGCTCCCGGGCCCCCGGCACGTCTCCGGCCTCGTCCGGCAGCGGTCCCACGCCCAGCTCGGCCGCCGCCTTCTCCACCATCTCCCGGGCATGCCGCAGCCCGATGCGGTCCAGCAACGAGCGCAGCTCCGCCAGCTCGGCGGCGCTCTGCGCGGCGTCCCGGCCCAGCCGGGCACGCGCCTTGACCAGCCCCAGCCTCGAAAGCGCCGTCCCCCGCGGCTCCTCCATCTCGCGGAACTCCTCGAGGGCCCGCGTATAGAGCTCACGGGCCTCCGCGTACCGGCCCGCCCGATACAGCACGTTGCCACGCATCTTGTGGTTGTAGGCGAGCGCGCTGGACAGCCGTATCTCCAGGCAGGCCTCCTCCGCCTGCGACAGCAGTGACAGGGCACGCTCCACGTCCCCGTCTCGCGCGGACACCACATCGGCGACGCCTCGCAGAGCCCATGCCCAGCCCCGCCGGTCCTCGGCACGCGACGCGGTCTCGGCCGCCTCCTCGAACAGCGCCAGTGCCTTGTCGTAGGCGCCGGTGTTGCGGTGCATCTGCGCGATGCCCTCCAGCGCCCACACCGTATGCCGGGCCTCACCGCGCCGGCGGGCCTCGGCCAGCAACTGTTCGTGCAGCCTGCCCACAGCCGCGTAATCGCCCTGTATGCGCCCCGTCTCGGCAAGCCCCGCCAGGGAATAGCCCCGCACGACGACGTCACCGCCCCGCTCGCCCATCTCGGCCGCCAGCCGCAGCAACCGGTACGCCAGCCGGAACGCCCCACGCTGCCGGGCCAGCGTGCCACCGCTCCACAGCGCCCAGGCCATCGCCCCCTCGTGCCCGGCCGAACGCGCCGCCCGGTAGCTCGCCTTCCACGCCTGGTCGGCCTCCTCGATCCGCCCCAGCCTCCGGCATGCCTCCGCGACGGCGAGCCCGCAGCGCGCCGCCCCCTCCTGGTCACCGGCTCGCTCCGCGGCCCGCAGCTCGTCGACGCCCCGGGCGAGCACCTCCGCCAGCGGAGCGTTGACCGACATCGACCCGAGAACCCCCTGGTACTCCGGCGCGGACGCCTTCGTCCGTCCCGCCTCACATACCTGACCTGCCATCAGAACCCTCCTCCAGCCGAACTTGGTGATCAAGACGACGATGGGAGGCCGAGGTTCCCTGCAGGCTGGAAAGTCCATCTCCTTACGGGCGCAGGGTCATCCCGAAGTGCTACACAGCCCACCGAGGACTCCTCAACAAGACGTACGACACCTCCACCGGCGACCTGCCTCCGATGAACCCGGTTCGACGCCCTACAGAGCCCCCAAGGCCGCCTCCGCGACCCCGGTACACCGTCCGCGTGCCGCCATCGGAGCCGGCTGCGGTGCCGGTGCTGCGCGGTTCCCGGCATTCTGGTGACGGCCGGCGAGGCTGCAGCTCGGGCCGGGATGTCGCTGCCACCAGTAGGGGCCCCTGGCCCCGGTGAAGACCCTAAGGGCCGTCCGTAAGTGGGTTCCGGGGTTGGTGGGGTCTCAGACGAACCCCAACGGGACGTCCTTCCCGATGCAGAGCCGCAGGACGCCCCCCAGCTGGCGGGCGTCCTCGATGTGCTGCTGGAGGCGCTGGTCGTCGCCCTCCCGTACCCACTGGTCGATGATCACCTCCAGCAGGACGAGGATCGACGCGCACTCGGCAGGCATGAGGTCTTCACCACCGGCATCCGGGTGATCGAGGAGCGGCTCCAGGGCGGTGGACACCTCGCTCCACGGGCGCTCGCCGCCGGAGCCCGACATCTCAGCCAGGACGAACCCCTCGGCCTCAGCCAAGCGCCGCCGAAACGCTGCAAAGCCGCTGTAGGACCAGGAGACATCCGGACTGCTGTGGTCTCCGTCGCACGGGAAAAGAATCAGCCCCATGTGCCCTCCCGGCTTGCCGAGCACCCAGGATCGAGGACATGGGGTAGCGCCGGCAACTGAGATGATCTTGGCGTGGGCTGATGTCAACGACATCAGCCCACGGCCTCACCATCTGGATGGCCGCCCGCCACTACCCCAAACGGCCGAACAGCCAGGTCTCCGACTTCTGGAACACGGCGTACAGGTGCTCATCAGCTGTGGAGTGGGAGGAGCAGGCAGTCGACTCCGTTCGTCAGAGCGCTATGCCGTTATTGCCCAGATATCGTGGTAATTGTGATCGAGTCTGGACGGCCGCGGCTCCACCGGCGCTACGGCCGGTGGAGGCTTGTGCGGCTGTCGCCGGTCATTCTGACCGTCGTGATCGCCAGCCTGGCCTACGCCACTCCGCCGGAAATGGCCTTCAGTCGCCTCCTGCCCGCGGCGCCGGCCCTGGCCGCCGCAATGTGGCCGGTCCTCCCCACCGTCCTGCTCGGGACGGTCTGCCTCATTCTGATGATCGGCCTCGGCCTCGTCTTCCCCGATCTGGGAACGTGGTGGACGGCCGGGGGGATCATCGCGGTCACGGTGGCCGCCGCGTACGGAAGCCATGTCCGGCTCCAGCGGGAGCGCACCCTCTTCCAGGTACGGCTCGTCGCCGACGCGGCGCAACAGGTGGTACTGAGCCCTATGCCACGCCGCTTCGGGAATGTCGATGTCGAGTCGCTGTACCTCGCGGCCGCGGCGGAGGCCCGCATCGGCGGGGACTTCTACGAGGTGGTCGACACGCCATACGGGGTCAGGCTGCTCATCGGTGACGTGCGGGGCAAGGGCCTGCCGGCAGTGGGGGCGGCCGCGGCGATCGTCAACGCCTTCCGGGAGGCGGCTTACGGCGAGACCGACATGGTCGACGTCGCACGCAGGCTGGACGCCAGCAGCACCCGTTACAACGCCGCCTTTCCCCCCGACGGGCCGATGGAGCGCTTCGCCACCGCCCTTCTCGCCGAGATCCCGCACGAGGGCAGACGTATCGACATCCTCAATTGCGGACACCCCCCACCACTGCTCCTGAACCACGGGAAACTCCGGGTTCTCGAGTCCGCCACGCCCTCGCCACTGCTCAGCCTCGCGGAGCTCATCGGCGATCATTACAACGTCGACACCTTCGACCTCGACCCCGGCGACCTGCTGCTCCTCTATACCGACGGGGTCGCAGAGGCCCGCGCCCGCGACGGCGAGTTCTTCCCGCTGGCAGCTTGGATGCGTCGACAGCCTTCGACACCACCCCGCGAACTGCTCACGGCTCTTCACCGCGACCTACTCCGTTACAGCAGAGGACGCCTTGACGACGACATCGCCGCCCTCGCCGTACGCCTGGGTGAGCCATGAGGGGCGGAGCCCCAGCGAGTGCCACGCACCATGCTGCTATGCACCCGGGCCGAGAAACCGCCGCGGTCCGGGCATGCCGCACCGGGCACCCTGCCTCGTCGCCGATCAAAGCAGCGGATGGCGCCTCGACGTCCACCTCGTCGATCCCGTTGAACACGAGAGAGTCCCACAAGGATGCGTCGAGCTTCATGACCAGCGCCGCCATGGGCCGCAGCCAAGCATGGCAGAGGTGAACCCCATGCCTGACCGGGCGTCACCCTCACCTGTCTGATGGGAAAGCGCACGCGGCCTCACGTGACGGTTCCTACAATCGAGCACCTTGACAACCCGCTGCGCCTGCTCCCAAGCCATCGCGAGCAGGCGAGCCCGAGCCTGGGACGGCCAGGGGCGCGGAGATCGGTCGGGCGTCGGCCCGGAGGCGCTTGATGGCCTCGTGGCGCTTGGTCAGCAGTCGCCGGCGCCCGTAGATCCTTGTCATCTAGCCAGCCCGACTCCGCTGAGTTCATTCCCGGGGCAGGGCGCGTGCGCGCCGGTGGCGCTGCCGACAGCACCAACTTGGGTATTTTGGCGGCTTTCCGGCACAGAAACGATCACAATGTGAAGGAACTGTGCCAGCGCCCGGGGCGGCTGATCATGCTGCGGGCAGTCCCTGCAACCGAGTTGATCTGGAGTAAGCGTGACGCCTCCTCCGCACCTTCCTGCCGCGCAGCCGGACCCGACCGACTCCGCCCCCGGCGTAGGCACCGCCTTCGACACGGTTCCCGCCCTGGACGGGGAGCTGCGGTTCGACCAGGCCGCCCTCGACGCGGCGTCCACCGACTTCGGCCACCTGGTCAGCCGGCCGCCCGCCGCGGTCCTCAGCCCCGGCTCGGCCCAGGACGTCGCCACGATGGTCCGCTACTGCCGGGAGCGCGGGCTGAAGGTCGCCGGACGGGGCCAGGGGCACTCCACCAACGGACAGGCCCAGGTGCCCTCCGGGCTCGTCATCGACCTCGGCTCGCTGGACTCCATCGAGATCCGCGACGACACCGCCATAGTCCAGACCGGGGCGCGGTGGAGCACTCTGGTCCAGGCCTCCCTGCCCATGGGCCTCACCCCGCCCGCCTTCACCGACTATCTCGAGCTCTCCGTGGGCGGCACGCTGTCGGCCGGAGGCCTGGGCGGGCAGATCGGTCGCCACGGCACGCAGGTCGACAACGTGCTCGAACTCCAGGTCGTCACCGGTGAGGGCGAGCTCACGACCTGCTCCCCCACCGAGCGCCCCGACCTCTTCCGAGCCGTCCTCGGCGGTCTGGGACAGTGCGGGATCATCACCCGCGCCACCCTCTCTCTGGTCCCCGCGCCCCGTTCCGTACGGCACTACGTCATGTTCTTCGGGAGCGTCGCCGCCCTTACCGCGCAGCAGGCCAAGCTGATCGAGGACGGACGGTTCGACTACCTCGTCGGCCAGGCCCTGCCCACCCCGGACGGCTGGACCTACATGATCGAGGCCGCCGCCTACGACGGGGCGGCCGCCGACGACGCCCGGCTCACGGGCGACCTGGAGCACACCTCGATCGAGGCCCAGGACGTGCCCTACTTCGACTTCCTGAACCGGCTCGCCCCGGCGGTTGAAGCCTTCGAGTCCATGGGCGAGTGGAAGCGGCCGCATCCCTGGTACGACAGCCTGCTCCCCGCGTCCACCGTGAACGCCGTCGTCACGGAGACACTCTCCGGTCTCAAGGCCGGCGCGCTCGGCGTGAGCGCGGTCGTCCTGCTGTACCCCGTGCCCACCGCCCAGTGCCGCACCCCGCTCCCCGTCATGCCGGACGAGGATCTCGTCTACCTCTTCTCCCTCCTCAAGACCGCCTCCCCCGGGGCGGATTCCGCCGAGGAGATGGTCGCGGCGAACCGTAGCCAGTACGACGCCACCGTCGCCGCGGGCGGCCGCTGGTACCCGATCGGTTCGGTACCTCTGACCAGGAATGACTGGGTGCACCACTTCGGCCCCTTCTGGGCCGAACTCGAGGCCGCACGGCACCGTTACGACCCCGACGGTGTCCTTACGCCCGGTCAGCGCATCTTCTGACGCAGACGCAGACGCAGACGCAGACGTAGACGTAGACGTAGACGTAGGCGTAACGGAGGCCGGTCGGAGCGTCTGTGTCCGGCACCGCTGGGTGCGGACGCGGACGCAGATCGTACGGAGCGCGGCGCGGTGGGAATCGCACGCGAACGACCTGGGCGCTCCCGCAGACGCAGTCGGTCGTCAGGCCCTGGAGGTACGGCGGCGAATCCGCGCGGCGGCCGTGTCAGCCCAGGGCTCGATCGCGGCCAGAGCGTCGTCCGCGGCCGCCGCACTCCAGCCCCTGGCTCTGTTCACGAGAAACGGGTTCTGGCTCCCCGTGCTGCGGCGACGTGGACAGCCGCACGTGCTCCGCGACGATGGAGGACAGCTCCACGGGGTCCGGCGCGAAGTCCATCGCCGTAAGCGCGCCGCGGGGGTCATGGGGGTACACCGCCGCCGCCGGGCACCGCCACCGACGGGGCATCGCGTAGGTGAACGGCCCCTGGGTGTAGTTGCCTTCGCGCGGCGGTAGCGGCTCCGGTATTCCGCCGGCGAGCCCGGTGTCGAGCAGCCGTCGCCGCATCTTCGGGAAGAGGCAAGTGACCGCAGGAAGGCCGAGATGCTGGCGTGGCAGTCGGCTGATGCCGGTGACACGGACGCTCTCGGCCACCTCGTGCGGCTAAGAGAAGAGGAAGGGGATCAAGGCGGTGCCGAAGCGCTGGGCCCGGCAGGTGGCCGACGCAGGCCACGTCCACGCCCTGTACCTCGTCGGCAGCACAGACTGGTCGGAAGAGATTCGCCTCCAAAGGTGGCCGTACGGCCTGGACCGGGACGGCAACCCGACAAGCCAATGGGGCGACTGATTGCTGATCCAGCAGGTACTCCCTACGAACGATGCGCGCCCGGTCCACGTGCCGGCGAAGCGGCAGGCCTTTGCCGAAGGCACCAGAGGGCGAGAACCCCATGCGATCGGCCGGAGAGAGGGGCCTGGAACGAAGAAGTTCCTTGTGACGTCACGGAACCTCGCCCGGTTCAGCCGGATGCGTCGCACGGGTGACAAGCGGCATGTCGGACATTCGTCTCGCCGCACGACTGCCTGAGGATGATCGGCATGCCCCCCTCGATCCTGCCTTCCGCGTGGCGCCGTACCGCCCTGCTTGCACCGGTCCTGAGCGCCGCACTGGCGCTGACCCTGGCACCCGCTCAGTTGTCCCAGGCCGCGGCGGAGGAAGCGAACGATCCCACGCACGCGGAGGCCCGCGTCTCGGCGTACCTCCGAGAAGTGCGCGACCGCCCCGAGGCCCTGGCCGCCTTCTTCAAGGCCCTGCCCAAGGGCGCTGACCTTCACAACCACCTGTCGGGCGCGGCAACCACCGAACTGCTGTTGAAGATCGCTGTCGACGCCGGCTACTGCATCGACAGGACCACTCTCACCGCGAGCGCGCCACCGTGCACGGGGAGCACCCGCCCGGCGGCCGACACCGTCACCGACCCCGTCTTCCGGAGTCAGGTGATCCGCGCGTGGTCCATGCAGGACTTCACGCCCGGTCAGGGCGAGAGCAGCCACGACCACTTCTTCGCCACCTTCGGGAAGTTCGGCGCGGTCAGCTCGCTCGAGCCCGGACGGATGCTGGCCGAGGTCTCCACCTCGGCCGCGAAGCAGCACCTGTTCTACCTGGAGACGATGCTGACCCCCGCCTGGGCCGCCGCTGACGCCCTTGCCACCAAGGTCGGGTACGACAGTGACCTGCCCCGGCTGCGCGACAAGATGTTGGCTGACGGCGGCATGGACGCCGTCGTCCAGCAGGCGATCAGCGAGACGGACTCGATGCTCGAGGAGTTCCGTACTGCCGCGCACTGCGACACCGACCGCCCCGACGCCGGATGCGCACTGCCGGTGCGCATCATCGCCCAGGTCGACCGCGGCGGACCGCGCGAGCTGGTCTTCGCCCAGATGCTGCTCGGTATGGAACTGGCTCGGCACGACCCCCGCTTCGTCTCGCTGAACCTCGTGGGGCCCGAGGAGGATCCGGTCGCGGTCGCCGACTACCGGCTGCACATGCGCATGCTGAACTACCTGCGCGGTGTGTATCCCGACGTTCCTCTCACCCTGCACGCGGGAGAACTCGTCCCCGGTCTGGTCAAGCCCGAGGATCTACGCTTCCACGTCCGTGACGCCGTGCTCACCGCCCGCAGCGAACGCATCGGCCACGCTGTCGACATCCGCCACGAGGACGACTACCCGGAACTGCTGCGCCGGATGGCTCGGCAGCATGTGCTGGTGGAAGTCCCGCTCACCAGCAACGCGCAGGTCCTGGGCGTCACGGGCTGGAAGCACCCCTTCCCGCTGTTCCGGAAGTACGGCGTCCCGGTCTCCCTGGCCACCGACGACCCCGGCGTCGAGCGGACCGACATCAGCCGCGAGTACCAGCGGGCCGCGCTCACTTACAACCTGGACTACCCGGCACTGAAGGACCTGGCCCGTACTTCCCTGGAGTACGGCTTCTTGCAGGGCCGCAGTCTGTGGCGCGACCGCGACGGCTTCAAGGTCGTGTCGGAGTGCGCCCGGGACCGTCTCGGCGACCCCCACCCTGGTCCGCGCTGCGCCCGGTTCCTCGCGTCCAGCGCCAAGGCCTCGGTGGAGTGGAAGCAGGAGGACGCTTTCCACTCCTTTGAACGCACCTTCGGCGCCAAGCCGCCAAGGAACAAGTCCCGCACCGCCAACGCGTTCGTCGAGGCGGCAGGATGACGGAAGGGGCCCCGGGGGTCGTACCCCCCGGGGCCCCCTTCCGTTCCCTCTCTGCCGCTGAGCTTCGCCTTGCTGATCTTCAGCGAGCCACGTCGCCAACTGACATCCTGCGGGCATGACCTACTGGTACCCGATGCCGACTGTCGAGGTCATTCGTTGACGCGGTCCTGGGCAAGGTTGCGGGCCGACTCCCAGGCAGATCGGGCCCGGGAAGGGCGGTGTCAGTGCGGTGCGATTCACTGTCTGTCATGGAGCTCACGCAAGCGTCCGTCAATGACCTGCTGGCCCGACTCGGGCCTGGAGACGGCTACATGTACCTGCCCAGCGACCTGGATCCGCAGGAGCTGACCGACCTGCTCGACGGCAGGTACGGCGCCCCGCGCGCCCTCGTCCTCGACGGCTTCACCGATCCGACGGTCGACGAGTCCAGGGGCGCGGCTCTCCTCACCCCCTTCCGGGAGCGGGCCGTAACGATACGCGCGTGGGCGTACGGCGACCAGTGGATCGGCACGGGCACAGCGCGGGACACCGAGGGAGCCGAACGGCCGGTGTTGGCTGTCGCTCACAGAGAGGTGCCGAGACCCTCGGCAGTCTCTCCGGGCGAGGACATCGACTGGGTGGAGCGGCTCGTACAGATCACCGGCTGGACACAGCCTGCTCAGCGGCCGGACGTGGACTGGGACGCGATGGAGTCGCGCCTGCGCACCACGCTGCCGAGCGACTACAAGCGCATGGTCGAGACGTTCGGTGAGGGCGCCTTCGACGGATACCTGGACCTGAACCAGGAACCGTGGACGGCCCTCAGGGAGGACGGCCTGCTCATCTGGGCCGGCACTGAGCACGAAGACCTGTACTGCTGGAGGGCCGACGGCGAGGAACCCGACCGTTGGCCCGTCGTGGTCCGGGCCTTCGACGGAGAGGACGTCCTATTCGATTGCCAGGTCGCGGAGTTCGTCTGCCGCATCCTCATCGACCCGCACCACCGGTTCACCATGGCCCGATATTTCAACACCCACTGGTTCATGAACTACCGGGAAATCGGCTGACCGAGTCCGCCGCCATGGTCGGGGGCGTGCGGCTCCGGAAGGCATCGGACACCGCCGAGGCGGTGTCCGGACGCGCGCTGGGCGTCAGCCGGTGCGCCAGCGGTGGACCGTGTCGTCGTCGAAGGTGAGCCAGGTGCCGTCGTCGAGGGGCAGTACGCGGGGCGTCACTGCGGTGCCCGGCGGATACGTGACCTCGGCCCGGGGACCCAGGTCGTCGGATCCGAGCAGGACGTGACGGCACTCCTCCTCCCCGGGATCCTCGCCGACCGCCGCCAGGACCCGTTTTTCGTCGAGGAAGCCCGGCTGCCCCATGAAGACGAGGTCGTCCGGGAGGACATCGGACGCCTCCACCACAGTCCATCCACCGGACGCTTCCGTCCGTCTCGTGGTGGGTCATGGAGTCGCCCCCGCTCACCGCGAGGCCGCGGCCCGGCACGGGCGTCACGTACACCCGCTCCGACCCGGACAGACGCCAGCCGTGCCGGACATCGAAGACCGCGCTCGTGTCACCGGCCAGGCGGCCCGCCTCGACCCGCGCTCCGTCGCGGGCCACGATCCAATGGGCTCCGCCCCTGACGAGCAGCGAATCGAGCCGGCCCAGCGCCGCATCGAGGCCCGGCAACACCTCGGTGGCGGTGAGCTCGGCTCGGACGGCTTCGTACTCCATGGTCATTCCCGCTTGAGGTAGTTGCGGGCCAACCGAACTTTAGACGGGTGCCGTTGGGCTCGTGGAACGCCACGATCCGGCCTCGTCCGCAGGCGCGCGGATGATCGGCGGGCACATGTCCGGGCAGACCGCCGAAACGCCGCGCCGTGCGTCGACCGATGATGCCCGTCCCGCCGGTCGGGACCGACAGAACGGGCGGGACGGGCGTTTCGGTGTGTCAGTCCCTGCGGTACTGGGCCGGCGAGTTCTTCGTCGCCGGGTCCTCGTAGGAGCCCGCCTGCCCGCGGTCCACGTGGAACGTGGTCAGCGTGGAGACGGGGGACGCCGGGTCACGTCGGTCGTCGATCACCCGCATGTGGGCGCTGAAGCGCTCCGGGGTGACCTCGTAGACGTCGTAGCCGTAGCGATTGCCCTCGAAGTACTTCAGGTGCGGGTTGCCCGCGCCCATGACCGGTCCGTTCGTGGCGTTCCAGCTCGCCGAGTACGCGCCCGAGGTCACCGAGTGCGCCGTGAACTCCGTACCGATGACCGGGGACGAGACCTCGTCGAAGTCCGGCCGGATGTCGTCGACGAACGCCGAGTGCCAGTCGCCCGTGATGACGACCAGGTCCTCCATGCCAGCGCTGTGCACATGGCCGAGGACCTCCTTGCGCTCGGCGCGGAAGCCGTCCCACTGGTCGGTGAACATGTACGAGCCGCCCGGACGGCTCCGCAGCTGGCTGAGCATGATCGAGTTCGCCCAGACGTGCCAGGTGTCCGGAGCCTGGTCGATGTTCCGCTTCAGCCACCCCTTCTGCCCGGCGCCGAGGATCGTGCCGTCGGAAAGGTTCTGCGCCGAGCGGTACGAACGGAGGTCGAGGACGGTCAACTCCAGCAGGTCGCCCCAGCGGCGGACCCGGTGGATCTCGGGGTCCGGCAGCGCGGTGGCGGTTCCGGCGCCGCCGTCGCGGTGCGGCATGTTCTCGTACCAGGCCTGGTACGCGGCCGCCCGCCGCTGCATGAACGGCGCACCCCCGCCCGTACCGGAGTAGTCGTTGACGACCTCGTGGTCGTCCCACGTCAGGAACCAGGGGTGGGCGGCGTGCGCCTCGCGCAGGGAGGCGTCGCCCTTGTAGAGGGCGTGGCGGCGGCGGTAGTCGGCGACCGTGAAGATCCCGGGGCCCTCATGATCGCGGACGTGGTCGGCGGGGACTCCGCCGACCTGACCGTGCTCGTAGATGTAGTCGCCGAGGTGGACGACGAAGTCGATGTTCTCGCGCGCGATGCCTCGGTGAGCGGCGTAGAAACCGTCGTGGAACGCCTGGCAGTTGGCGGCGGCGAAGCGGACGGAGGAGACGTTGCCGACGGGCGCGGTCTTCGTGCGGCCGATCCTGCTCTGCTTGCCCAGCGCCTTGAAGCCGTACCAGTAGCGGGTGTTCGGGCGCAGCCCGGAGACCGGGACGTGCACGCTGTGGCCGAGCGTCGCCGAGGCGGGCGCGGTGCCGCGTGCGACGACGCGCCGCAGGCGGGGGTCGGCGGCGACGACCCAGTCGACCTCGACGATCTCGGGCAGCTTCTGCTCGGCGGCAAGCGGCTCGGGGGCGAGCCGGGTCCAGAGCACGACGCTGCTCGGCTGCGGGTCGCCGGAGGCGACGCCGAGGGTGAACGGCGCCGGGTCGTAGTCGGCGCCGAGCGCCTGGGCGGCCTCCAGGGCCTGTGCGGGCGACAGTCCGGCGGCCAGCGGCCAGGCGAGGTTCAGGGCACCCGCGGCTCCGGCGGCCTTGAGCAGATCGCGGCGGTTGAGCCTGGTCACTTGCTTCCCTCCGTGGCGTGCAGCGTGAGCGATATGGCGTCGGCGTAACCGTCGTTGGACGTCCCGCCGCCGCTGCGGGTGAAGACGAGCAGCACGCGCGCGGTGCGCGCGCCGGGCGGCACCGTGGCGGTCGCGGTGCGCTCCAGGAGCGCGGTACGGGACAGCCGCTCGGCGGCCGTCACCGGGCCGAGCACGGACAGGGCGACCGGGGTGCCGTTGGCGTCCCGGAACTCCACGGACAGCCGGGCGCCGTCCTCCTGTGTCGCGTATCCGCCCAGCCAGCCAGCGAGCGTGTAGCGGACCTTCCCGGCGTCGACGGTCCGTCGGCCGGTGGTGCCGCGTGCGGGGAGCGTGATGTCCTGGACGAGCGCGGTCCGCGGGCTGTTGCCGCCGGAGAAGAACCGGCTGCCACGGGTGGCGGGCCCGGGGTCGGCGGGTCCGGGGTAGCCGTTGCCCAGGTTGTACGCGATGAGTGCGGGCGCTCCTTCCCGCACCTCCCAGCCGGTCACGCCGGTGACCGGCTCGGCGGACCCGCCGGGCCCGCTCTCCGCGTCGCCGTTGACTACGAGATTCACTCGAGCCTCCTCGATCAAGCGCTGTTCAAATGGCGCGTGTATCGCAGCAGTCGGGAGTGAACTCGCGACGACGAGTCGGAGAACAGCGGCGCCGAGTTGTACAGACAACTCCTGGGTAGCGTCGCCGGCGGCCTGGCCGGGCCGTGTGGGCCAGGGCCGCCGTCGATCGCGGCCTGCCGTTCGCGGCCTGCGGTTTCGACAGGATTTCTTAGTCCTCGCCCTCGCCCTCGTCTTCGTCTTCGTCCTCATAAAGATCTTCCAGGCCGCCGATGCACTCGTCGGCGACCATGCCGGCGAACCGCGGGCAGGTCCACGCCTCCGGGCTGCGGGCCCCCTCCGGCGGCGGGAACTCCTCCGGCGCGTAGAAGTGCAGCAGGCCTCTCCGGAATTCCGCGGACCGCAGCGTCGGGTGCTCGTCGCCGTGTGCGCACTCCCCCGGCCGGGGCGCGGCGGCGACGGCGCGCATCGTGGCGAGGACGCCCCGGGCCACCGGGAGCGGCGGGCTCGGGTACGAGTTCTCCATCGCCTGGTAAGCGGTGAGCAGCAGCACCGCACGTTCCCGGTCACCGGTCTGCTCATACCGGCGGGCGGCCCACAGCCCCAGATCGTCGACGTACTCCTCGTTCCAACTCGTGTCATCGAGCCGTTCCGCGATCTTCTCGATCTCCAGCCGTCCGTCCGCGCGCAGATACTCGGCATCGACCCGAGAGGTGTCGCGGTCGCCGAAGAGTTCTTCGCGGCCCTCGCGCAGCACCGTCAGTGTCGTCTCAGCGATCTCCGCCATGAAGGCCGGGCACACCACGTGCTCCAGCGGCGCGCCCCGCCCCGACTCGAGGCGGTCCCGTTCGTAGACACCTCGCCCACCGGGACTGCTCAGGATGACGCCGACCTCTGCGGCCTCCGGGCCGCTGTCGGGCAGGGTCGCATGCCATTCGTGTGCGCACGACGTCCCGGCGAAGTGCGGCAGCGTCTTCTCCACCGCCTTGAACAGGTCGTCGAGGACCGATTTCGTCCGCACCATGCCGGAGACGGCATACCAGGTCACCGCCCTGACAACCAGCAGATGTCCGGCGCGGTCCGCCGGTTCCGCGGTGGACAGGTTCCATGCCTGCGAGGAGATCTCCTCGTCGATGTCGGTCCACGGCTTCGGGTAGCCGTGGAGCAGCGCGGACAGGCTTTCGATGGTGTGCTGGGCATCCACCGGCAGGCGGGGAGGGATGTCCGTGACCGATCCCGGATCGACGATGTCCATCCCGACCCTCGCGAACCCGGCCGCATTGCGCGGGCAGCGCCACTCGTCCCGGGGCCGGTCCTGCTCCCATTCGGAAGTCTCGTCGGCAAGCTCGGACGGCCTCTTCGCGAGGTACATGTCGTCCTCACCGTCATGGCTCTCGTACGGGTGGGAGTCGTGGTCGCACGGCTGGTCGCTCAGCGCGCGGTCGGCAGCCTCCAGGGCCGCCATGGCGTCCCGGAGGACGCCCTCGCCCGGCAGCCAGGTGACGTAGGGGGCCATCACGACCAGCCCGAACGTCCACATGTACGCCGCCTCGCCGCCGGGGTCGGCGGCGAGGCGGGTGGCGCATTCGCGGACCGTGCGGTCGTACTCGCTGTTGCGGGAAGTCTGGTAGTTCTTCCTGATCGTGTCCCAGGACCGGGAGAGTTCATCGATCGGTGTGCCGTCTACGTTCATCACGATCTTCACGACGCTGGGCGTGCCCGCGGAGTTCCGCCTCCGGCGGGCAAAGCCCACCGACCCGGCACGCGGTCACAACACCCTCGGTGGGCCTGCCTGACGGGTCCGGCCAGTGACTGCACCCCCGGTGCGCGCCCGGTCTGGGGGCTTCGCCGCCGTCTGCAGGGGACAGCGACCGAGGACAGGATCCTCCTCTGCCCCCTGGGCGCCGTCTCTCCCCCGTGGTTGGCCTGCTCGGCTTGGCAGAAGGCTGAACTCGCCGCTGCGCGAGCTCAGTTGTGTACACGATGCTGTGGTGGCGGCTGGGTCAGTGTGATGGCGAGGACTGCCTGATCGTCTTCCTCGGAGGCGGCCGACCAACTGTCGCTGTCGGTCCGCAGGAACGACACCACCGTCTGGGGATCCGGCTCGCTCGTGAGGAAGTGCTCGCCGAGCCGTTCCATGACGGGGTAGAAAGTGCCGTCGGTGTTGCGAGCCTCGCTGAGGCCGTCGGTGTACAGGACGAGGACTTCGCCGGGTCGCAGGACGTGTTCCGTCGTCAGGACCCGGCCGGCGGAAAGGTCTCCGAGTCCCAGCGGCAGCGCGGGAGCAGTGGCCAGATGGCGGGCCCCGTGCGGGCCGACGGCGACAGGTGCCGGATGACCGCGGTCCACGATGCGTACGCTGTCACCGGCGAACTCCATGACCAGTGCCGTCACGAACAGTTCGGGATCACCGGTGCCCGCCTTGGGGCCGTTGCGGACGATGCTGAGCTCGAGCCGGTCCGCCAGGACGGAAAGGTCCTGCCATTCGTGGGCGGACACGCGGAAACTCCCCAGGACCGCGGCAACTGTCTGTACCGCGTCCAGGCCCTTGCCGCGTACGTCCCCGATGATGACCCGGACCCCGAACGGCGTCTCGCACATGTCGTACAGGTCGCCCCCGACGAAAGTGCCGCCCTCACCCGGCGAGTAGTAGCCGGCGGCACTGACTTGGGCGAGGCGGGACGGCACCGGGCGCAGCAGGGTCCGCTGCATCGCCTCGGCCACCGACTTCGCCCTGATCAGGTGTTTCTCGGTGTTCTGGCGTTGCCTGGCGAGCAGGATGCTGACGACGCCGATGACGAGGGTGGCCATGTACAGGGCCACATGGTGCTGCTCGTCGAAGTGGCCCGGACGGGCTGCCGCCATCAGCATCTGCAGCCCCAGGCAGCCGAAGGTCGACCATGCGGTTGCCCTTGGCCCGCGTGTCGCGGAGACCAAGGGGGGAACACCGGTGAGCAGGAAGCTCACCGGTTCCCGCCCTTGGACGGCCACCTCCGTGATCAGGACGAGGAGGACGGCGATGATGGGCATCCACCAGATCCAGCCCCGGCGGGAGAACAGGAAGTGCCAGTTGAGCGAAGACGGCTGAGGGGGCACGCCTGCACTGTACTGACCAGTCATGGCCCGGAGCCGGAAGCGTGGCCGCGCCCGTCGGCCGGCTCACCGTACCGAACCGGTCGTTGGTGTCCGCAGGACATGGCATCCGGCACACCAGCGCGCAGCGAGCTTGCGAACGGTCCGTCCTCCCGGACCCAGGTTTCTCCCAGGGGCGGGGTTCCGAACCGGGACGTGCCCGCACCGAGACATGTGAAGGGCGGCTCCCGGAATCCTCCGGGAGCCGCCCTTCACCATGCCTGCCCCTGTCTGGATCAGCGTGTGACCTCGCGGTTGAAGGCGGCGCGGGACCACAGGTAGCCGACCAGGGCGAGTCCCGTGCACCAGGCCAGGGCGATCCAGCCGTCGTTGCCGATCGGGGTGCCGAGCAGCAGGCCGCGCAGAGTCTCGTTGATCGGGGTGAAGGGCTGGTACTCGGCGAACCAGCGCAGGGCGGTCGGCATGGAGTCCGGGGTGACGACCGCGCTGCCGAGGAAGGGCAGGAAGGTCAGCGGCAGCGGGGCGTTGCTCGCGGACTCGACGGTCTTGGCACCCATGCCCATCGCGGCGGACAGCCAGGCCATGCCGAAGGCCAGGAAGAGGAGCAGGGCCGCGGCGGACGCCCACTCGGTGACCGACGCGTCGGGCCGGAAGCCGATCGCGAGGGAGACGCCGGTGATCAGGACGAGGACCGCCGCGACCTGGATGACGCTGCCCAGGACATGGCCGGTGAGGATGGAGCCGCGGGAGATCGACATCGTACGGAAGCGGTTGACGATGCCCTCGGTCATGTCGGTGCAGACGGACACTGCCGTGGCAACGGCCCCCGAGGTCGCGGACATCAGGATGATGCCGGGCACCAGGTAGTTGATGTAGTCGCCGCGGTCCGCTCCCGCCCCGATGCCGGTGCCGAGCGCGCCGCCGAAGACGTAGACGAACAGCAGCAGCATCAGCAGCGGCATCACGAGGATCGAGATCGTCATCGAGGGGTAGCGCTGCATGTGCCTGAGGTTGCGGCGCAGCATCGTCATGGAGTCGCGCAGGGCGTACGAGCGGGCGGGCTTGGCCGGGGTGAGGGTGGCGGTGCTCATCGGTTCGACTCCTTCTGGGCGGTGGCGAACGCGGCGGGGGCAGGGACGGAGGGGGCGGTGGGGGTGTTGTGCCGGCCGGTGAGGGTGAGGAACACGTCGTCGAGGTCGGGGGTGTGCACGGTGAGCGACTCGGCCTGCACGCCGGTGTTTTCGAGAGCGTCGAGGACGGCGCGGAGGTTGGCGATCGAGCCGTCGCTGGGGATCTGCAGGGTGAGCGACTCGTCGTCGCGGGTGGCGACGCCGAAGAGCGCGGCGGCGGTGGCGAGGTGGCTCTCCTCGGCGAACTGGACGCGGACATGGCCGCCGGGGATCAGCCCCTTCAGTTCCTGTGCGGTGCCTTCGGCGACGAGCTTGCCGTGGTCAAGGACCGCGATGCGGTCGGCGAGGTGGTCGGCCTCCTCCAGGTACTGCGTGGTGAGGAGGATCGTCACGCCCTGCTCGGTGACCAGATTGCGGATGAGTTCCCACATGACGCGGCGGCTGCGGGGGTCCAGGCCGGTGGTCGGTTCGTCGAGGAAGATGATCCGCGGCCGGCCCACCAGCGTCATCGCCAGGTCGAGCTTGCGGCGCATACCGCCGGAGAAGGTGGCGACGTTATTACGGGCCGCTTCGGTCAGCTCGAACCGCTCCAGTAGGTCGGCGGCGCGGCGCCGGCCCTCGCTGCGGCCGAGGTGGTGCAGGTCGGCCATGAGGAGGAGGTTCTCCTCGGCGGTGAGCAGCCCGTCGACGGCGGCGAACTGTCCGGTGACGCCGATCTGTCGGCGTACCGAGTCGGCGTCGGTGGTCACGTCGTGGCCCGCGATGTGCGCCTGGCCTGCGTCCGCCGTGATCAGCGTGGAGAGGATCTCCACGGTGGTGGTCTTGCCCGCTCCGTTGGGGCCGAGGAGGGCGAAGATCGTGCCCTCGGGAATCCGCAGGTCGATGCCGTCGAGCACCACCTTGTCGCCGTACGACTTGCGCAGGCCGATCGCGGAGATCGCCGCGGAGCGTGTGCTGGTGGCCGCTGTGGTCGCGGTGTTCATGGTGGGCGGGCCTTTCTCTTCTGGGGAGTCCAAGATGCGGGGCCGTCGGGGCGCCGACGGGACCGTTGAGGTCGGCGGGGCCTGACGGGGCTGGCGGGGTACGGCGCGTCTGGCTGGTCTGACTGATCTGACTGATCTGGCAGGTCTGGCTGTTCTGACCGGTCTGGCTGGTCCAGCGGGGTACGGCAACCTCCGGCGGGGACGCTGGAGTGACGAAGCCTGGCGCCATTGGCGCCAAAGGTGCGCCTCGCTTGCGCCATCATCGTGACACAGGAATGGCGCCATGTCGACTGTCGATGGCGCCATCGAGTCGCCACATGGCGCCGTACCGCCCCTGGCCTGCGATTTGGTGATGCACGTCTCCGAGGAGGCGGCCGCACACGACGCAAAGCCCCCGCGCCGGCCTGAGCCGGTGCGGGGGCGCCTTTCGTCGGGTCCTTTGCCCGGGTCCGTGAGGTGGTCAGCCGACCAGGGTGCGCTCCCGATGCGAGCGCGGTACGGCCTGCGCCTGGCCGAGCTTCTCGCCCTCGACGTCCACCCGGGGCAGAATCCGGTCCAGCCACTTCGGCAGCCACCAGGCGGACTTGCCGAGCAGGGCGAAGAGCGCGGGCACGATCGCCATGCGGACGATGAAGGCGTCGAAGAGGACGGCGATCGCGAGGGCGAAGCCGATCATCTTGACGAAGTCGTTGTCCTCCACGATGAAGCCGGAGAACACGCTCATCATGATGACCGCGGCCGCGCTGACCACCCGGCCGCCGTAGCGGAAGCCGTCGACGACCGCTTCGGCGGGGCGGGCTCCGTGGGCGTATGACTCACGCATCCGGCTGACCAGGAAGACTTCGTAGTCCATCGCGAGGCCGAAGACCACGCCGATCATGAAGATCGGCATCGTGCTCATGATCGGGCCCGGTGCGTCGATGCCGAAGACATCGGCGAGCCAGCCCCACTGGAAGACCGCCACGACGGCGCCCAGTGCCGCGGCCACCGAGAGCAGGAACCCGAGGGCAGCCTTGAGCGGGACCAGGACCGAGCGGAAGACCACCATCAGGAGCAGGAAGGCGAGACCCACGACCAGGCCCAGGTAGGGCAGCAGCGCGTCATCGAGAGTCTGGGAGAAGTCGATGAACATGGCCGTCTGGCCGGTCACGAGGATCCGGGACGCGGTGCCCTGCTCCAGGTCGCCCGCGGTGTCGCGGAGTTCGCGTACCAGCTCCTCGGTCTTCTTCTCGGTCGGGCCGGTCGTGGGGATGAGGGTGAGGATCGCGGTGTCGCCCACCTTGTTGGCGATGGCCGGGGAGACCGAGGCCACGCCGTCCGTCCCCTTGAGGGCCTCGCCGACCTGGTCGCCGACTGCCTTGGCATCCTTGGCTTGCACGGTGACCATCAGGGGTCCGTTGAATCCTGGCCCGAAGGTCTGGGAGAGCAGGTCGTACGCCTTGCGCTGGGTGGTCTCGGTCGACATCTGGCCCTCGCCCGGCAGACCGAGCTCCAGGCTCGTGGCCGGCACGGCGACCGCGCCGAGGCCGACCACACCGACGAGCAGGACGGCCACGGGATGGCGCAGAACGTAACTGGCCCAGCGGGAGCCCAGGTTGGGCTTGGTCTTCTTGGCCAGCTTCGCCGCGTGCTTGGCGGCCCTGCGCTGCTTGCGCTCAGACAGCGGCTTGACGGCGTACTGCAGGCGCCCCTTGCGGGCCATCACCTTGACCGGCGCGAGGCCGAGGAGGGCGGGGACCAGCGTGATCGCGACGAGTACGGCGACCGCGACGGTGCCGGCCGCGGCCAGGCCCATCTTGGTGAGCATCGGGATGTCCACCACAGCGAGCCCGGCGAGGGCGACGATGACCGTGAGACCGGCGAAGACGACGGCCGAGCCCGCGGTTCCGACGGCCCGCCCTGCGGCCTCTTCGGGCGTACGCCCCTCGGTCCGCTCGGCACGGAAACGGGACACGATGAACAGCGCGTAGTCGATGCCGACCGCGAGACCGATCATCATCGCGAGGGTCGAGGTGGTGCCGGACAGGCCCAGCGTGGAGCCGAGTGCCGTGATGCCGGAGATACCGATGCCGACGCCGATCAGCGCGGTGATCAGCGGCATGCCGGCCGCGATCATCGAACCGAAGGTCAGGACCAGGACGAACGCGGAGACCAGGATGCCGATCTGCTCGCCGGTGCCGCCCATGGCCTGCTCGATCTTCACGGCGTCACCGCCGGCCTCGACGGTCAGCCCCGCCTCGCGGGCCCGCTCGGTGGCCGCGTCGAGCGCGTCGTGCGCCTTGTCACCGACCTCCATCGCAGGGACCTTGTACGTCACCACCATGTAGGCGGTCGTCCCGTCCTTGCTGATGCTGATCTCGGGGGTCTTGTACGGGTCGGCGACCCCCACAACCTGCGGGGACGACATCCCCAGCTCGGCGACCAGGCGCTCGACCTTCGTCCGCTGCGCGGGTGTGGTGATCTTCGCGCCCTCGGGGGCACGGACCACGACCCGGGCGCTGGCGCCGTCGGCGCTCGCATCCGGGAACTTCTCCGTCAGTAGGTCGAAGGCCTCCTGAGACTCGGTACCCGGCATCGAGAACGTATCGGCGGGTGGCGCCGGCGCGGACGAGGCCGCGAAGCCCACGCCGCCGAATATCAGCAGCCAGAGCAGCAGCGTCACCCCCCTGCGGCGAAAGGCGAGTCGGCCCAGTCTGGAAAGGAACGTAGCCACGGAAATACTCCCGTTGGATAGGTGGTCGGTCGAAGCGGTTGGTCCGTCGAAACGGTTCGGCGGTCGAAGCGGGCGGTCCGTCGAACCGGTTCGGCGGTCGAAGCGGGCGGTCCGTCGAACCGGTTCGGCGGTCGAAGCGGGTGGTCGACGGCCGGTCAGAACGGCGGCCGGTCGAAACGGTGCGCCGTCAGGCGACGGGCGAGCTGGCCCATCGGCGCCGGGGCAGCACGGGATGGCGCCGCGGCGGCGCATCACTGGTGTCGGGTTGGCCCACCATGCATGCGGGGCAGGCATCGCCATCAGGACGCAAGGATGGCGCTATAGGAGCCGTTATGGCGCCGTCGGTGTTTCTCGGCGCCTCGAGGGCGATGCCCGGCCCGTGCCCGCCATGCGGTGCCGGACGAGGGTCCCCCGCGCCTTCGCCCGGTTCCCGGCCTGGTTCAGGACGCGGTGGTGAGCAGTTCGCGGCGGGTCGGGGACCGGTGCAGGTCGAGGGTGACCGGGGTGGGCTGCTTGCGGGTGGTGGCGAAGACGTACAAGCGGAGCGCCAGGAAGCGGCCGATGCCGGCGAGGGCCGAGGCCGAGAGGTAGACGGCCTGCTCGACGGCGAGAGGGGGTGCGCTCTCGAACACGTACAGGACGAGCATCGCGAGGGTGGTCACGGCGAAGGCGGCCGCGGCCGTCCCGGCGGACTGCAGGTGGTGACGGAGGCCGCAGCGCAGCAGTCCGCGCCCGTCGGGCCGGCGGCCCGACGCGAAGGTGAACCGGGCGTGCAGCTCGGTCGCGAGGATCGTCGAGACGACTGTGATCAGCGCGTTGGCCAGGGTGAACGGCAGGAAGGTAGCGAGCAGGGCGACGGCCGCGCTGGAAGCGAGGCCGACTCCGCCACCGAAGATCACGAAGCGGACGAAGGAGGCGACGGCGCCGGAGGTGCCGGGTGCACCGGGGGTGCTGGGTGCACCGGTCTGCAATCCGCGTTCCATCCCTCTCCCCACCCCTCAGTTCGATGTGTACGCCGTGCCGACGTCTCAGCCCCAACTCCGCCCGTGCGCACGCCTGCACGCGCGCCGCTACGAGCGCCTATGCGCGGCGGATGAGGATGTCGCCGACGCTCGTCCGACCCCGGACCTCGACCGTCTCCTCGGACTCCCCCGGGCCCTCCGCCGCCCCCAGCTCATTGCGTACGCGGCCGGCGGCGGAGCGTACGTCGAGCCAGGCCGCGGTCCCCTCGGCGATACCGATCTCCAGGCCTCCGGCAGAGGAGTCCAGCGTGATCCGGCCGCGTACGACCTCGCCCAGGCGGATGGCGCCGCTGGCGGTCTTGGCGGTCACCGAGGACGCCGCGCGTACGACACTGATGGGACCGTTCGAGGAGTTCACCCGCAGCTCCCCGCCGATCTCACCGATCACGGTCTCGCCGTTGAGGTTCTTGACGGTCGCCGACCCCTCGATCCGGCCGACCCGCACGCGGCCCGACCCTTGGATCTCGGTCTCGCCCGTCGTACGGTCCACGAGGACGTCGCCGTGCGAGGTCTTCAGCCGTACCGCCGCGGCCTCGTCCAGCTGGATGTCCCCGGCCGCCGTCGTGAGGCGGCAGTTCCCGAACCGGCCCTCGCCGATGAACTCGCCGAGGCCCGTACTGCCGGTCAGGTCCGAGCCCGCAGGCAGCTCGACAGTCACATCGACAGCACCGATCTTGCCGAAGAGCGAGCGCTTCTTGGGGCCCTTGACCAGCAACTTCCCGCCCGCGCAGGTGACCTTGGTTTCCTCGGCGGCCTGCACGTCCAGCTTGTCGCCGGGGTCGCTCGGCGTCACCTCGACCACGGTGTCGGTGCGCTTGCCCGCGACGATCCGGGCCCGCCCGATCTCGAGCTCGACGGTGGCGGAGAGGGGTTCGGGGGTTTCGAAAGTAGGCATGGCTGTGCCGTCCTTTTGACTGATTGGCCGAGTGGCCGAGTGGGCGTAGGTGCTCGGGTGAAGTGCCGTGGTGCGACAGTGCCTTGAGGCGTTCCGGGTGCGGCCGGCGCACCCGGAGTGCGCCGGTGCAACGTGACGTGAGGCGGTTCCGGGTGCGGCTAGCGGACCCAGCCGGTGAAGCCCTGCCCGACGCCCGGACCCAGGCCCGTCGAACCCTTCCGGCCACGGCCCGCCGCGCCGGGCTCAAGGGCTGCGGTCACCGCCCGCACCAGCCAGGCGTTGACCGAGAGGCCCTCGCGGCTCGCGGCCTCTTCGACCCGGACCTTGAGCTGGGCCGGCGGCCGGAAGTTGATCCGCGACGTGGCGCCGTCCTCGACCTCCACCGGGGCCGCCACCGGCGGGGCCGGCACCGGAGTGTCCACCTCCTCGAAGACGTCGACGGCGGGCGGTGCGGTCACCACGAATTCGGGGTTCAGGCCGCGCAGCCGCAGGTCGACCGAGCCGGGTGCCAGGTCGCGGGTGATCTCGTCCATCGCGTCGGACAGGGCGTTCAGCAGCGTCAGGCGGGCGGCCGACTCCAGCTGACCGGTCAGCCGGTCGGCCAGGGCACGGGCTTCGTCCCCGCCCGCCTCGGCGGCCACGCCGAGTTCATGGCGAAGATTGTCAACATACGGGGTGAGGTCCATGACGCAATGATGGCACCATCGTGGCGCCATTGCAAGTCACCTGGCGCCACGGCGGGCCAGAGTGTCATCGAGATGGCGCCACAGGTGCTGGTGACGCCCCGCACTGCCCGCATCTCCTCCACCGCCGGATCCACAGAAACGGGGCAACGGACCACGACCGGCCGGCGGTGGGCGCCCCCGCACGCGCTCCCGCTGAGCCGACCGCAACCCCGAACGGCCCGCACTGCTGTCGTGAACAACGGAGCCGGCCAGCTGCTGCTGCCCATCCGGGTCATGTCACGCCCGCCGAGAGGCCCACCGTGGCCCCGGGTTCGCCGCGCCACCACCCTTCATTGGCCGAGCGGCGGGACAGCACGTGCGACCAGCGCACGCAGCAGCCCGCACAGGGTCAGCAGCCAGGCCAACGCGGCGACCCACAGGAGCACGCTCCCCAGCGTGCCGAGCCAGGCGATGCCCGTGGCGGCCGAGGCGGACAGGGAAGCGACCGCCGTCATGCCGAGGGGGAAGACCGTCGCCCAGCGCCGGACGTCGTACCGCAGGCGCGGACGGAGCAGTTCGGAGCAGAGCAGCACGACGTACCACACGAGGTCGAGGGCGAGCAGCACGAGAGTGGCCGTACGCAGCGCCGTGGAGGCAGACCCGGACCACACCGCGCTCGCCAGCAGCTTGGATGTGGCGAGCGCCGAGATGGCCAGCGCTCCGCCGGCCACCCACTGGTCGCCAGCCCCACGGGCGATCTGCCCGAAGTCGAACCGCGCCAGAGCGTCCACGTAGAGCAGCAGCCCGAGACCGAAAGCGACAAGCCCCGCCCAGGCGAGCCAGTCGCCCCCCACGGGCGCGAGGGTCGCGGCCAGAACAGCGAGCGCCTGCGTGGCGACACAGATCAGGAACACGGCTCCTGGCATGTGCCGCCGCAGATGCCGCAGCACCGCCGTCAGGAGCACAGCCCACAACACCACAGCCAGCGCCAACAGCACCCCCGCGAAGGCGCTCCAACCGAGGAGGGCGACGCGAACGCCCATGATGGTGGTGGCGGCGACAGCGGTCAGCCCGGGCGGGGTGTCGGCGTCCGCCAGCCAGCGGCGCCGGCTGCGCAGCAGACGAGCGCCGAAGTCCCAGCCGAGCAGCAGCCACACCAGTGCGGCCAGACACAGCAGGACGCGCGAGAGCACCTCACTGCCGTCGAGATGCAAACCGACGGACAGGATGCCGGTGGCCATCACCACGGCGCCCGCCGCGGGCGGCAGGTCCGTCCACGTACCAGCCGGCGGCGGCACGGTCCGCGTGCGGGCAATCGGCTCGTCCATGAGCCCCATCGCAACGGCTCTCCGCCCATTCCGCCACTCGGACACCGGACACCACACCCCGCGGGGCGCAACCTGCCGTCGCGCCTCATCCGGACATGATTCCGACACACGAAGGCGCCTGATGGCCAGCCAGCCAGACCGTTGGAGGGTCGAGGTCTGCTGGACGAGCTTCGAGGCCGTCACGAGGTGTTCATGCGGCGCGCCAAGCCGTCCCGTCACGCTCCGCACGCCCGCGGTCCAGCGATCCATCGGCGGAGAGAGGGCCGAGGCCCACCGGGCACGATCGATCGGGGCCGGCCGGACCCGGGCCGCCCGGCCCGGTCGGTGAGATGCGGTGTGGTGGGTAGGGGCACATCGGAGGGCAGATTTCGTGACGCACACTGAGTGGCTCCTGCTGTCCGGTGAACGCGGCAACTCCGCGACGCGCCTGGACGAGCGCCGGGCGGGCGGGGTTGCTTGGTCCGAGGGAAATGAGGCACGGCCCCTGGTTCACGGCGCTGCCTACTTCACAGACCTCCTGGCGGCCGTCCGCGCGATGCGCGCCGGCGACCTGCTCCTGTTCACCGACTGGCGAGGCGACCGCGACGAGAGGCTTGACGGGCACGGCACCGAGATCGGCACGGTTCTGTGCCGCGCGGCCGAACGCGGCGTCATCGTCAAGGGTCTGCTGTGGCGCTCCCACCTGGACAACTTCCACTTCAGTGAGGAGCAGAACCTCCACTTCGGCAAGGAGATCGAGGAAGCCGGCGGCGAGTGTCTGCTCGACATGCGGGTGCGGCCCGGGGGCTCCCACCACCAGAAGATGGTGGTGCTGCGCCATCCCGGCCGCGAGGAGCTGGATGTCGCGTACGTCGGCGGAATCGACCTCTGCCACAACCGCAACGACGACGCCACCCACCGCGGCGACCGCCAGTCAATGAGCATGGCGTCCGCCTACGGCCCGCACCCACCGTGGCACGACGTCCAGCTCGCCCTTCGCGGGCCGGTGGTCGGCGACGTCGAAGCCGTCTTCCGCGAACGGTGGGAGGACCCGTCGCCGCTCACCCGCAGCCCGCTCACCCGACTGCGTCAGCTGGTGCACCGGGAGGACACCGACGCGGGCCGCCTGCCGCCGCAGGAAGCCGATCCCGCCCCCTGCGGTACGCACACCGTGCAGCTGCTCCGCACCTATCCGAACCGGCTGCTGCGCGGATACCCCTTCGCCCCCGACGGGGAGCGCAGCATCGCACGGGGATACCTCAAAGCGCTGCGACGGGCCCGGACGCTGATCTACGTCGAGGACCAGTACCTGTGGTCCCCGCGCGTGGTGGCCTGCTTCGCCCGGGCACTGACCGCGCATCCGCGACTGCTGCTGATCGCCGTCATCCCCTCCGTCCCGGAGCAGGACGGCCGGATCACGCTGCCCATGAACCTCATCGGGCGGATCACGGCCCTGGACGAGCTACGCCGCGCCGGCGGTGACCGGGTCGCGGTGTACGGCCTGGAGAACCGGGCGGGAACCCCTGTCTACGTGCACGCCAAGGTGTGCGTCATCGACGACGTATGGGCATCCGTCGGCTCCGACAACATCAACCTCCGCTCGTGGACCCACGATTCCGAACTCAGCTGCGCCGTGATCGACGAGAGTCCGGACCCACGGCGGCCACGCGACCCGGCAGGACTCGGAGACGGCGCGCGCTCCTTCGCCCGGAACCTCCGCCTGGATCTGATGTCCGAACACCTGGAAGCCCTCGACCGCGATGCCCCCGACGATGCGGGCGAGCGGACGCGCGCGGCCGGCGATACGGAGGAGTGGACGCCGGACGGCCTGTGCGATCCCGTGACCGCCTTCGGTGCCTTCGAGGAGACCGCCGCCGCGCTGGACGCCTGGTACGACAGCGGGTGTCGTGGCCCCCGGCCGTCGGGCCGTCTGCGCCGGTACGTCCCTCCGGAACTGGCCGGGACGGAGAGGGTGCTGGCGACGCCGCTGCACCACCTCCTCGTCGATCCGGACGGCCGCCCCATGGGCTTGCGGCGCCGGCACACGTTCTGACCCTGCCACAGGGTCATGTCATGAGCAGGGGATCGAAGAACGACCGTTCTCGCTCGTGCGGCCGGGCGCCACCCTCGGGCCGGGTCGCTTGGTGCCGGGCCTGGGTGGCGTGCCTGCCCAGGCACACGGCGTGGCCTGCGCCGCGGTTCCCAGGCATCCGCCGACCCCGCCCGGCCCCCGAAGAAGATGGCAGGGTGTCGAGAACGGCGTGGCGGCTCCGTCTCAGGGGCGTAAGCGGTCACCGTGGCCGTACGACACCAAGGAGACCCGGCATGACGATCCAGCGGATGGACAACGCCCTCATCGTTGTCGAGGACATCGACGCTGTCATTTCGTTCTTCGTCGAACTCGGCATGGAGCTGGAGAGCAAGGCGCCGATCGAGGGACGTTGGGTGGAGTGTGTCATCGGGGTCGACGACGTCCGACAGGACATCGCAATGCTGCGGACCCCGGACGGCCACGGCCGAATCGAGCTGGCGATGTTCCACACGCCGAAGGCGATCCGTAGCGAGCCGAAGGACGCGCCGGCGAACACGCTGGGGATTCGCCGCATCATGTTCGCCGTCGACGACATCGAGGACGTCGTTGCCCGCCTGCGCACCCACGGCGCCGAACTCGTCGGCGAGCTGGCGCAGTACGAGGACGTCTATCGGCTCTGCTACGTCCGCGGCCCCGAGGGCATCATCGTCGGCCTGGCCGAGCAGCTCAGTTGAAGGCTGTGCCGGCCCGGCGCCCGCCGGACGCATGGAACGCATGGAACGCATAGAGCGCAGGCGTGACGCGCGGGGCGCCCGGTTCGTGCGGGACGCCAGCGGCGACAACCGCCGTTCCGAGCCAAAGGAGGGCCGTTCGCGCGGCGATTGTTGGCCGGGCTCCCCCCTGCCCTGCCACGCCCGGGCTTCTAGCATTCGACCACCACCGCCCGCACCGGCGCGGAGCTCCGGAAGCTTCACCTGACATGTCCATGCTATTTCAACCGTTGCCGGTTGGACTACCCTCCGCACCGCCGGCGCCTCGATCCACCGCAATAGGTCCGTGACTGCCGCCTGCTCCTGTGGCGCGCCGCACCCCCGCCCAGCGACCGGACGCACCCGTGCGCCCGCGATCGCCCGGCAGTGAAGACTGGATGGGAGAACCATGAGAGTCCCCCTGCTCGTGAGCGGAGCGATCACCGCTCTGTTCGCCTCGGCCCTGCCCACACAGGCAAGCCCGTCGTCGATAGTCGACCCGCCCCCGGACAAGATCGTCATCGACATCGCCACAGTGAACGGCTCCGGCTGCCCCCTGGGCACCGCCGCCATCGCCGTGTCCGAGGACAACACCGCCTTCACCGTCACCTACAGCGAGTACCTTGCGCAGGTGGGCGGCGACTCCTCGCCCACGGCAGCCCGCAGAAACTGTCAGCTCAACCTGCTGGTGCACGTGCCGCAGGGGTTCACGTACGCGATCGCCAGCGCCGACTACCGTGGCTACGCGTCGCTCCAGCCCGGCGCGAGCAGCACCGAGAAGGCCTCGTACTACTTCCAGGGCTCGCCGAACACCGCGTCCCGGACCCACACCTTCCGAGGCCCGTACGAGGACAACTGGCAGGCCACCGACGACACCGACTGGGCGCAGCTCGTATGGGCGCCGTGCGGTGTGCAGCGGAACTTCAACATCAACACCGAGCTCCGCGTGAACGCCGGCACGTCGAACCCGGCCACCACCAGCTACATGACCATGGACTCCACCGACGGTGACATCAGCACCGTCTACCACCTCGCATGGAAGGAGTGCCCCGAAAGCTGACACCGCGCCACCCCGGCCGGGCCCCCTTCCCGGCCGGGGCCCATCCCGCGTCGCACAGGAGACGTCGCAGTTCTACGCCGACACCCTGCCGGGTGCGCCGGTCCCGCTCGGGGAGCCGGAGCGGACAGCACCGACCCCTGGTGGCAGGTCCTGCGCGGACGCGTCACCAACCAGCCATGACCTCGCCGCGTGCCGCGCCCGCAGCGGGCTTCGAGGGGTGTCTCCTTGGTGGCATCGGTCTGGTTCCAGCCGCCAACACGTGGAATGCTCACCTGGTCGCCACAAGGGCGCCGCCGGGGCGCCCGAGGCCCAACGGCCAAACCAGTGACAGTAAGAGGCGGTGGGCGGCAGCCGCACGCGTGACGCGCGATCGGCGTCCCCTGACCCCCTGGACCCGGCCCATCACCCACATACCGGTGCTGCCGGCGCGCACGTTGCCGGGCCCACCGGCAAGTCGGCGCTGCGGCGTCCGCACCTCGGGCGGCCCAGGCGACCCGACGCCGGCCCGCGTGTCTGGAGCAGGGTTGGCCGGGTTGGGGCGGGGGCCGTGCCGTCAGTGGGCGGCGGCTGGGGCGAAAGGGCCGTCCAAGGCTGCCCATTGCAGGAGCAGGATGGTCTTGCCGTCGGTGATACGTCCGTCGCGGGTCATGGCGAGGGCTTCGGCGAAGGGCAGTTCGAGGACCTCGATGTCTTCGCCGTCTTCCTCGAGCCCGCCGCCGGCCCCGGTCCGGTCGGCCGGAGTGTAGGGGGCGGCGAAGAAGTGGAGCCGTTCGGTGACGGAACCCGGGCTCATGAAGGCGTCGAGGACGTGGGTGAGCGGGCCGAGGGTGACGCCGAGTTCCTCGGCACTCTCGCGTCGGACGGCGGCCGGCGGGTCGTCCGCGTCGAGCAGCCCCGCAGCGGCTTCGACCAGCATGCCGTCGGGGTGGCCGTTGACGTAGGCCGGGTAGCGGAACTGACGGGTGAGCAGGACGTGACGGCGCTCGGGGTCGTAGGGCAGGACGACCGCGCCGTTGCCACGGTCGTAGGTCTCGCGCTGCTCGGTGACCCAGCGTCCGTCGCGGCGGCGGTAGTCGAAGGTGGTGCGTCGCAGGACGTGCCACCCCTGGGAGGTGAGCTCGACGTCGCGGATCACGACATCGGGGTTCCGGTCCAGGTCGCGTCCGGCGCGGTCGAGGCCGGTGCGACCGCGGTGGTCGGGAGCGTCGATACCGGGGCGTGGGCTCACGCGTCCTCCTTCGGGGTGCGGGGCGGGATCTGTGTGACGTCGTGGTAGACGGGCAGGCCGCGGCGCCGAGCGGTGGCGACGTCCTGGTCGGCACCGGTGGAGTCGCCCGGCAGCCGCAGTACGGCGTCGCAGTGGGCGAGCAGGCGCTCGGCGGCCGGGTACAGCACCTGGTCGGCAAGGGGGTCGGTGGGGCCGGAGCCGGCCGAGCGCAGGACGGGCAGGGCGATCCACTCCCCGATCACGGGGAGGTGGCCTGCGGCGAAGATCGGCCACGCGGCGGCTTCGAGGCGGGCGAGGTTGGCGGCCATGGCCTGCGGGTCGCCGTCGGTGCCGGAGCGATAGGGCCCGGCGATGAGGATGAGCATGGGCTTGTCGGTCATGGCGCGCTACGATACATGCAGAAACGTGCAAGAACAGGAGAGAATACGGATGCTGGCTGCCGAACGGCGCGACCACCTGCTGGATCTGCTCGCCCGCGAGGGCAAGATCATTGCCAAGGACGTCGCTGCCACGCTGGGTATCTCCGAGGACAGCGTGCGGCGCGACCTGCGCGATCTCGCGAGCGAGGGGCTGTGCCAGCGGGTCTACGGCGGGGCACTGCCCGCTTCACCGGCCGTTGCGGATTACCGCGCCCGGCAGGCCGTCGCCCCGGACGGGAAGCGGAAGGTCGCGTCGGTGGCTGCTGGGCTGGTGCGGCCGGGCGGCGCGCTGATCCTCGACGGCGGCACCACCGCCCTCGCTGTCGTCCACGCGCTCCCCCGGGACCTGGCCTGCACCGTGATCACTCACAGTCCGACGATCGCCGCCGCCCTCCTCGACCATCCGCAGGCGGAGGTCTTCCTGCTCGGTGGCCGCATCTTCAAGCACTCTGCGGTCGCCTGCGGTGCGGCCGCGGTCGAGGCCGCGCAGAACGTCTCCGCCGACCTCTGCTTCCTCGGCGTCACCGGTGTCCACCCGGACGCGGGCCTGACCACCGGCGACGCCGAGGAGGCCGCGATGAAGCGCGCCCTGGCCGCACGGGCCGCGGACACCTACGTCCTCGCCTCCTCCGAGAAGATCGGCACCGCTTCACGGTTCCGCGTCCTACCCTGGGAAGAGATCAACGGCCTGATCACCGACGCCACCCCGCACGACCCGGTGATCGAGCAGCTCACGGCGCGCGGCATCGAGGTCATCGTGGCCGGCTGACAGTCCCCGGCGAGAGTTGCCGACTGAACACGGGGCGGCAGCGCCCTGACCTGTCGTCAAGCCCTAGGGTGCGGTGGACTGGGGGCCGGAGCGTTCGAAGGTGCGCGGCGCGTACGACGGGGCGATTGGGGCTGCACGTTCCTGGCGCACGTCGGCGCGCCGAGGCCGGCGATCGGGCTGTCGGCGCCGGCGGCGAAGGCCATGCGGGCGACCGGAACGTTCGCCGGGATCACCCATGGGGGCGGCGGTTCGCGGACGCGTCGCGGGAATGCAGCCGACCAACGTACCGACACCCGACCACGGACAGTCGCAGTGCAACTGTCAACTACCTCATCAGAGTTGCACATGGTGGGCGATATCAATAGATTTGTGGTAGGTGCCGATTCTCCGGTGCGCTCCCACCTGTCCTGCCGTGACCCCGGCCGACGCGACGTCCGGCCGACGCGACATCTGACCGACCGACGTCCGACCGAGGGGTCACGACACTGAGCGGTCCCGGTCCGACCCGACCGCGGATTCGCAGGTGCCAGTACGACTGTCCGACGCGCGGTCGCGATTCCACACCACGCTCCAGCCGCGCCAGAGGGCCACGCAGCAGCCTGGTTCCCAGCGGACGGAGAGAAGAGCCGAACCATGGCCAAGATCAAGGTGCTGCTCGAAACCGAAGCGTCACACATCCAGCCCGAGGGGTTCGGTGCCTTTCGGGAAGCCGTGGCCTCCGAGACCTCGGCCCTCGACCAGGCCCTTCCCGACCTCGACCGGGTCGCCGGGCTCGGTGTCGAGCCGGGCGAGAACTTCGTGCCCGTCCCCATGTTCAGCACACCCCGGGAAGGAGGCGGGAGCCCCGAGCCGCTGGGCTCCCTGCGGGAGTTCGCTGTTCCGGAAACCAACCCCGACATCTCACCGACTTCGGTCGTGCTGCCGGTGGAAGTGGACCCCACCAAATTGGCGGAGCTGCGCGAGCGCGAAGGTGTCCGCGTATGGGCGAGCTCCCCGCTCCACCTCTACGAGGACGAGGGCAGCCCGGGCGAGCCGGACATGGCTGTCGAGGCGAACGCGTTCGACCTCGCTCGCTCGCGCACCGGCCTCGACTGCCGGCCGTTCCGCCCCGGCGCCACCCTCGACACCATCCGAGCCCTGCTGGGCGTCGCCCGGCCGTGGCAGGACGGCTTCCGAGGGCAGAACGTCGTCGTCGGCATCATCGACGAAGGCGTCAACGGGCAGGTCTATCCGGTCTCCGGCGGCTTCACCCGGCCGGGAGCGACCCTCCAGCCCGGGGCCGCCCCGATCACCAGCCACGGCTCGATGTGCGCCGCCGACGTCCTCGTCGCGGCACCCGCGGCCAGGTTGTACGACTACCCCTTCCTCGGGCAGCCCGACTCCGGCGGGGCTCTGACGATGTTCCAGGCGGTGCTGGAGCACCGTCGACTCGACGGCACGCCGCACCTGACGAACAACAGTTACGGGTTCACCGGCGTCCCGCGTCGTGAGCTGGCGCCCGGACACGAGATCTGGGACCTCGACCACCCGCTCCACCGCAAGGTGCGCGAGGTCGTGGCCTCCGGCGCGGCGGCGTTCTTCGCGGCGGGCAACTGCGGCGTTCAGTGCCCGAGCGGTGCCTGCGACCGCTCCGGCATCGGCCCCGGCCGCTCTGTCCACGCCTCCAACAGCCTTCTGGAGGTCATCACGGTCGCCGCGGTCAACAGCCAACAGGAGCGTGTCGGTTACTCCTCCCAGGGGCCCGGCATGTTCGAGTCGCAGAAGCCGGACTTCGCGTCGTACACGCACCTCTTCGGGAACTTCGGCCCGGGACGCCCCGGCGGAGTTCCGGCGCCCCCCAGGTCGCCTTTCGACAACGGAACGTCGGCGGCCACACCGGTTGCGGCAGGAGTCGCGGCCCTGATGCTCTCCGCGTTCCCCGGACTCAGCCCGGAGGAGCTGCGCGAGGCCCTGCTGGCCGGGCTGGTCAACACGACGGGCAAGGCCTGGGATCCGGGCTACGGGCGTGGGATCGTGAACGCCGCGGCATCGTACTCATTCCTGCTGCGGAAGCCCTGAGCTGCGGAAAGCTCGGCGTGGATGCGGTGAGTCCGGATACGACAGAGAACGGGGCCCGTGGATCGCCTGACCCGAGAGGGTGTTGATGAAGTGGCTCTTGACGGTGCCGGTCGGCACCGACCTCGGCGATCTGGCGGCCAGGCTGTCCACCGTCGGCGGCACCCTGCTGGACTTCGACCCGGTGCCGCTCGGTGACGACGAGGTGGTGGTGCAGGCCGAAGGGCCACACGACCTACCCACGCGGGTGGCGGGCCTTGGCCTCCCGATCAAGGTGAACCCCAGCTCTGAGTTCGACCTGGGCGGCTAGGCCCCGCCCCAAGGAAACTCGGCCCGTCTGCAAGGGGCACTGTCCCAGCCTCCTCGCAGACGGGCCGAACGAGACCCGACAGATCAGACATTTCCGGCGACTGGAGGGGGCGTAGAGCGGCAGCGCGCGGTCGCTCTGCCATTCTTGCGCCGTGCAGCCGCCCTCGTCCGTGACGCCCGACGCCCCCTCCCCCATACGCGACCCGCTGCTCACCCAGGAGTGGCTCGACCTCGCCTTCATCCACTGGGCCGTCGACCCGGGCGTCGTGGCCCCGCTGCTGCCGAGCGGGACCGTGCCCGACACGTACGACGGGGTCAGTTACGTGGGGCTGGTGGCCTTCCGGATGCACCGGGTCGGCTGGCTCCGGCTGCCCGGAGTGCCGTACCTCGGCTCGTTCCCCGAGACCAACGTGCGTCTGTACTCGGTCGACGGACACGGGCGGCGCGGTGTCGTGTTCCGGTCGATGGACGCGTCACGGCTGATCCCGGTCGTGATGGGACGGGTCGGCTTCCGGCTGCCGTATCTGTGGTCCCGGATGAGCGTCCGCACCGACGGCGACACCGTCGACTACGCCAGTTCCCGCCGCTGGCCCGGCCCGCGTCGGGCGCACAGCCGCATCACATTGGCCAGGGGTGAGCGGATCGATGAGCCCACCGAGCTGGAGCACTTCCTCACCGCCCGGTGGGGTATGCACAACGGCTTCTTCGGCGGAGCGGCGTATCTGCCGAACGACCATCCGCGCTGGCCGCTGTACCGAGCGGAACTGCTCACGTGCGAGGAGAACCTGCTCGCTTCGGCGGGCCTCCCGACGCCACGCGAGGCCCCGGTCAGCGTCCTGTACTCCCCCGGCGTCCCGGTGCGACTCGGCCGACCGTCCCGCTCCGCGCCCACCGTCCCGCCCCCTCGCCGGCCGCTCTGAGTGGTCTCGGTGATGTGGGCTGCGGTTCGGATAGGAGGGCGGCAGGCCGCCCATGTCGGAGATCCCGCGTGTGGAGTTGACGTCGGATCAGAAGTGCGAGGTGCGTATGCGGACGTTCTGCGTCGCGGTGCGCACCTCTGTGGCTCCCCCCTTGTGCGGCAGCGTTCTTCGAGTCGATCTTGGTATGGGTAGGCTCGGTGGACATGACACGGGTTGCGGTAGTGGGTGTGGGGGCCGTGGGCGGCGTTGTGGCCGCGGGGCTGATGGCGACCGGGCGGGTAGTGGTGACCGCTTGCGTGCGTTCCCCGCTGGGCGGGTTGCGCATCGTACGGCCCGACGGGTCGGCTCTGGAGGCGTCTGTTCCTGAGGTCACCGACCCCGCCGAGGTGTCGGCGGTGGAGTGGGTGGTGCTGGCGACCAAGGCCTACCAGACGGCCGCAGCGGGAGTGTGGCTCGGCCGACTGTGCGATGCGGGCACCCGGGTCGTGGTGCTGCAGAACGGCGTGGAGCACCGTGAGCGCGTCGCGCCGCTGGTTGGCGCCGCCCGCGTCCTTCCGGCCGTGGTGGAGATCTCGGCCGAGTCGCAGCGCCGCGGCCAGATCCGGCTGTTCGACCGGCCACGGCTCACCGTGCCTGAGGGCGATGACGGCGCCGACTTCGCGGCCCTGTGTCAGGGCAGCGGTATCGAGGTCACGCCAACCGCCGACTTTGTCACCGCTGCCTGGACGAAACTGTGCCTGAACGCGGCGAACGGTGCCGTTACGGCGCTGACGATGCAACGGATGCCGGTCTTCGCCAATCCGCGTATCACCCAGTTGGGACGGGCGCTGGTGGAGGAGGCGCGGCAGGTCGCCGCCGCGTCAGGCGCGCGCCTTCCCGATGATCTGGCCGACCAGGTCATCTCCAGGTTGCGAGCGATGCCGCCCGAGTCCGGTAGCAGCATGCTCTGGGACCGCCTGGCAGGCCGTGAGCTGGAATACGACGCCCGCAACGGCGCGGTGGCGCGCGCGGGCGCCCGCCTCGGCATCCCCACCCCGTACAACGACACCGTCACCGCGCTGCTGGAAGCCGTGAGCGGACCGGGGAACGCTTCGTAGCGCCCCTCCCCCTGGCGCTTCCCAGGGGACGGGGGATGAGACCGGGCAGCCGTCGACGCGCAACCGACATCGGCCCGAGTCCGAATCAGGGACCAGGCCACTGTGTGTGGGGCTTTCCCGCTACAGCACCGGCACGCCCGCTCCGCCAACGCCGCTGGTGTTGCGCGGCCGGTGGGTTGGACGCACTCGTGGACGCCCCGCGCCGGGGCCTTTACGGCTGGGCGCGCACGCGGGTGTGAGGGACCTGTACTTCCTCGACGAGAGCTGGTTCGCCCGACGATGCCCACCGAACACACCTGGTCACGAGCAGGGCAGCGGGCTGTTGTGCCACGCGAGGACAAGCAGGGCCAGCGCGTGTAGCGGGCAGCCTCGCGGAAGCACCGCCAAAAGAGTCACCGCACCGATGACCGGGCCGTCTGGCCACCGCGACCGGCTTGCCGCCCGATGGCGGTTCCGTTGTGGGAGGCGCCGTCAACGCGAGGTCGCAGTTACTCACGGCGCATGGGATAGACCTCGTCCTCGTCCCACTCTCCGATTACAGCATCCTCGTGCACTGTGCCCGAATGGCCTGCTGGTAGCACGCACTCGGCCTCGTACCCCTCATCGTCCGCTTCGTCCCGGCAAGGCTGGGCACTGCCGTTCCATGCACGTCGGCGGAGTGAGCGCCAAGGTCATCCCAGTAGTGGATCACTCGGGTGACCCACTACTCACAGGCCCTAACGTTGGTCCATGCTCAAGATGCCGTCACGGGTTGAACTACACCCGCTCACCCTCTCCGACCAGGACGAGTTCTGCACGCTCGTGCAGGCCAGCTCCGAGCTGCACGGGCCATGGATGCAGCTACCCGCGACCGCGGAGGAGTTCCGGGTCTGGATGCGCCGCTTCGACGACGCCACCAACCGGGGCTTTCTGATACGTGTCCGGGAGACCGGCGCGGCCGCCGGCATGGTCAACATCAACTCGATCATC
Source organism: Streptomyces sp. NBC_01353 (assembly GCF_036237275.1). GTDB lineage: Bacteria > Actinomycetota > Actinomycetes > Streptomycetales > Streptomycetaceae > Streptomyces. The sequence continues at coordinate 8,164,732 of NZ_CP108352.1, read as the reverse complement.
CGGGGCCGCTACCAGGGCGCGTCCGTCGGGTATGCGGCCTTCGCCCCGTCCGCAGGGCACGGGTACATGACCGAAGGACTCGCCGCCACCCTGCAGCACGCCTTCACCGACCTGCGGCTCCACCGGCTGGAGGCCAACATTCAGCCGGCGAACAAGGCGTCCCTGGCCTTGGTCCAGCGGCTGGGCTTCCGCTACGAAGGGGTTTCGCCCGCGTACCTCTACATCGACGGGGGCTGGCGGGACCACGAACGCTGGGCCATCACCGCACCAACCCCCTGGACCCCCGATCCATCCCTTCCCGAGGTCTGAGTCGCACGGCGCTGCTCATGAGATTGAACCAGCCCCCGTTCATCACGGACACGCGAGCGGTGACGGCGATGGCGCTGTCCCTGCCATATCCGTACGTGGTGCCTGCGTGAGAAGTGCTGCGAAGGGTGGGATACCGGCCGCTGCCAGAGTGGTTCGCGGCATGCCCGCCGACGGATAGGCGCGGCATGATCGACATCACACTGACCGGCGGCAGGATTGGCAACCTCAGTTCGGTGTGGTGCGAGTGCGGTCCTGCTCATGCTCGGCGAGACGGGAGCGACGATCCGGCCTCGGGGTCGCCAAGGCTTGCCCGTCACCGTCAGCCGTAGGCTGGATTCCATGCTCGACGGACAGGAGGCCGGTGTGACCGGGACGACGGTGGCGCAGGTCATGGCTGAGTTGGCCGTGCTTGAGGACCCGAAGATGCGCGAGGCGAATGAGAAGCGCGGTGACGATCACGGTGTGAACCTCGGCAAGCTGCGCGCACTCGCGAAGCAGCTCAAGACTCAGCAGGACCTCGCGCGCGAACTCTGGGCGACGGATGACACCGCGGCGAGGCTCCTGGCGCTACTGATCTGCCGTCCGAAGGCATTCGAGCGCGACGAGCTGGACACCATGGTGCGGGAGGCGCGCGCCCCCAAGGTCCACGACTGGCTCGTGAACTACGTGGTGAAGAAGAACCCGGCCTCCGAAGAACTGCGCCTCACCTGGTCCACGGACCCGGATCCAGTGGTTGCGAGTGCCGGCTGGGCTCTGACCACCGAGCGGGTGGCGAAGAAGCCCGAGGGCCTCGATCTCACGGGACTGCTCGACGCCATCGAGGCGGAGATGAAGGACGCGCCCGATCGTCTGCAGTGGGCGATGAACCACTGCCTGGCTCAGATCGGGATTCAGCACGCAGAGCACCGCGCCCGCGCGATCGACATCGGCGAGCGCCTGGAAGTGCTCAAGGACTACCCGACTCCCCCGAACTGCACGTCCCCGTTCGCGCCCACCTGGATCGCCGAGATGGTGCGCCGTCAGCACGAGAAGTAGAGAGGTAGAGAGGTTCCTGCGAGTTCGCGGAACGGGGTCGAGATGCCGACTCACAGGTTGCGAATGGCCTCAGCCAGGTCGGGACCGTAAGAGGCCGAGCAGACGATTGCTCCGTCGGTGCCGAGCCGTCCCATGAACCACTCGCCGTCGTCGAGCACGAGGCACAAGTCGTGGAACCCGAGGATGGCCTCTCAACTGGTGGCATGTCCAAGCTACTCGTTGACAGCCGGGACCGGCACAGTTGCTCCGTAGCAGACGGCGCGCGTGTTCTACCTGGCAGCCACCGCATGATGGCGCTTCGAGCAGGCCCGCAAACTTCAGGCGAGGCGCCGACGGGTACGGCTGCGGCGGCGCCATCCCTGCCGAGGGTCAGGTCAACGGTGCGATCGTGAAGTGCCGAACCTGAAGTGGCGCCACCAAGTACTCCTGCTCGCCGGGAAGAACCACCGGCTGGTCACGCCAGTTCTCGCCGGCATAGGCAACCAGATCCTCCTCGCTCCGCCAGCGACTGACGTACAACAGTGCGTCCGGCGGCGCGACCAGAACCTCGTGGTCCACCAACCCAGGGTGGAGAGCTGGGAACTCACGCACAGCACTGACGATCACGTCGTGGAACGCCTCAAAGCGATCAGGACGCACACGGGCCTCACTAATCCTGATGATCACGGCGCTCACGCTGCCACACGGGCCGCCACTTTGAAACCCCGGACGCGTGCAGTCCCCGTTGACCTCCGCCGGAGGAAGTAGCCGCAGTGCTCCTGGACGGCCGCCCCGCTGCAAAGACCAGCCCCCGACAGCTACTGGCAGCCATCGGCGGGGCTCCTGCGCCGGCGGTCGGATCGGGTTAGTCCCACTGCTCGTCCGCCAGGGAGGTGACCGGCTGCGGCTTGCCGATGACGGCCAGGGCGATGAAGAAGTTGATCTGGCCGATCGCGATCGTGAGGGTGGCCAGAGCCTTCTCGTCGTAGTGCTTCGCCACCTCGGCGTACAGCTCGTCCGAGACGCGCTCCCGGCCATGCGGGGCCGGCTGAAGAGTGGCCTCCACCAGAGCGAGCGCGGCGCGCTCGGCATCGGTGAAGTACGGGGCGTCCTGCCAGGAGGAGACAGCGGTGATGCGCTCCTCCGACTCCCCCGCCTTGCGCAGGAAGCCCGTGTTCAGGATCGTCAGGTAGGTGTTGTGGACGATCTGCCCGGCGCGCAGGTGAATGAGGTTCATCGTGGTGCGCGGCACCGCGCGGTTGCCCGTGGCCCGGAAGAGGGCGGCGCTGATGTCGTTCAGCTCGGGAACGAACTCGGCGGGGTTCGGCATCCGGGAGATCGAGGTGTTCGTCATGACTGCACTCCTTGGTATCGGCCTGGTTGGCGTCTTCACAGCACTGACGGACCGGCTCACGCAGATGTGACCGGAATCCGGAAAGTTCTTGGAGGACGGCGGCTCGGAGGCAGACCCGTACGGGGACGAAGGGCAGCGTCGCGCGGCTGCGGCGGAGATGCGGTTGTACGTCCTGCCATTGGCGCCGCAGGCCCTCTCCCAACCGCTGTGTCCCGCGCCGCTGCTACCGGCCCGCCGGCCCGCTCGGCGCGCGGGAGTCCGCCGGAAGGCGCAGGATCTGGCCGGCGGCGGTGCCGACGAGGATCGTGCCGTCCGGGGCCGCGTGCAGCGAGAGTGGGCCGTACGGGGGCAGCGCGCGACGGCCGAGGACCGTCCCGTCGGCTGTGTCGCAGGAGACGAGAGTGTCGTCGGCACACAGGGCGTACAGAACCCCGGCGTGTGTGTCGAGGTCGATGACCTCGGAGTCCAACGGCCGACTCCAGAGGACCTTGCCGGACGGGAAGGCCCGGCGGACCAGCTCCGTCCGTCCGTGCAGAAGCGTCGGGCCCGCGGCGTCGTCGGTGTACACCGCTCTGCCGAGCGGCGCGTCGACGGTGAAGAGCACCGTCTCGACGGTGCCGGTCGGGTCGAGGGCGATCACCTCCCGGCGCCGCCGCCCGTACAGCAGCTCGGGGCAGCGGCGGACGTCGAGCGGGACGAGGTCGTAGCGGTCCGGCTCGTGGGCGGCGCCCAGCGGGGTGCCGTCGGCCGCGAAGATCCGGGTGTTCGGCGGGGTGGGCGGCTCGGTCCCGTAGCTGCGGTCGTAGGTGTCCCGGATCGCCCAGACCCCGTCGGTCCGGGCGGACGGTGCGGCCGAGAAGGGCACGGAGAGGCAGTCGAGAACCGTGCCGTCCGAGGTGGCGACGAGCGGGAAGTCGGTCCGCGTGCGGGAGTCCGGGCCGGAGACGGCGACCCGTACCGTCCGCTCGTCGGCTGCGAGCTCGATCCGCGTGCCGCCTCTCGCCGAGGGCGCGGGCACGCTCCACAGCAGGGATCCGTCCGAGGCCCAGCACTCCACCGCTGTGTGCATGCGGGTGGCGAGCACACGGCCGTCACGCAGCCCGGCAACGGCCCGGACCCCGCCCCGCGCGTCGTAGTTCCGGCCGGCCCGCTCGGCGAGCGCGCGCAGCAGCGGCTGCGCGAGCGGTATGTCGTCGTACGGGGACGGGCCGTTCGGGTCGAGCGGGGTCCGGTCGAGCGCGGTCAGGTCGAGGGCGTCGGGGTTGAGGCCGAGCCAGTTGTCGCGTACGACGGTGGCCCGGGACATCAGGTGCGTGTACTCGTCGTCCGGGTGCACGGCGAAGAAGGTGAGTTCGAGCGTGCGGTCGTCCAGCCAGCGGACCGGCTCGATGCCCCAGGCGGGGTCGGCGAAGTCGACGCGGTGGCCCGTGCCGGGTTCGAAGAGGGTGAGGCCGCCTTCGCGGTCGTACTCGTCATAGTTGTCCAGGCCGACGACGAGGAGCGGGAGCGTGGGGTGAAAGGCGATCGACTCCGCGTCCATCGTGAATGTCAGCATGTGGGCGCAGGACAGGTCGGCGGCGCGGAAGATCGCGACGCGGCTGCTTCGGTGCAGCACCGAACTGACCGCGATCCACTGCCCGTCGGCGCTGACGACCACCTGGGACGCGTGCCCGTGCAGTTCGGGAAAGGGCTCGTCGTGGAAGGCGGCGTAGGACGTCGTCTGCTCAGCCATGGTGCTCCGTCATGTGGGCGAACGTGGTGCGGGCGAGGGTGTTCAGGACCTCTGACGACGCCTCCGGTACGAGCGTCCGGAAGGACGCGGCGAAGGCGGCCGACTGCGTGCAGAGGGCCTGCGCCTCCAGAGCCTGGGTGAGGCGCGGTATCAACTCGTAGAAGCAGAACGGGTGCTCGCTCTGGATGAACGCCCTCACGCTCTCCTCGTACGAGGTGTGCTCGCCGTCGTATGCCCAGTCGCCCAGCGCGAGCAGCAGCGGGAACTGCGTGCGCACCTCCCATGCGGCGAGCGGTACGTCCTCGTACGAGGCGTCCCTCTCGCGGTCCGCGAGCCGCAGCAACATCGCCAGCTCGGTCATGAACTCGGGAAGGCGCTTGTTTCCGGCGGCTGTCGTCCATGCCCGTCGGGTGTCGTCCGGGCAGGTCGCGAAGAACTCCTCGCTGAACGCGGTGGCCAGGTAGTCCAGTTGGGAGGCGAGTGGCTGGAGAGCGCAACGCCAGGCCACGTCCCAATGGTTGGTCCGCGAGACCCTCTTGAAGCGCAACACCTCCCATTCCAGCGGGTCGGGCCCGCCGCCTGCGAGCCCGACGAGGTGCGCGATCGGTCCGCTGGTGAACATGCCTTCCGGATGCAGTGCCATGAACTCCCCCTTGTCGTTCGCGGTCCATCAAATCGCCCTGTGGGCGTGGCCGAGCGAGCCGGGTGGCCGATCGGCATCGTCGGGGCGGTCGCGACGCGGAGGGGGCGCTGCGGGGGCCTCCGGTTGTGCCATGGAGAGACAGCGGACGCCTCACGTGCTGGGCGGCTGACGCTGCTTCCATCGGCTCGAACGGGGGCGCGCGATCGCCATCCGCCTCGGCGCACCGTCCGGTCACGGCCTTGCCGCACTCGCGCGCTTGGCGGCACACTCATCTGGCTCGGCGCGTGATCGTCGCTGCTAGTACGGGCCGCCGCGGAAGTACAGGCTGCCGTGGTGACGCGGGCGGTCGCCGCGTTCGTGGGCAGCGTCGGAGCGGTCGGCGGGGGTCGAGCGGCGGGCGAGGGCCCGGAGGGTCTCCAGGCCGGCCAGCACCTCGTCTCGACGGTCCGCGGCTTTCATCCACGCCGGCAGCCGGGCGAACATCCCCCTCGTCGGGGACACGTGACGCTCGCGAAGCCGGGCGCCCACGTAGGCGGCGAGGGCGTCGACGTGCTCTTCGTCGTAGGCCCACAGGATGCGTCCCGCGCAACGGGTCTGCAGCCACAGCGGCTGCCGGAAGAAGGGGTCCTCGGTGCCACCGGGTACCGCGCCGACGAGACCGGCGCCCCGCTGCTCGGCCGTCCATTCGGCGACCGCGCCGCAGCCGGGGCAAGTGAGGCGGCGGGGCTGGACGAACAGCTCGCTGAAGTACTTCGGCGCCGCGAGTCGGGGCAGGGGCACGACGAGCGCGCGACCACCGCACCT